>JAEPQQ010000119.1 GCA_017640445.1 Bacteroidia bacterium | reverse complement strand
TAACCAAATTATTAATTCCTGACGATTTTGCACTGGAACGATTTCTTGACAACACCCAGGAATTTGCAGACCTCATCAACCATAACAAGTTTGCAAACAATTACACGTACCACAAGGCAATTTTTCTGATGAACCTGACGGAGCACCTTGATACGGGTTATTTACTGGTGAAAGAGGATGAAAAATTGCACTCTCCCCTGGCGTGTATCTTTTATGAACGATACAGTTCTGTTTCAGACGCTCAGCAGTGGTTAGACAAACATGCCGATGAAATACAGGTAGTGGTTTCACACCGTGAAGGAATCGGGGCAATCGACTTCGGAACCAGCCAACAGACGGTTCTAAGTGATTATGCCGATGGCGTAAATACGCTGGAATTCCTATCACAACTTTGAACATTTAACATAATTTTTTAACTAGGTATCATTCGAAACTTTACATTTGAACATATGGAGTCGTTAGTTTCAACCAACTTCTTTTTCAAAAATCAGAAAGAATTCTATCGTGGCAAGGTTCGCGATGTTTACAATATTGACGATCAATTTTTAGTGATGATTGCGAGTGATCGCATCTCAGCATTTGATCATGTACTACCGCTGCCAATACCTTATAAGGGGCAGGTTCTCAACCAAATTGCTTCTACGTTTTTGGATGAGACCCAGGACATTGTTCCAAATTGGAAAATATCAGAACCCGACCCACATGTTACCATCGGATATCGCTGCGAACCTCTACCTGTTGAAATTGTGGTACGAGGTTATTTGGCCGGGCATGCATGGCGGGTGTACCGCGATGGCGGGCGAGAACTTTGTGGTGTAAAACTACCCGATGGGCTTAAGGAAAACGATCGTTTACCTACTCCGATTATTACGCCTACCACGAAGGCCAAGACGGGGCACGACGAGGATATTTCTTTTGCTGAACTGCATGCCAATAAAATCTTAAAGAAACGTCAGATCGAAAAACTGGAGCATTATGGTTTGAAGTTGTTTGAAGCTGGTAGTCAAAAAGCCGACTCACGTGACTTGATACTTGTTGACACCAAATACGAATTTGGTATTCATAACGATGAAATCATCCTGATCGATGAGATTCATACACCTGACAGCAGCAGGTACTTCTACCAAGACACTTACAACGAAATTCAGGCGAAGGACCAGAAACAGCGGCAACTTTCTAAAGAGTTTGTGCGCCAATGGCTCATTCAAAATGGTTTCCAGGGGCTTGAAGGACAGCAAATTCCTGAAATGACTCCCGACTTTGTAGAGAGCGTATCCAACCGCTATGTGGAACTCTATGAACAGATTACAGGAAACGAGTTTATAAAACGAGATTACGGCGACATAATGAACACAATATCAACGGCTGTGGACTCTTTTATTACAAACAATATGCAAGGATTATGATATAACTTGGTATTTTGCGGACCGCAATCAGATTTGAAAACTTAAGTTATAATGAAAAAGATACTTCTAATAGCTACTGCTTGCTTCTTTTCAGCAAGCTTTATCCATGCACAAACAGTTACCTCATTTGCAGGTAAAGTAAATGCTAACCCAGCATCTAACTTCAGCAACGTAACCGCTGACGTAGACGACGCCTACTTTTATCTACCAGAAGGCCTGACCTGGGATAGTAAAGGAAACCTCTATGTAACCGAGAGTAATAAAATTAGGTTAATTCGTGGAGGAAAAGCCTACAACCGTAGTGGTAAACTGGGTGATCCTTCTTTCTCTTTAGGCTACAAAAATGGAACTGGAGTCGCGGCTGAATACTACAATCCAACATCAGCTGTTGTTGATGCTTCTGACAACGTTTACATTGTTGACGCAGAAAACCACGCCATACGAAAACTTACGTCGTTCAAAAATGTAGGTGACGGACAGGTTTCGAGTACGTTTGCCGGAGCTAACCCGGTTGGTGGCTGGGGTACATCTGGTTACAAAGATGGAAGCAAAACCGGAGCACGTTTTAACACGCCAAAAGGTATAACTATGGATGGCAGCGGGAACTTATACGTTACCGACTTCCTTAACCACTGTATCCGAAAAATTACGGCATCAGGCAACGTAACTACCCTTGCCGGTAAAGGAACTGAAGCTGGTAACAAAGATGCAACCGGAGGAGCAAATGTTCGATTTACTACTCCTTACGGAATCGCAATGTTGGATGCTAACACGTTGGTTATGACCGACCTTGGTAATGCCGCAATTCGTAAGGTAAACATTAGCACAGGATCGACCACTACTATTTGTGGCGGTTTAGGTAGTAAAGACGGAAGTCTTGCAGAGGCACGGTTCCGTTCACCAAGAGGAATCGCTGTAGTAAATGGCTTGATTTACGTTTGTGATGGTACCGCTATCCGTGTAATCGACGAGCAAAACGGAACAGTAAGTACCTTCGCTGGAAGTACCAGCCAAACCGGGAACAAAGACGGTGTTGGTGCCGACGCCCGATTCGGTAACCTATATGGAATGGGATACGATGGTGGAAATGCGATCTATGTTACGGATCAAAGAAATCACATCATCAAAAAGGTAACCATTGACAATCTTGCTCCTACCGCTGATTTCTCGGTTACCAAATCGAATATTGAGATTAACGAAGAGATTACCATTACCGACATTAGCGGTGGTAAGCCTGCTACCAAGAGATCCTGGAAAATTGAGCACACCGATGGTACTACAACCAATGTAGTTGTTGTTCAGGGAGATCTTAACAAGGACAAAGACATAACAGTTAAGTTTAAAGCTACAGGTGTTTACAAGGTTACCCTTGATGTAACCAACGAGTTTGGAAACGACGTAGTAAGCAAATCTGTCATTAACGTGAGTACGGTTGGTATTAACGAGGTAAGAGAAGCTTCTTTCCTTGACGTTTATCCGAACCCGGTTACCGGAAATCTTATTAACCTTCACCTTGATCAAGGTTCGTTTAATAACACTGTGGTACGACTCATGGACCTAAGAGGTAATGTTGTAACACAGGAAACTGCATTTAGTGGTACAGACTTCCAACTTAATTTACCTGAACTGGCAAAAGGAGTGTACTACGTACTTATCCAGGATGAGCAATTAATCGCTACCAAAAAGGTAATGGTTCACTAGTTTCGAGCTCATATCCATACAGAGAAAACCGTTGTACGCATGTGCAACGGTTTTTTTATTTACACCGGTTGTAGAAATTTATCGTTTACAAAAGGCTACTTTTGCAGCTTTATTTGGCAGAGCGGTCACTGTTGGTTTTGGTGTTCGTTCGATTAACGCACGGCGGTGCACTAAACAACATACAGTATGACCACCTTCGAAGAAGTTGGATTGCAAGACGATATCTTGCAGGCAATCAAGGAGTTAGGCTTTGAGAACCCTACTCCTATTCAGGAAAAATCCATTCCACAAATCATCAATCACCAATCCGATGTACTGGCATTAGCCTCTACCGGAACCGGTAAAACAGCAGCTTTTGGTTTACCCATTGCTCAAAAAATTGATCTCAACAACAAAGCAATTCAGGCATTGGTGCTTAGCCCAACACGTGAACTTTGTCGTCAAATAGCAAAAGACATTGAGAATTATACCAAACATCGACACGGTTTTCAGTCTGTATCGGTATACGGTGGCGCCAGCATTGTAAATCAGATCAGAGACCTGAAACGCGGCGCACACGCAGTGATAGGTACACCTGGAAGAGTTGTTGACCTCATTGAGCGGGGAAACCTGATTCTAGACAACATTGATATGTTGGTGTTAGACGAAGCTGATGAGATGTTGAACATGGGTTTTAAGGATGATCTGGACTTTATTCTAAGCAACACACCATCCGAACGGCAAACCCTTCTTTTTTCGGCAACCATGCCTCGGGAAGTTTCCCGAATTGCTAAACGGTACATGAACGATCCGGTTGAGATTGAGACGGCCAGAGCCAATCAAAGTGCCGAGAACATTGAGCACTACTACTACCTCGTTAATTCCAGAACCCGATTTGAAGCATTAAGGCGAATTGCTGACGTAAACCCCGACATCTATGGAATGGTATTCTGCAGAACCCGACGTGAAACACAACAGGTAGCAGACAATCTGATTCAGGGTGGATACAATGCCGACGCCTTGCATGGCGACCTTTCGCAGGCACAGCGCGATCACGTAATGGGCAAGTTCCGATCAAAACATCTTCAGATATTGGTGGCCACCGATGTAGCAGCCAGGGGCTTGGATGTGAACGACATTACCCACGTAATTAACTACAATTTACCCGACGAACTGGAATCATACATTCACCGAAGTGGTAGAACGGCGAGAGCCGGTAAAAAAGGTGAATCAATAGCTCTGGTTACCAATAAGGAGCGATCAAAGGTTCGGATTCTAGAGAAAAAAATTAGCAAGTCGTTTGAACAACGGGCCATTCCTACGGGCAAAGAAATATGCACCAACCAACTGTTTAAGCTGGTTCAGGACCTAAAAACAGTTGAGGTTGATGATTCTGAATTTGCCCAATACGTACCGGCTATAACGGCTGAACTGGAAGGCTATTCACGAGAAGAATTGATCCAGCGCTTCTTTTCTACCGAATTCAACCGATTCTTGAGCTACTATAAAGACGCCAATGATCTGAATATTAAGGCCAAGAAGGAGAAAAAATCCCGTCACGACGATGACTTTGACTGGAACGATCGAAAAGGAAAGAAACAGAAAAACCGGAAAGAGCGTCGAGGCAGAGTTAGCTTTGATCGTTTCTTTGTCAACCTCGGTAAAAAAGACTCCTTGAACGCTCAACGTTTAATGGGCTTTATAAACGAACAGCCGCAATTAGAGGGAATCGGTATTGGCCGAATTGAAGTACTTAAAACATTTTCGTTTGTAGAAGTTGACGAGAATTACAGTTCTGAAGTACTTCGTCATCTGAATGGCAAAGAGTTCCGAGGCAGACGTTGTAATGTTGAGGTTGCTGGCAATCAGGAAAGTCCGCGACGTGACAAAAAGAGAAAAGACAATCGAAAGCGCGATAAAAGAAGGCGCTAGTTACAAATCTAATTTCAAGCGTATTACTTTAGAGGCATGAAACTTTCAATCGATGTTAAAGTTGCCTCTTCTCAAGAGTGGATCGATGCTGTTATGGCCGATTTCCCTTCGTTTCTACGCGACCATGCCGACTGTGAGCGCAAGGCCAGCGGTATGGCGATGAGTTTCGTGGCAAAGTACCCCGACCGAATTGAGATATTGCCCGACCTTATAGACACGGCCATTGAGGAGTTAGAGCATTTCAAGATGGTGCACGACGTTATGCAGTCAAAAGGTGTAACACTCAACCACGAGATTGAAAAAGATATATACGTCAATAAACTCATGAAACTCGCCCGTAGTGGAAGAAAGGAGCGGTTTCTCGACAAGTTGTTACTCGCATCGGTATTGGAGTGTCGAGGTGCAGAGCGGTTTAGACTGGTTTCCGAGGCACTTGAAGATCCGGAGTTGAAGCGGTTTTACAAAAATCTCTGGGCCAGTGAAGCAAAACACGGGCATATTTTCGTAGGGTTTGCCTTGAATTACTTTGAGGACAACGAGGTATACGATCGACTGGAAGAGCTTATGACTGCTGAAGCTCAGATACTCCAGGAGATTCCGGTTAGAGCTGCATTACACTAGGTAACGTTCTTTCAGCACGTTGACGTGATGGAGTAAATGGCCGGCAATGACCAGCCCCTGATTTTCAACGCTTAACACCATTCCATTCGCAAAACCTTCCCGCTTGAGCATTTTCTCGGTGAAGCTCTTATAAAGCAGTATGGTTGATTGCCTAACCGTTCTGAACTCTTCAATCAATTCGGCCATGGTTCTGTGTGAAACATCGGCTACCTCTACATATGCATCGTGATCAAAACCCGGAAGCTGGGTCATATCCTTTCGAGAGAATCGAAGTGCCCGTTGGCTTAGTATTCGCTCGGAGTCCATTACGTGTTGAACGATTTGCTTAGGTGTCCATTTGCCCTCTGCATATCGATATTCCTGTTGTTCGGGAGTTAGTTGGTTAAACAGGGCACAAATGTCTTCGAAATCCTGAAATAGTGCTTCTACCGGGGTTTCGAATTTTACTCGGGTTACATACGGTTTGTAGAAATCGGGGATGTTCTCAAGAACGTGTTCTAGCATAAACAGCAACAATTATCGACATCAAATTTATCGAATTAACGTAACTGTAACGGACAAAGTTTCAGAATATTCTAGTTCTTTATTCGAAATATCGATTATACCGAAATAAGTACCGGATGGATAAAGGTCTCCATTCGGAGTATATCCATCCCAACACTGGCTTTGCGATTCCTTACTATCGAAAACCACTTCACCCCAACGATTGTAGATAACCATCGTTAAATCAAAGCAGTCTCCGTCTTTATCCAGCGAGTAGCAGTCGTTGAGGCCGTCTCCATCAGGTGTAAACACATTGTATGCTTGTACTTCATACTGGATTGCGTCGAGCCCTGGAATCTCAATCTCTTTTTCCGTGGGCAAATGACTTACGCAGCGCTCACTAGGAAGACCTGGCTTCAACCGAACTTGTATTTTACCTGGATCAAGACCCGACAGTTCAATAGGACTTTTATTCGAATAGTCGGAAGACTGATTGGTAATTTCCCACGACCACCCGGCTGGTATGTTATCAGATCGGGTAAGAACCATGGTGCCTGGATTGCACTTATCGGGAAAATCCACCTCGAACTCCGATTCAAACGATCGGTTTTCAACGCTTACGAGCGACTGAACCGCAACCTTTTCAGAAAGGCAGTTGGCCGAATCAAGAATTCGCAGTCGTATGTCGTAAACTCCGGGCTCTTCTACCCTAAAACTATCAATTTTTTTGTTGTGCTCCTCTCCTGCTCCTTGGCCCAGATCCCAGAACCAATCCGGAGTATCATCGCTCGTGTTTACAACGTAAAACATCGAACCAGCGCAAGCGGTGTCGGGGGTTAAGCTAAAAGAGGCCTGTATAGAATCTTCCTGACCAATAGTAACGGATTTGGTTATGCTATCGGCACAATCCTTGTTTTTCGCCAGCAATTTAACCTGATAGGTTCCTTTTTTAGAATAGGTTATCGTAGGGTGTTTCTGATCCGACTCTCCTACTAAATTATTATCAACATCGAAATTCCAAACATAATCCAAGGCATTCTTGCTCAGGTTCGTGAACGTAACCACCGAATCCGAACAATCCAGTTCAGGCACTTCAAAGTTTGCCTGAACACCGAAAACACAGTTCAGAACATTGAACTGGTAATCGCGTAGTGTTTCTCCAATTTTTTCACCATCCCGGTATTCACTTACCCGGATACCAACTACGTATTGTCCAACCTTATCGGGCCATACGGTGAGCTTTCCGGTATGTCTGTCTATTTCCAGTTTCTCCACGCCACCCATTAGATCAGATACATTATATGCACTGGTGTAAGCAACTTTTTTATACGGTGGCTTCGATGGTTTGGAGGGACGCGGTACTGATGATGTTGCACCTTCATAAGGGATGAACAGGTCATAAACCAAGGAGTCTCCATCCATGTCACTTGCACTGTGATCAAAAATCAATGGTGCATTGTTGCAAAGAAAGTTTGGCGGATTGTCGTTGAAGTATGGATTGCTGTTTATCGGTACTTCGGTCACTGGCGGAATACGAGCAAAGATGGTCATTCCCGTTCCACCCGGGTCAATCAGGTTGGTAATGGTATGATTTCGGCAACAACGCTGAAACGCTACAATTAAACCGTCCTTACCCGGGTTAATGGCTTTGGTAAAAGTGTAGTCGTACCGATCAACACAGGCATTAGGCAACTGAGTAACGCACGAATAGTTCAGTTTTGTAACCCGTATTGGTGGATTTCTGGTAATCTCAACCTTTTCGATAAAATCTCCCGTGGTGGCATTAAAAAAACCAAAGATCGCCTCGGCGTCCGATGAAATAGCAGCCGGACTACCGTTCTGACAATCAACGTAATAAACAAGAGAGAAGGTGTACGTACTATCTGAAACGTGTTTATAGTACAGTTCGCCACCCATGATGTGGGTGCCGAAAACAAGACTGGCCCAAAAGCAGCCAAACAGCAGGCCTATGTATCGAATACAGGGTCTCATTAATTATTAGACTCCTCAAGATACAAAACGTTGTCTGAAGGCGAAATTAAACTGGAAGATTATGGCACAAAAATGCCACAAACCTATTTTCTTGACATCTGAAATTCGAAAATATCGTCGTCCTGACCGATTTTATTCGAACGCTCGCAGTAAACGGTAATTCGTCGTGTATCGGTTACAAAGTGTCCTTCTACCTTAGTAGTTTGACCAGGAACGTTGATAATTGCCTTGCCTTTGATGTTGCCAAAACCTTCTACATCCTGCTCAGGAATAACAAACGAGAACCCATTGGATACTTCGGTAAGATTGTCACCTGTCATGAATAGAACCAGTCCATCTTCTCGAAAATCGAACTTTGAATCATCGTCGCTATTAGGAAAAACCTGGAGGTCGAACGTCCCTTTTCTATCTTCCACACCCGTAGATGCACTGAACACCGCATAATTACAGGTATATTCACCAAGAACAGCGTCCCGGGCGTCACCAAATGTATCTGAGTTTCCCGTATCAACCGGGGTTTCCTCGTCACAGCCAGATAATACGATAAAGAAAGCAAAAGCAACTAGTAGTATGTTTTTCATTTTGTTATGCATGTGAGCAAAAATAAAATATAACACGTAATTTCATTGGCTTAAAATATCCCATGGCTAAAAAACCACACACCTCTTCGTTCATTGCCTGTTTCATGCTGATTCTATTCATTGCTTCCTGCAAAGGAGGAAGCACAAAAGAGGTTGATTCTGACGCATCGGATCTCTTTTCGAACATCGACTGGTTGCTGGGAAAATGGGCCAGAACAAACGATCGGCCAGGTGAATTGAGCTTTGAAGAATGGACCGCCGCAAGTGGTGGTTTCACTGGGTTGGGGTACACAATGTCAGGAAGCGACACAGGGTTTCGTGAAACACTTTCCATTATTGCCATGGATAGCCAACTAAACTATGTTGCTGAAGTAGCACATAATCCCGAGCCTGTCTATTTTCAAGCAACCCAACAAAACGAGTCACACGTACGGTTTGAAAACCCAGCACACGATTTCCCACAATTTATTGATTATCGTTTGGACCGTGATACGCTGCACGCCCGTATCGGAAACGACAAAGAAGAAATAGAATTTAAGTTTGTACGAAACTAAGCCAGCATGGAAGATATATTAGATGGCCCGTTAAACCCGGAATCAAAAGATATTAAACCCAACAACCTGTTGTCGTTGATCTTACTGGTTGTGCTCTTTCTGGGATTCTGGATGAAAATGATGCACTTCCCCTATTCCGATCACTTTGTGCTTATTGGACTACCGATTGGCCTGGGTTACCAATTGGGCTACATGATTGTATTGCGAGGAACCAACTTATCGAACAACTGGTTGGTTCTGATAAACGTTTTATTGACTGTAGTGTTATACATATCGAGCCCAACGGGTGCCAGTGCAATAATCGCCTACGGAGGATGGAGTTTGTCTATTCTGGTGTTGTGTACCTTGTTAACCGCGGTGTTGGTGCATAGATTACAAAAAAGATCAAAATCCCAAGAATGAGTGAAACACTTGATGATGACTTAACGGGTCGGAAAACGAGGAAGGCCTCCAGAAGTCCCTACTATAGTTGGTCAAACGCTGCAGCGTCTCTGGTTATAG
>JAEPQQ010000118.1 GCA_017640445.1 Bacteroidia bacterium | reverse complement strand
ATGTACAATGGCTTTAGCAAACTCAAACATCCTCGGTTTAATGTGATGAACGAGGATACTGCACGCATCCTTAAACACGGATACTATGCAAGTGTCAGCTACATAGACGCTCAATTCGGAAAAATTATTCAGCACCTTAAAGATCTCAACATCTACGATAACACCGTTATCATCGTTTGGGGCGATCATGGCTGGAAGTTGGGCGAACATAACGGTTGGTGCAAGCAAACTAATTACAACATCGACATTCATGTACCTATGATTGTACGAGCACCAGGACAACCAAACCCTGGCGCCCAGAGTTTTGAGATAACGGAGCTCATCGACATGTTTCCCTCGTTGTGCGAACTGACGGGTGTTGAAACTCCTTCGTATCTACAAGGAACGAGCTTCGTTCCTCTCATGGAAGACCCTAATCGCGAATGGAAGTCCGCAGCCTTCAGTCAGTTTCATCGCAGACCCAAGGTTACACCAGATGGAAAACGGTACATGGGGTATTCGATCAAAACAAAAGACTACCACTATGTAGAGTGGTACTACTGGGATCACATACAAGGTGAGCGAGGAGACTTTGTGGTAAGCGAACTATATAATAGCGTGACGGATCCCGATGAGAACATCAACATTGCGGGAAATCCAGAGAACCTTGAAATTGTTAAAGCGCTATCCAACGAATTGGAGCTTGGTTGGCGATCTGCTGTTCCAAAGGGCAAATAGGCTTAGTCGTTAAACTCCATTTCAATCACATCCTTACTAGCTGAAATTGTCCTAATTTTGGAACGAATTCCCAATTTGGATCATTTTTTCTTTTTGACACAACATGGCATTTGACGTTTAAACAACGTTAAACACCCTTTGTTTATGCGAGTTCGGCGCTTTCTGACCAGCATAGTTGGCACGGATTGGCACGCCAATTGAAACTAGTCTAGCACAAGTTCGCATGTAATTTTTCACCTTTGATTAACAGATAAATTCATTCGGGCTTGAAACAAAAAATACTATTTCGGATGAAAATGAAAATCTTTGCACTTGCAGCTCTAGGAGTTGTATTTGCCACAACCACAAACGCACAAACTGACGACGCTGACGACAATCACACTGTAGCCATCAACATTCCAGAAGTTGCTATTCTTGACCTTGAAAGCAAAAGCGGAACTGCCATTTCTCTTGCAGTTGAAGCTCCAAAAGAAGCTGGTGAAGCGGTTGATTTCTCAAACGCAGTTAATAAAGATGTATGGGTGAACTACTCTTCTATCGTTGGAAAGACTGAGAACTCTCGTGACGTATCGGCTAAAATCTCTAAAAACGATGTACCTGATGGTATGCTACTTAAAGTAACTGCATCTGCCGACGCAGGTAATGGCGACGGTAAAATGGGAACTTCTTCAGGTGAGGTAACCTTGTCTAATAAGGATCAGAAAGTAATTAGCGGTATCGGAAGCTGTTATACTGCCGACGGCGCGGGAAGTGGTCACAACCTTAAGTACGCTCTTGAGTTGGACCCAGCTAAGAAAAGCTACGAAAAGATCGACTTCGATCAGGATGTTACACTTACCATTACGTATACCATCTCAAACAAATAAGAAAATACTACGATACTAAAATACGGAAGGCGGCCAATGGCCGCCTTTTTTGCGTTCAGACTTAACCATTTAACCCTCTTAACAGAGTTGTTACTTCCTTGGACATAATGGCGTACCTTCGTTGCATCAAAAACGCAGCCCTTGAAAGCAGAAATCATTACCATCGGAGATGAGATTCTAATTGGACAAATTGTAGACACCAACTCCGCCTGGCTGGGCCAACAATTGAACCCACTTGGCTGGGAAATTACCCGCATAACCACTATATCCGACACCATTGATGAAATAACCTCTGCGGTTGATACGGCTCTCAATCGGTCAGATCTTGTGATTATGACGGGTGGTCTGGGCCCTACAAAAGATGACGTTACCAAATCAGCATTGTGCACTTACTTTAATACGGAACTCGTATTCGACGAGGCTACATATGTACATGTTGAAAAGTTGTTTCGTCACTTCAAACGCGAAGTTTCTGAGGTAAACCGAAACCAGGCTTACATTCCGGCAAACGCCAAGGCCCTCTTCAATCGATTTGGTACGGCGCCGGGTATGTGGTTTAAAACAGACCGCGGAATCTTGGTGAGTCTTCCCGGAGTTCCGTATGAAATGAAGTGCATCATTGAGGATGAGGTCATTCCTCGAATTCAATCGATGTCGAGCGACGTTTTTGAGCACAGAACCATTGTTGTATCAGGCGTTCCGGAGTCGATTATTTCGGAGCGAATTGCCTCGGTAGAAAACTCCTTAAACCACAATCTAAAAATTGCCTACCTACCTCATTATAACGTAGTGCGGGTTCGGATAACAGGTAGAGGGACGGTCCGACAAGAAGTAGAAGACCAACTTGATAAGGCAAAGCAACAGATTGTCGACATAATGGACGAACACGTTGTAGCTCTTACTGACGAGCGGATCGAACACATCATTGGCAAGCTGCTACACGAACGAAAACAAACGGCTTCATTTGCAGAAAGCTGCACCGGAGGTTATGTGGCCCACCTGGTTACCTCCATTCCTGGATGCTCGGCTTACTTTCCGGGCTCGGTAGTTACGTATTCGTACGAAAACAAAACAGACGTATTAGGCGTTGACGCCGACATACTATGGAACAAAGGCGCTGTAAGTCAGGAGGTTGTAGAAAAAATGGCCACCAGCATACGCATCAAGAACAACACCGATTATGGCCTTGCTATTTCGGGCATTGCCGGCCCAGGAGGCGGTACAGATGAAAAACCGGTAGGCACGGTTTGGATGGCGGTAAGCGATCAGCATTCGGTTATCAGCAAACTCTACACCTTACGCGGCGATCGAAGTCAAAACATTGAACGCTCGGCAAACCTCGCACTCGAGTTACTGAGGAAGAAGATACTCAAATTGATCTAGTCCATCGACGATTCTCCGTCTGCCACACGCTCTACCTTATAAACGAAGTATTTCGTGTCGCCCAGAAAAAAGAGCTTGGTATATTTCTCGCGATAATAAAGTTTGACCCGGTATCCACCGTCCAGCGCCTTATCGATGTCGTCAAGCACTTGCTTCTCAGTAGACTTTACGCTAAAGTGCCATATACTTGAGGTGATATCTCCACCTCCATCGGAAAAACCTCCTGTGTTTAGTTGCCCCTCATACGTTTTGACCAACACACCTTTCCGGCTCATTTTAATCACCTCTCCGGCCCTTTTACCATCGCTGAAGTTGACGTAAATAACAAAGGTAAAAAACAGCGTGACCAGGGCAATACCAATGAAAAAGGTCCACAATAAAAATTTCTTAAACATATGGCAGCTATTACGTCAGTTTTTTAACGAACTTCCGACACTACACCCGAAAGTTCTATTTAATTTTGCAACCACAAAATAATGAAAATGAAAAAGATAACTCAAATATTGTTTGTAGCTTTTTTGGCTGTAGCATTTGCGGCTTGTAACGCCGGAGAGAAAACATCTGCTGATGCCAAAGATTGCGCGGAAGACTGTAAGAAAGAATGTTGTATTGAAGAAGGTTCTGAAGCATCTGCCGATGCAAAAGCCTGCTCACACGAAGAGAAAAAGGCGTGTTGCGCGGAGAAAAGTGCTGCAAAAACAGCAGATGCCAATGCTTGCCCTGCCGATTGCGAAAAGCCATGTTGCGCCAACAAAGGAGAGGCTGCACACGAATGTAAAGAGGAATGCAAAGACGAGTGCGTGGCTGCCAGTGCCGATGAAGAAAACGTGCACTCATGTACAGAAGAATGCAAAGACGGTTGTTCAGCTAAAAGCTAACAAACCCAATAAAACATTGATAAAAGCCCAAGAAATTGGGCTTTTTTTGTACCGTAACTTATGACAATGGGCATATCAGCGGTAATTATTACACACAATGAACAAGAGTTTATTGGTGATTGCCTTAAATCGCTTCTGCCTGTAGTAGATGAGGTAGTAGTTCTTGATAGTTACAGCACCGACCAAACAGAGCAGATTTGCGCCTCCTACCCGTTAGTTCGGTTCATACAACATGAGTGGCAGGGTTACAGCAAATCGAAAAACCATGGAAACGAGATAGCCAAACACCAGTTTATTCTATCCCTGGATGCGGATGAGCGGTTGGATCAATTGGCTGCCGATCACATCCTTAAACTCAAAAATTCAGGGACACTGCAAGGTGCATATCGTTTAAAACGGAAAAATTACTACATGAACACGTGGATCCGTTACAGCGGTTGGTATCCCGACTCCAAAGTCCGATTGTTTGACCGAAACCTGGCTCAATGGAAAGGCGACTACGTTCATGAGACACTGGTGGTTGATCCCAGGGTAGAAATCATCGATCTTGAGGGAAACATTGATCATTTCACCATCAAGAGCCCCGAAGATCACATAAAAACAGTGGAAAAATACGCCCGGCTCGCTGCCGAAAAAGCCATCTCGTCGGGAAAGAAACTCCGCCCCCTCCCCTCATTGTTAAGCGCGATCGCACACTTCATAAAGCTTTTCTTTATAAAGCTTGGCGTGCTCCACGGACAAATTGGTTTTCGGATCGCAATGAACTCGGCCCGGTCCAAGTGGTTACGCTACAAATACTACAAAGCCAAAGAATAAATATACAACTTGCTGACAAGTACCCATTTAGAACGTTTTAGAACAGATATTTGCGGCAAATGTCAACGGAGCAGCAGCATAACGTTAATTTAAAGGGACTGAACACCTTTGGAATGGATGTTCAGGCTCAGTCGCTGATTGAGGTAACTTCCATCGCCGATGTCAAGCAGTTGGTATCCAAAGGGACCTTCCAGGGGAAATTCCTTATTCTGGGTGGAGGTAGCAATGTTTTATTTACGGATGATTACAACGGCGTTATCGTTCTTAACCGAATTCTCGGTAAAACCGTAATCGAGGAAAGCGAAACAAGCGTTGTTTTGCAGGTGAGTGCCGGGGAGAACTGGCATGAAACCGTGCAATACTGCGTTGACCAAAACTGGTGTGGTATCGAAAACCTGTCGCTGATTCCCGGATGCGTAGGAGCTGCGCCAATCCAAAATATTGGTGCCTACGGAGTGGAAATCAAAGATGTACTCGAATCAGTGCATTTTATAGATCTGGAAACGGGCCAGGAGAAACAACTCACAAACGACGCCTGTGGCTTTGGATACCGAAACAGCGTATTCAAACACGATCTTAAAAATAAGGTATTGATCACATCCATTGTGATTCGACTGGCTAAGCAACCTAGTTTAAAGCTTGAATACGGCGCCATTAAAGATGAGCTGGCCAACAACAATTATGAACACATAGGTATAAAGGAAGTGAGCAAGGCAGTGATCGCCATTCGCCAAAGCAAGCTTCCCAACCCAGCCGATCTGGGCAACGCCGGTAGCTTTTTTAAGAATCCCGTGGTGCCTAAGATGGAATACGATCGCATATCAAATCAGTTTCCCGATGTACGAGGTTATGTTGTGGATGATCAACATATGAAGTTAGCAGCCGGTTGGCTGATCGAACAATGCGGTTGGAAGGGCAAACGCGTAGGCGATACGGGCAGCCACGCGAAACAAGCTCTGGTTCTTGTGAACTATGGTCAGGCCAAAGGTGCTGATGTGCGCCAACTGGCCCACGATATTATTGAAAGTGTCTGGAATAAGTTTGGTGTTCGTTTAGAACCTGAAGTGAATATCATATGATAGAAAACTGGAGAATAGATCGCGCGGTTTTGTATGAAGACAACCACCTCATTGCTGTATACAAACCAGGAGGCATGCTCGTACAAGGAGATGTTACTGGCGATCGCACCTTAAGCGAATACGTTAAATCGTACATAAAAAAGAAGTACAAAAAACCTGGTGACGTATACCTCGGTACCGTACACCGGATAGACCGACCTGTTAGCGGACTGGTATTGTTTGCCAGAACGTCCAAGGCCCTAACCCGGATGAACAAGCTGTTTCAGGATCGGGACGTAAAGAAAACGTATTTCGCATTGCTTCAAAAGAAACCCCGAAAACTGTCGGAAGATCTGACGCACTGGTTGGTTAAAATGTCGGATAAGAACATTACCCGGGCTCACGACAAAGAAGTAAAAAGATCGAAACGAAGCGAGCTCACGTATAACTACATTGGTACAGCCAACCACAAGTTTTTGGTTCAGGTGCAACCCAAAACGGGTCGCTCTCATCAAATTAGGGCACAACTGGCCAAAATTGGCTTCCCTATTTCCGGCGATCTAAAATACGGCAGTAGAAAGGGCAAGGGAAACTACATTTACCTGCACTCCAAAAGTCTGGAGTTTGTACACCCTGTAAAAAAAGAAAAAGTACTTTTGCATTGCCCGTTACCGGATGAGGTAAACTGGAATTTTTTCAAGCAATTTGAGTAAATCTACACATCTATAAAAAAATAAGAATGAACGGATTTTTTAACGTACCTACACCAAAAAACGAACCTGTTAAGGATTACGCACCCAACTCACCTGAGGCTATTGCTCTAAAGGCAAAGTTAGCCGAAATGAGAGCCGAACAGCGCGATGTACCGATGTACATTGGGAGCCAGGAGGTTCGAACCAATAATACGAAAACCATGCATCCTCCGCACGATCACCAACATGTGTTGGGGACTTTCCACAAAGGAGAGAAGTCGCATGTAGTTGACGCCATTAATGCGGCAAATGAGGCAAAAGAAGCATGGAGCAATCTAAGCTGGGAAAACAGAGCTTCCATCTTTCTAAAAGCGGCTGACCTCATTGCAGGACCTTACCGGGCTGAGATTAACGCGGCCACTATGTTGTGCCAAAGTAAGAATGCCTATCAGGCGGAGATTGATGCAGCCTGTGAATTGATCGACTTTTTAAGATTTAACGTTAAATACCTTACTGAACTCTACGCAGAACAACCACCGGAAAATTCTCCAGGTGTTTGGAACCGGCTTGAGTACCGTCCACTGGAGGGCTTTGTATTTGCCATTACACCGTTCAACTTTACGGCTATTGCTGCCAACCTACCAGGAACCCCTGCCCTTATGGGGAATACCGTGGTTTGGAAACCAGCTGAATCGCAGATATACTCGGCCCACGTAATCATGAAAGTGTTTAAGGCTGCCGGCTTGCCAGATGGTGTTATTAACCTGGTATACTCATCAGGCCCTGACGCCGGTGACGTGGTGTTTAAACATCCAGATTTTGCCGGCCTTCACTTTACCGGTTCTACGGGTGTGTTCCGACATCTTTGGAAAGAAATCGGAACCAACATAGCCTCGTATAAAACCTATCCGCGTATAGTAGGTGAAACCGGGGGAAAAGACTTTGTAATGGTACACCCATCGTCGGATGCGGCTGAAGTTGCAACGGCACTGGCCCGGGGGGCGTTTGAATTCCAGGGTCAAAAGTGTTCTGCTGCTTCTCGAGCTTACATCCCTGCCAGTCTCTGGGCAGATGTAAAAGAAAAACTGGTTGCGATGATGTCGACCATGAAAATGGGACCTACGGAAGATTTCAGCAACTTCATTACAGCGGTAATCGATGAAAAGGCGTTTGACAAAATAGCCAGCTATATTACCAAGGCTAAAGAAGATGGTATCGAGATTCTCGCAGGTGGGAACTTTGACAAATCGACCGGATACTTTATTGAACCAACGGTACTAATGGCTCCGACCCCTGATTACACAACTATGTGTGAAGAGATCTTTGGTCCGGTACTCACCATATACGTTTACGAAGACAACAAGTTTGATGAGATGTTAGACATCGTTGATGCCACAAGCGAATATGCGCTTACAGGCAGCATCTTCTCGCGTGACCGTTATGCCGTTGAACGTGCAACATATAAACTGCGAAACAGCGCTGGTAACTTCTACATCAACGACAAACCTACAGGAGCTGTGGTTGGACAACAACCATTTGGAGGTGCCAGAGGTTCAGGAACCAACGACAAGGCGGGAGCAAAAGCAAACTTAATGCGTTGGGTAAGCATGCGAACGATCAAAGAAACCTTCGTTCCCCCTACCGATTATCCATACCCGTTCCACTCGTAATATTTAGAGACAAATTCCCATAATGGGAATTATTCTATTTTTAAAAGAGTCGGCTTTCACCTTTTTTGAGCCAGCTCGATTGAACTAGAAAACGACATAACTTACTAACAGACAGCCGGATACACATCAAGTGTCCGGCTGTTTTTTGTTTACACACCCAGATTAGCTTTGCGCATGGCACATGGATTGCGATCTTTAAGTCGATTGGTAATCATTAACACTTAATACGATAACTATGCGAAGGTTTGACTTATTGAATTTTTTCTATGGGCTTGGTGCAGCCATTATTTTGGTGGCGGCATTATTCAAGTTCGTTGGATGGGAAGGAGCTGATCTGCTTTTCATCGTTGGTCTTGTGGGCGAGGCCATTATCTTTCTAATCTCGGGTGCCCAACCTGTTTTACGTCAAAAATCCTACAATTGGGAGCGAATTTTCCCTCAATTGGCTAAAAGCGACGATGACGATGAAATCGTTAAGGTATCCCTCGAGAACGCCGAAGTTACGCAGGAACAACAAATCCAGCAGATCATTCAATCGATTGTAGGACTTAACTCTTCTGTAGAAAACCTCAACGACGCTACACAGCGGTTAACCGGCTATGTAGAAAAACTTGAGACCAACTACGAAATGGTTAACAGTTCAACGCTGGAGTATCACAAAGAGATCAACAGTCTCAAAATCAAGATTGCTTCTGCAAACGACAAGCTAAAAGAATTCGAAAAATATAAATTCTAGTCCCATGTCTCAATCTAGTGCACAACGTTTGAGGCAAAAGGCGATTAACCTTTTATACCTCATCTTTCTTGCTCTGGTCGTGACACTCATCCCCTCCGACTTTGTGGATGCTGTGCAAAAAAGCGACCAATCCATGACGGTGCTCTGCAACGAAGTGGAAATGCAGAATAATCGATACAACGGAATCGTTCTGACACACCTGAAAAACGATCCCGAGGCTTGGGAGAAAACCAAGTTGAAAATCTTCGAAATAGACAATCTGGCAAATAAGCAACTCGACGAAATTGACGAGTTAAAGCTCAACCTTGCCGAAAAAGACGGATATAATCAATACGGATATCTAACCGGTGGGAAACGTGAGCGACACGCCAACGAGCTCATGTATTATGGAGATGAAGCGGCAAACCTGTTCAACTCGTTAAAAGAGTTTAAACTTGAAATAAGTCAGTTTATTGAAGTTGACCAGGTCGACCAGGTTGACTCCATACTGCCACTCCGTGAGTTCGAAGTTCGATCAGACGGCCAATTGGTCCGATCAGAAAAGTTCTACTTTTACAAACACCCTTTAACCATATCCATGCTCAACCTCAGCAGTTTCAGAAGCAAAGTGGAACTGATCCGGAGCTTTGTGATCAACAACGTGGTTAAAGCAGCCGTAGAAGAAGGCTCTTATTCGCTTCCTAGCGAAATACAGAAAATTGTCACGGCAGACAAAAAGGTATTTGGCAGCCGCGAGTTTATTCCGGTATTTCTTGAAGAAATCAACCTCGATTCGGTCATCGTATCCAGAAGTACGGACGATGCCGAAAACCAGGAAGAGGCTTTGAAGGACCTCGAAAAGCTCAAGGACATGATAACCCTGGAATCACTTACCGACTCGGTTTATGCAGTAGGTAAGCCCGCTCGGTTTAACTTCGCTTTCGACAATTCGCAAAACCAGAAACTTACCGTACGTTTGGAAAGCCCTAATGGCGAGGAACAAGTTTACACCTTGAGAGAGCCAGGAGCTTTTATGTTTGTTCCTGAAACCAAAGGATTCTACCAGCTGCGCTTTACAAACGGAGTAAAATCAGGCCGTAAAGTGATGAAGGTACTTGACCTGGACCCTGTTCTTGACGACAACAAGATGGGCACACTTTATATCGGAATCAACAACGAA
>JAEPQQ010000117.1 GCA_017640445.1 Bacteroidia bacterium | reverse complement strand
TTCTGGTGTAAAGAAGGTTGCAATATCTCCGTCAAAGTCGATGGTCTCAAAGTAGTCGAATCGTGTTTCTCTAAACGTTCGGTTCTTGAACAGGTAAGAAAAACCGGTTTTGAACTCCGCTTTTTTGTCGAATCGTCTTTTAAGAGGAACAATAAGGTATGCACGGTTGTCCCAGTTCAACTCATCCATTGTACGGTAGTATCGTGCAGGTGCGTTATACGCCGCTTTATTAATTGAGTAAGCGGTATCCGATCCTGACACCACATAATCGTAGGCGAAGAATCGCAAATCAGGCTCATTTTGTTGAGATAAGGTCTGAGACGAAATCCAGATGAATCGCATGTTTCGATCTTCCTTAAGTTTGAATGAGTGCTCTCCTTTCAGTTGAACGTTTGTAAGTGTTCTTTGAAGATACTGTAGTGTTTGTGAATTAAAGATACGGCTTTCATGAAGAGGCCCGTCTTCGGCCCACTGCCCCTTAAGGAAACGAGTAATCGATTCACCGCTCTGGTTACGCATTATGTTTAAACCAATCTTGTTTTGAGAATTGATTTTGTAATTAAAGTTGGCAAAAAGGCCGGTTACAACCCGGTCGCTTGAACGCGTATCCAACAAATCAAACTGAGGGTTTAGCTCGGTGGAAGAAACTGCATTAAATCGGCCAATTTCCCCATCGTTGTAGAACGAAAAACCTCTTCGGTAACTTCCTCCCAACAACCATCCAAATGGACGGCCTCGTAGTTTCTTTTGATTTCCGATGCTTACGGAATAGCTTTGGTTTACACCTCCGGTTTTACGTCGGATCACATTGTCTGTTCCAAAACTCTTTGAGAAAGCAGCCAACTCACTGTTGTCGCTTCCTGGGTTTGGATTCACGTTTGGCACGTCGGTATCCGCAGCCACATTAGGCATATCACGTGCACCATTATCGAAGCCTAAGAAATCGGTGGGACTTCCTGTGTACGTAATAAAGTCTTTGTTTAGGAATGCTTGGTTGTTACCTCCAAGAGAAGTACTGAACTGAAGCATAAATGAATCAGGGAATTCCTTTGTAGTAATGTTGATCAAACCACCCGAGAAGTCACCTGGTAGCTCAGGCATGAAGGTTTTGAACACCTGCATATTACTGATGATGTTACTTGGGAACAGGTCCATTTGTACTGAGTTACGATCTGGATCCAGGCTTGGAACTTCACATGAATTCAATACCGTTTTACTGTATCGGTCTCCAAGTCCACGAACGGATACGTAACGACCTGATTCTACCGTAATTCCTGTTACCCTTTTCAAACCATCTGCTGCTGAGCTCGCTTGTTGTTTGGTCATTTGTTCTTTACCAATGGCACTCATTACAACATCTTGCTTGGCAATCATTGAAATGATCTCATCGTCGCCCTCTGCCTTTTTCTTTCGTCGGTCGATAACGGTCTTTTTCAACACGTTTTCGCCCTCTCCCATTTTTGCGTCTACCACGGTTACTTTTCCTTCACTCACCTTTACGTTGGTAAATTCAATTTTTGAGTAAGTAGCGTGTGTAATTTCGACAGTGTAAATGCCTGGAGCCACATCAATACTGTACATACCGTCAAAATCGGTAATGGTTCCTGATGATTCTCCAACCACTTTTACAAAAGCTTCGAAAACCGGATCACCATACTGGTTGTCGGTTACGGTTCCTCGAATGGTTCCTGTCTGAGCAAGGCCAACCATGCTTAGCATGATCAGACCGAAAGACAAAATTCCCTTTTTCATAATCGTATTCCTTTTAATTCGTTGTTTCCTTTACCACCAAATGCGGCTCCGTCTAGCAGAGCCGCATTGTAGTTATTAGATTTAGTTATCTTATTTTACAAGACCGTCTTGGTCGGTTTTGGTCCACCCTTTGAACCATGCATCCTTACCTGGCTCGATCGCCCCTTTGTAAGAAACTTCTTCGATAAAGCTGTCACCTGAAAGACCAGTGGCAGCAACGTCAGCAGTTGGAACACCATTCACCAACATTGGGTCCTTTACTTCGTTACCAGAAGTGTTAGTACCACCAAGTAGGTCTATTCCGTCAAGGTTCGCTTCCTTACTGGCGGTAACAATTTGCTTAGCAGCGTCGTCACCCGCTACACCCCAGTGAATGTTGTTCATCCACTTCAATTGACCAGCATCAAGACGCTTTTTGCTGTCTTCACCGTCACCTGGAAGGTCTTCTACGTCAACACCTTTATCCCAGTTTACGAAGATTGAGTTGTGATACTCTCCACCTGCGTTGTCACGGAAAGTCACTGCACGCTTAGCGCCGTTACCTACGTAAGTACAGTTGTAGAACATTGGAGTAGCATATGGCATACCATCTTCTGGATCCGTACCGCCATCGTGCTCACCACCTCGGTCACCAGCCGATGGGTCTTGGTTTACGAAGATGTATTGAGCTTTTCCTCTCCATCCCTCGTCGTAGTCAACATTGTCGTCGCCACAGTAAGAGATTACAATATTTTTTACGTTAACGGTTCCACCGAAGAACTCAACTCCATCGTCGTTGTTTGCTACAATTTCGATGTGGTGAACGCTAGTTCCTGTTCCAACACCGCCCATAGTAAGACCATTGATCTCGTTACCAGCTCCGATGTCAGTACCACCGTGACGAATAGAAATATAAGCAAGCTTACCCGAGTTATCAGCGTCATCGTCACCTCCGTAAAGGCCTCTTGTTTCAGAGGTAGGGATACCTTCAATAGCAGACTCACCTGGAGAACTGTTCAAACCAGCTTTACCCAGTACGATAAGTCCACCCCACAAACCACGAGCAGTAGCAGGAAGGTTACCATCTAATTTATCAGCTTCAGCGGTAAAGATAATTGGCTCAGAAGCAGTACCTTCAGCCATGATAGTCGCACCACGTGCTACAACCAATGCAGAAGCGTTCTCACCTTGACCAGACTTACCTTTTACCACAGTACCAGCATCAACAGTCAATGTCTGACCACTGTTCACGAATACTAATCCGTTCAATACCCATGTTTTGTCTTTTGTCAATTGGGTGTTTCCAATACCCATACCGTAGTCAGTAATTGTAACTACAGTTTCTGTTACATTACCGTCGTCGTCTTTGATTTCTGTTTCATCAAAAGAGGTTGGAAGTGGGCCAGTTGGTTTGTCGTCGGTTGGCTCATCTCCATCACATGCACTTAAAGTCAATACGCTTACCGCCATTAGTAGAATTGCAAATAAGCTGAACTTGGAATTACTCATTTTATACTTCGTTTTTGTTGGTGCAAAAGACCAACCACCGTATTATGTTAATGTTAACAGCAGGTGAAACAATCGTAAATAGGCAACATAGTTAAACACACTGCGTAAACAGAAGACTGCAACACATTAGTTTACAAACAGTTACGATCGAGCAATCCAGTAGACAGCCAAATCAACCAGACAGACTAAAAGCCCAAAAATTGTCAATTTTGAATACCAGCTTACCTGTCTTTTCAGGCTGTGTTGAATGAGTAAATAAGACGCGAAAAACACGATGACCAAAATCAGCCAGAATTGTAGTGCAAAGTACACCAATGGAGCTACCAAAAGGATAAGGGTGATCACATGAAGCGGCGTGATCAGCCTTACAACTCTTAACCTATTCAGCGGAAGCCAAAGCAAACAGGTATACACATTACAATACCCCAAAAAGAGAAGCAGGCTTGTAAGCATTGGCCATTCTTCATACCCGGAAGAAGTAACTTCCAGGAGCATGGGAAGCACCAGAAAGCCGTAAAGCATTAGGGCGATGACCGGAATAACAATTCGATATATGCGTTTTGCGCCGATCGCGCAAAAATAGCGGTTCTGTTTAATGCCATATTAATGTAGATAATTGAGATATGACGAACATGAGATATTTGACATGATCCGCCGCCATAGATTTGTTGCGTAATTATAGTTTGACTCAAATGAAAAAGAATATTGTTTCTGTTGGTGTGGCATTTTTCCTAATCTTATCCGTAAGTGCTGTTTCTTGTAAATCGGACGAAGAAAAACCAGTCGACAATCCTCCCGTAAACACCAATCAATCGGTAGACACTGCGTTTACAACAACCTTGACCTTCGCATCATTGGATGACTTGGAAATAACAGCAGATCAATACCACATTGATTCAACAAAGCCTGTTGTTATTCTGTGCCATCAGGCTGGTTCCAGTCGAGGTGAGTACAAAGACATCGCCCCACAATTAAATAGTCTTGGGTTTAACTGCATTGCACTTGATCAGCGATCAGGTGATGCTTCTCAAGGGGTTAACAATGAAACAGCCCTGCGCGCTCAAAAGGAAGGAAAAGGACAAACCTTTTTAGATGCAGAACAAGATATTATAGCAGCAGTTGACTTTTTCTCGAAGGCTTATGGTAAAAACGTGATCCTTTGGGGAAGCTCATATTCTTCTTCACTGGTACTTAAAATTGCAGGTTCTAATACAAAGGTAGAACGAGTGTTATCGTTCAGCCCAGGTGAATACCTCCAGGGCGTGAGCGTGGCCGATGAAGCAAAAAAAGTATCTGTGCCTGCCTTTCTTACGTCGTCTCGTTCGGAACAAGGACAGACCAAGGCCATATTCGACAACGTTTCAAGCACAGAAAAAACGCAATTTGTTCCAAACGGTGCTGGTCGTCATGGTTCCAGTGCTTTATGGCCTACGGAAGCGGATAACGCTGAGTATTGGGATGCTGTAAAGGTCTTTCTCGGAGTATAAGTCCGACCAAACCTAGGTCGAAGTTGATGTAGTGGTGTTCTTAATAAACAACAGACACCACTGTTAAACCATTAGTGGCTTTCCATTTCTGGTGTTAACATGGTTGAGTAAAAGAGACTACTCTACCCAACTCTTCCAGTAATTCGGGTCTTCAAGTTTGATTGCCTCTTCCGTGATATTCAATGGGTAAAACGGGTCAATCATAACGGCCAACTCGCCAGTCTCTTTTTGACCAATGCTCTTTTCCACAGTACCAGGATGTGGCCCATGAGGTATACCCTTCGGGTGTAAGGTAATCATACCTTTTTCAACGTGTTTACGACTCATAAAGTCACCGTCAACGTAATACAGTATCTCATCGCTGTCTACATTGCTATGGTTATAAGGAGCCGGAATGGCATCGGGGTGGTAGTCGTACAACCTTGGAACAAAAGAACAAATCACAAAATTGTGTGCTTCAAAGGTTTGATGAACCGGAGGTGGTTGGTGAACCCGGCCGGTTATTGGCTCAAAATTCGAAATATTAAAGGCGTAAGGATACACATATCCATCCCAGCCAATGGCATCAAATGGATGCGTGGCGAAGGTATATGGGAAGATATAACCCGACTTCTTGGTCATTACCTTAAACGCTCCCTTTTCGTCGTTTGTCTCAAGATTTTCGGGTAGTCGAATATCCCGCTCACAATACGGGCTGTGTTCCAAAAATTGCCCAAATTTGTTTAGGTATCGCTTGGGAGGGTAAACCGGTGCAAAGCTCTCCGTTATAAACAAACGGTTGTTGCTATCGTTGAAGTGCAATTGATATATGGTACCTCGTGGAATCACCAAATAATCTCCGTAACCAAATTCTATCTGTCCATAGATAGTTTTTAATGTACCGCTTCCTTCGTGTACAAAGATCACCTCATCTGAATCGGAATTCTTGTAGAAGTAATCTGTCATGCTTTTTGACGGAGCAGCAGCTACTACCAACAAGTCGTTGTTCCCCATGAGGGTAACCCGGCTTTCCAGATAATCATCGTTGGGTGGAGTTTGGTAGGTCAGAAAACTTCGATGTCTTAAGTTATTCTCTACAACGTATTTAGGCCGCTTGTCAATTGGCTCACCGATATCGCTCACTAGCGTTGGTGGGTGACAATGATAAACCAGGGAAAGAATATTTGAAAAACCTTCTGTGCTTATCAGTTCTTCAGCGTACAAACTTCCATCGGGTTTTCGATACTGTGTATGACGCTTCTGTGGCAGGTTGCCCAAACGGTGGTAAAAAGGCATGTATTTTCTGTGTTTTAAATGGACAAAATTATCGAAATTCGAGGCGTTAAAAAAATGCGAAACATTAAAATAATTGCAAGCCTGGTCATCGTCGCAGGGCTTATTTTTTGGTCCAAGCGATATTGGTCCGGAGCGTCTGCAAACGAAGGTTTATCAGGCGATACGACGCTCAGTCTGGTTGTTCAGGAATGGAGCAAACGGGTAGAGAAATATCCCGAGAACGATGAATATCGGTACAAAAGAGGTCTCGAACTCGCAAAAGACCGCAAACTTGACCTTGCGCTCGCTGATATGAATAAAGCCATCGAACTAAGCCCCCTAAATGGTGCGTACTACGTTGCCCGTGCCGACGTATATATGGCAAAAGATGAGACAAAAAATGCCCTGGCAGATTTTGAAAAAGCTGTTGAAGTGGAGCCTAGAAATGAGAAAGCCCTGACCAGTTTGGGGCAGTTCTACCTGTTCGTACGGCAGTTCGACAACAGCCTGAAGGTTTTCAAGAAACTGGAGACAGTAAATCCATCGAATACGGATGCGCACTTTTATCAGGGAATGACACTGAAGGAAGCAGGTGACACAGCTGCAGCCATTGACGCATTTAAAGCAGCTACCCAGGTGGACCTGTTTCATTACAACTCGCTTATACAATTGGGACAGTTGTACTCTGAAATGAACGATGGATTGGGCCTCTCCTATTTTAGGAACGCCGCCCTGGCCGACGAATTCAGCGATGAGGCCTATTACGGATTGGGTCTGTTACACCAAAAGCTTGGCAACTACGACAGTGCTATTGCCAATTATCAACGAACCATTGATGCCAATGCACAGCACTACTTTGCCTATTACAACACGGGCTACATCATGTTTGGTCGTGAGAACTGGGACCGCGCCATTGAGCATTTTCGCATCGCCGTTAAGTTCGCTCCAGAGTTTGCAAAAGGGCACTACATGCTAGGACTGAGCAATGAAGGAAAAGGACTTTTGGATCAGGCCGCAGTGCACTACGAACGGTGCTTGCAGGCCGACCCGAATTTTGAATTGGCCAAGGAAGGTCTTAAACGGGTGAAACCCTAATCTGACCTAAAAACGACGTCTACCAAATGGCGGTCGACTTCCACCCGTTCAAAAAAGGAAATGAATACCTTCAAAAAGTTTCATAATATCCTAAATATCCCGATATTCGCGGCTTCGTTCCGGAAACGAACGAAACAAAGGATAGATAAATTCGGGTATCCGAACTTCGGTTCCTGGGATTTGAACGAAACCCAAATGCGCAACTCGCTAAAAAACAGTGAGTTAAACAAGGGGTTCAAAAATCACATGAACGAAAGAAAGACTCCCGAACATGGAATAATATTTTTAACAACAAATTAGTCGATTAGAGATTTTTGAAACGAGTAAGAGCAAAAGGGCCTAGAAAACGCAGAGAAGCGCTCCACCGAATTAACCGATTTATTAACGCAGATCCAATCCGTTTGGTAGGAGATGGGGGTGAGCCTCAGATTATCTCCCTCCAACAAGCCCGAAAGATGGCTGAAGAACAGGAATTGGATTTGGTTGAGATTTCCCCAAATGCGAAACCTCCAGTTTGTAAAATCTTAGATTATAACAAGTTCCTTTATGAGCAAAAGAAAAAGCAGAAGGAGCTTAAGTCGAAACAACAAAAGACGGTTGTTAAAGAAATTAGATTCGGTCCAAACACCGATGACCATGACGTTGAGTTTAAACGTAAGCATGCAGAAAAGTTTCTGCAGGAAGGAAATAAAGTTCGTGCGTATGTATTCTTCCGAGGAAGAACCATTGTGCACAAAGAACGCGGGGAACTTCTATTGTTGCAATTTGCTGAGAAGTTACAAGATGTAGCTAAGCTTGAGCAAATGCCTAAAATGGAAGGGAAGAAAATGATTATAATGTTAGCACCTAAAAAGTAATTATAAAGATGCCTAAGATGAAAACAAACTCCAGCGCCAAAAAGCGTTTCAGGCTTACTGGTACTGGAAAGATCAAAAGAAACAAGGCTTACAAGCGTCACATTCTTACCAAAAAAACAACTAAGCAAAAACGTAATCTTACGTACAGTGGTTTGGTAGACAAGCGCGACGAGAGCAATGTTAAATTCTTATTGAGAATCGGTAAATAATCTATTTTAAACCTGGCCAGGCTTAAGCATCTCAATGATCGCCTCGGTCACAAAATAAAAAACACATGCCACGTTCAGTTAATGTAGTAGCGTCAAGAAGACGACGAAAAAAAATGATGAAGCATGCCAAGGGTTACTTTGGCAGAAGAAAGAATGTATGGACTGTAGCTAAAAATGCCGTTGAAAAAGGATGGGGCTACGCATACCGTGACAGAAAGACAAAAAAGAGAAACTTCAGAGGTTTGTGGATTCAGCGTATCAATGCCGGAGCCCGAATTAACGGAATGAGTTACTCTAAATTTATGGGTGAAGCAAATGCAAAGGGTATTGAGCTAAACCGTAAGGTTTTGGCCGACCTTGCCATGAACCACCCAGAGACTTTTGCTCAAGTAGTAAAAGCCGTTAAATAAAATTTTAATCTTTTTACAGAGTCCCCGTTTGCCAGGCAAACGGGGATTTTTTTTGCTTTCTTTGTAGGTGTAGTGTGATCAATGGCCCGTTTTCGCTGGCCTCACATTTTGTAATCTTTTTTAAATCTGTTTGTAACAATCGTACATACCATTCCATAAACTGTTGTATGAAAACATCACTTTTCCTCATTTTACTTACCCTTTCGCTCACCACCGTTGGGCAAAGCCTAAATGGCACCTACCGCGTCGCCTACAGTGGGCACAATTTTAACCATCCAGGGCTCAACATTGCCAAGGACTATGCCTGGAAAACAAAGGTGAAAGAGAAACAAAAAAAGAAACGGCTCAAAACTGTTCAAAAATCGAACATTTTCCTGCCACAGGTAAACTTCTACAATCACGTATATAAAGAGTTTAATCTCTCTTTGGGTGCAGAAGTAGTACGCCAGCGGGTAAAAAAGCGATGTACGCACGAATGGGGTGTTGGATTATCTCTCATGAGGAGTTTTAATGCAGGTAGCACCTACAAGGTAGAAGACGGCGAGGTAAAGCAGATCCGTCTTGCTGGTCAAAACTACCTGGCACCTTCTGTTTCATACGCATTCGGTTATACACTCAATAAGAAAGCGGTGGCCCCTACCACACTATTCATCAAACCAATGACCTACCTGATGTTGCCTTATAACGGCTCTATACTACCCAATGTAAACCTTCAAATTGGAATCAAACGTTCACTTAAATTCAACACAAATGAATAAGATAGCAAGCACAATTATCCTAATAGCGAGCCTACTGCTGGCTTCTTGCGGAACCGGAGATATTAAACAAGGTGAAGTACTTTACCTTAGAAACAAAGGAGCCGATATGCCAGCTTACGTCTATGGTAACACTGGCTCTAAGGTCTTTGTCATCTTACTTCATGGCGGCCCTGGAGGAAACGGATTGGAATATCGTAGTGGCAACTACGTAGAACAACTTGAAAAGGAAGTTGCTATGGTGTATTGGGACCAACGCGGTCAGGGAAACTCCAGAGGTAATAACCATAAGGAGGAGTTAACCATGGACTTGCTGCTGGATGATCTCGACCAGTTGGTACGTGTGGTGAAAGAGCGATATGGCAACGACATCAGCCTCTTCCTTCTGGGTCATAGTTGGGGCGGTACGTACGGCACCAAGTATATGATGTCACAAAAACGACAGGACCAATTCAAAGGTTGGATCGAAGCCGATGGAGCTCATGACATTCCCCGACTCAATGTAGAAGCCATTAAAATGTTTATCGCCATTGGAGAAGACCAGGTTGCAAAAGGCAATAAGGTGAGTGAATGGAATGAAATTCTGGATTTCGCACGAGGTGTTGACACGCTGAACATCACCGAGGAACAAGGTGGGCAAATAAACAGCCACGGTCATAGTGCAGAAGGACTTCTGGACGAAATAAAGCAAGGTGAGGCCGACGGGATTCAAATGCCGTTTCGCAATCCTACTGACGGAATAACAGGTTCATTAGCCGGAAGCTTTACAGCAAATCGTTTACTTACTTCAGGAATTGAAGACATTGCCCTCACGGATAGTCTTTACAAAATCACACTCCCATCGTTGTTTCTGTGGGGCAAGTACGATTTTGTAGTGCCTCCGCAACTAGGGATAGACGCGGCTGATCTTGTAAGCTCAACCGACAAACAACTCATCATCTATGATGCTTCCGGACATAGTCCCATGAATGGAGAAGGTCCGGCTTTTGC
>JAEPQQ010000116.1:5842-10308 GCA_017640445.1 Bacteroidia bacterium | reverse complement strand
CCAGATACTAAAGCCAAGTCTTAATCTCACAAGCGCAAGATAGTTCAGATTTTCATCGTTCGCGGGTGTGTACATGGGTCTACAGCAATTTTTACGAGATAGTTGCAGAGCATTAATACTTTTTTAAGAAATGATGCAACATTCTTATGAAGCAAGGCGTCCATACAATACGATCAACCTTGAAACAAACACTATGCAAAGAGCTATACTTTTTACTATACTGCTTGTAACCGCACTTTTTGCAGGGGCGCAAACCGCTCATCAGTATGCATATCACGACACCGTGGAAACAGCCAGAAACAAATCTGTAATGGTTCATGTAACCAAAAACGATTCGTTTAAAGCACCTAAATCCGCAGCCAATTACATGGCAACTCCGGTTATATGCGACTATCCGTTCTTTTACGGTACGTTCACTTCGAAGGAAGGCGGTACGTGGAAAATTGTTAATGCCGATAGCATTGAATACTCACCTAAAGCCAACTTCACCGGAAAAGATCAGATCTATTACGGCATCTGCAACTCTGGAAGCAAATACAACTGGGACACCGGTATTGTTTACATCGATGTTGTTGCTATGAGTTCGTTGGAAGTGATCGAAGACGAACCAGAGTTTAGCATTTATCCAAACCCGTCGCGCGAGGTTATAACCCTCAAAGTAAGCCCTGAGGCCTTGTCGCCTGAACTTCATATTTCCATCATTGATGTACTGGGCACAACCATCAAGGAAATTCCGATCATCAAAGCATCTACAAAACTCAATATCAAAGAGTTAAACATCGGAATTTACTTCTTCCAGTTACAAGACGAGTCGGGCATAATTGCCACGCGAAAGATGATTGTAAAGTAGGTTTAGGCCGCTTTGAGTTTGTTCAGCAGACTTTGACGTTTTGCCTCATCTAACCCAAAAGTGGGTGTCGGCCATTCCAGTGATTCGTAGAAAGCTATTGTTTCCATAATTGAGGTACGAGGTTCTGTAAGGTGTAAACCCAGGTCGTTCACCACTTTCGTATTGGCATAGGTATAATAGTCGCAATCAAGCCACAACGGCATGTCTGTCCATTGAGCAATTTTCTGACTGTGAAGAAAATCGGGACTTCCATTGATTAAGGTGGGATTTGTAGAGAGAACGGACTGTACCAGGCTTACCAATTGCCGTATGGAAAACTCAGGAATTGTGGTTACGTTAAACGTCTGATTCCCAGTTGGTTCATAAATCGATTTAACGATTGCTCTGACCAAATCGTGTACATATGTAACGGAAAATCTGCTTGTACCACCATTTGGCAGAAGCAGTTCCGGTTTGGTTGCCACTTGATGTAACCAATAGTATAGCCGATCAGTAGTGTCGTATTTCCCATATACGAGCGATGGCCGAAGTATGGTATGTGGTACGCCGGATTTTGCCAAAATGCGCTCACATTCAGCTTTTCTATTTCCATAGGTGGCTGTTCCTTCATCGGTTCTTTCGAAATGAGAACAGGGTAACGTTGGTGCAGACTCATTTCGTAGAATGCTCTGATCAACCGTATTGTCGTAAACCGAGCAGGTGGAGATAAAGACGTATCGTTTTACACTGGCCGGTAGTACATCAAGTATTTCTTGTAACGAGTTCGGGAAATAACAGGATAAGTCGATGACATAATCCCAGTCAGTTTCGCGTAAACGCCTAACGTCATTGGAGTTCCTGTCACCAATAATATGGCGAACAGATGGAAACAGGCCGGGGTTGGTCTTACCCCGATTGAAAAGCGTTATTTCGAATTCATCCGAGTCTAATAAATATTCGACCAGATTACGGCCAATAAAATTACTACCACCTATAATGAGCAGTTTGTTCATGTTGGGAAGATAAGATTTTCACCTTCAAATAGATGAAACCTTTAACGAGCCAATTCTACGGGGCCGAGATGGCTGCTTCGTCCACTTATATAAAAAACAGGTTAGTCATTGCCGAAAACGCAACAAGCCCTGCTCCTATTTCTAATATGGATAAACAGATAAGCGCGATTCCTATTTCATGATTTCTATCGGAAGCTTCGTGTTTGGTAGCCTCCATTCCCTTTCGAGCGTATAGCAACCCAATCACACCACAGATTGCCGTGCATGTAAGAAACAAGAACAAAACAGGACCAAACAAGGTCATTACAAGCGTGCTCATCATCACCAAAACGGTAAGAATGAGAGGTATACACAAACTCTTTATGGAAATAATATGGAACCGATGCAGCGGGTCTTTCTTTACCACTTACAGAGTTCTTCGGTAGGTTCTGATCAAGATTGCTCCCAGGTTCTTGTGTGGAGGCAGGTAGTCGGCAAAACGCTCCTGCGCTACTTTATTCGGACCAATTTGCTTTCCTACATCTTTCCAAAGTGCTTCCCATGTGAGGTCTCTCCCGGTTCGGATGTATTCACAGATACTGAATATAAGTTCGTTGTTTACCCACATAGTACCGACCTGTTTACTACTGATTATCTGCGCATTAGGTGAATAATCCAATACCTTACTGATGTTGTTATATCCTCCACATGAACCCAAAACAACCAGGTCGGAGTTTGGTGTGATACTCTCAATCGTAATATTCGCATAATAGCTATGTCCTCTGTGTACAACTACGTCAGGGTATCGTTTCGATTCTTTGAAATAAGCTTTTAAGGCATCCTGGCCGTCGTATTCTTTCCGGGCCTTGTTCGCATAAATCTTCACTTTTTTGCCCGAGGTAGATTCGATGAGCACGAAATAGCCTTTGTCAACGATCTTCCAACCACTGCGCTGAAAACGGGAAACAAAGGTTGCGTAACTAGCCCAACCGTCTTCATCGTCGAAAAAGAAGTGTTGTTGTACGTGCTGGCCGTCTTTCAACAAACTTGTGTTGGCAATGGTGGCCAACCCCGACAGGTCTTCCTGTAAATCCTGAGACTCTGGATTTATGCGCAACAGCGATAGTAGAAGGCCGTATAGTTTTTCCGCTTCTGCATTACTCCAACGCACATTTTGATATTCTTTCTTTAGTGCGTTTTCAAACAAGCTTTTGTTGTCGTTATCCGTTAAACTTCCATAGGTGTCGGCTACGGCTACCGCTTGTTCCAACGGGTTAATTTCTTTTTCCAGTCCACCAACAAATGAATTGAACAATGAACGTTTCTCCCAAATACTCATCTTAGCCAGAAACGCTGGCAGTACGTTGTACGAGGCACACATTTTGATGAAGGTGCGGTATTTATTTCGTCCCAGATTATGCAAAAACTCGTACGAACTTTCTTCTTCGATTCGATCAATTAAACGATTAAAGAGTCCCAGGAAGCTGGAGGTATACACCTCATCTTCTCCATACACCATTAGCGTATAAAGCTCCTGTGCCGACATGTTTCCGGTATCGCAGAGCGCAAATCGAACTTCATCACGTTCTTCATGCAATTCATTAATCTCCCTCACCTTGCGGGTTGCCATATAGGTCAACTCGTCGTCTACCGAATATCCCCCAAGAATCTTAGGAGAGGTGCGTAGTTTTAACAAATGGCCGAACAACGACTCGCGGTTTCTACCCAACTGATGTGCTTCAGTGGCTGTCATCCGGTAGTTGGTAATATCATCAAGCAAGATGTAGGCTTTGGAATTCGAGCCAACCTTTCTAAATATTTCCATCATCTTGTCGACCGTAGGTTGCCCTTTGGTCTGACCAAGCGCCAGAAAGACGGGATTGTTGCCCCCCATATAAAAACTCACATGGGCGGGTGCATATTTACACAGTTCTTCGAGAACCGAAGAAGCATACGGTTGAAATGCAAAGTCTTTGTACCGCTTCAACAATTCACTTGGATAACTCTGGGCGGTAAGCTTCAATATTTCCTCTGCATACGGTTTATCGTCGTAAAACGGGATTACGTGAATGGCCGTCAGCAGATCGCTCTTCAGGATCGCCTTAATTCGCTTGTTTTCAAGTATTTCCTGAACCTTTATAATGAGGTTAAAATAGGTGGAATACGCCGTATACATGTGGTACGAATTCCGATCTACACGCTCCAACATGTTTACGAGATCGGTAAGCCGCCTTTTCTTGTCTAACTCGCTGTAGTTGAAGTTGTTGTTTATGTTTTTTTGAATCTGGTCGACCGTATTCAGATAAAGAGTTGTTGCTTCGGTTGTCTGAAGTTCTGACAGCAAAACCACTTTATTATCCCGTTCACCGTCGTAGCCGTCGATCCGACTTTGATTTCCATCCACCTTGGCATTGGCCGTTTCAAGAATATCGATTTGGGCGCTCGAAGAAGAAACTGAATGTACCAGAACGAGTAAAAAACTGAATATATGGATGTTTGTCCTAGTCATTTAAGTGTGCTTTTGCCGCTTCCCACAATACCACTCCGGCACAAACTGAAACATTCAGTGAGTGTTTTGTTCCCAATTGCGGTATTTCGATTAAACCATCACATAGTTCAATCACCTGGTCCTGAATACCATCAAC
>JAEPQQ010000116.1:0-5832 GCA_017640445.1 Bacteroidia bacterium | reverse complement strand
GTTGCCAAGAACGAGGGCACACGGTTTATCCCGAGCAAAATCAACGTCGTTTAGTTGTATGGAAGAATCGGTTTGTTCCACACCATACACAACGTAGCCTTCTGATTTTAAATTGTTTATAACATCAACAACCGATTCACTGTGCTCCCAGTTTACCGAATGTTCTGCTCCAATGGCGGTTTTGGTGATGTCGCGATGTGGGGGTTGAGCGGTAATTCCGCATAGGAACAATCTGTCTATTCTAAAGGCATCCGATGTCCTGAAAACCGAACCTACGTTAAGCATGCTTCTTACGTTGTCTAACACAACACAAATAGGAAGTTTACGAGCTTTCCTAAATTCATCCACACTCAGCCGATTAAGCTCTATATTTTTTAATTTGCGAGGCATTTAACTAATCTCCTATTCGGTGGCAAAAGTAAAAAAGGACAGCGAAACTCCATTGATGCGTCAATACACGCAGATCAAGGCGAAATACCCGGGTGCCATGGTACTTTTCCGGGTAGGCGACTTCTATGAAACGTTTAATGACGACGCGGTTAAGGCATCTCAGATCCTCGACATTGTATTGACCAAAAGAGCTAATGGCAAGGCATCGCATGTCCATCTCGCAGGTTTTCCACACCACTCACTCGATACGTATTTACCCAAGTTAGTTCGTGCAGGACAACGGGTAGCCATCTGCGATCAACTTGAAGAACCACAAAAAGGAAAAAAGCTGGTTAAACGAGGAGTGACTGAACTAGTAACTCCTGGGGTTACCTTAAACGACAAGGTTCTGGAGTCGCGACAAAGCAATTACCTGGCTTCGATTATGATCGAAAAGGATGTGATTGGAGCGGCGTTCCTCGACATATCAACGGGTGAATTCCTTGTTGCCGAGGGTAAGGATGAGTTTATTCAAAAGTTGCTTCAAGGCTTAAATCCATCGGAAGTGCTATTTGCCAAGCCCAAGCGCAAGAAGTTTGAGACTCTTTTTGGCGACGACCACCATACCTACACACTGGACGAGTGGATCTTTACACACGACTTTGGTTACGACCGACTGCTTCAGCATTTCCAAACCAGTAACCTAAAGGGATTTGGCATTGAAGATCAAAGCCTGGGCATAGCAGCAGCAGGCGCCTGTCTCTATTATCTGGAGCAAACCCATCACAATCATACCGACCACATATCATCGATAAGCCGTATTGAGGAAGACACACACGTTTGGATGGATAACTTTACCGTTCGAAACCTGGAACTTGTTTTCCCCAGTCACGCCAATGGTAAGAGTTTGATTGACGTTCTTGATCGAACGCATACACCTATGGGTGGACGACTCTTAAAGAAATGGATGATGCTTCCGCTGAAGTCGTTGAAGCCCATTCAGGAGCGGCTGGCCGTTGTAGAACACCTGGTTCAACGAACAGAGGTCGCGGACGAGCTAACCCAGTGGTTGAAGCAAATTGGTGATCTGGAGCGCTTGGTATCCAAAATCGCGGTACAGCGTATCAACCCAAGAGAACTTCTGCAATTAAAACGTTCCTTATCGGCACTCAACGAAGTGCGAACTACGTGCCTGGAACAAGGCAACGAGGAGTTGCAAAACCTGGCACAACAACTGGTTTCCTGTGAGGAGCTAATCGAAAAAATTGAGACAAACCTGAGTGACGACCCTCCACTTCTCGTTAATAAAGGTGGTGTTTTTGCCGAACACGTTAACGACGAACTCGATGAGCTCAGAAGAATTGCCTTTTCGGGTAAGGACTACCTGGTTGCCCTACAACAGCGCGAGGTTGAGAAAACAGGAATTACTTCACTCAAGATTGCCTTCAACAACGTATTCGGATACTACATTGAAGTTAAAAACACCCACAAAGACAAGGTCCCGGAAGACTGGATACGCAAGCAAACACTGGTAAATGCTGAGCGTTACATTACGCAGGAGCTGAAGGAATACGAGAGCAAAATTCTAACCGCAGAGGAGAAGATTCTGAGCATCGAATCGGAGATGTACCGCCAGTTTGTGCTTGATTTACAGAAGTACGTATCCCCTATTCAACAAAACGCCCGAGTTACTGCGCAAATTGACTGTTTAACTTCATTCGGACTGGTTTCAGTGGAGAATCACTACTCAAAACCGGAGGTTGACGAATCAAGAACACTGGCATTGGTAGAATGCAGGCATCCGGTAATTGAACACATGCTTCCTCATGGAGAGGAGTATATACCGAATGACTTGTCGCTAAACTCAGATGGCCAACAATTGATCATATTAACCGGTCCCAACATGTCGGGTAAATCCGCGTTACTTCGTCAAACAGCGTTGGCAGTAGTTATGGCGCAAATTGGTTGCTTTGTTCCTGCCAAGCACGCTCAAATTGGTCTGGTCGACAAAATCTATACACGGGTAGGAGCTTCGGACAACATCAGTCAAGGTGAAAGTACGTTCATGGTTGAAATGACAGAAACCGCGAGTATTCTCAACAACGTATCGGATCGGAGTTTAATTCTTCTGGATGAGATTGGCAGAGGAACCAGTACGTTCGATGGCGTTTCATTGGCCTGGGCCATTGCCGAATTCCTCGGCAGTCATTCGTGCAAACCAAAAACGCTGTTCGCAACGCATTATCACGAGCTCAATGAGCTGGAAGCCAAGATGGAAGGTGTGGTAAACTACCACGTAACCACCAAGGAAATTGGCAAAAAGGTGTTGTTTCTTCGCAAAATCGCCCGAGGTGGCAGCGAACATAGCTTTGGTATTCACGTGGCTCGTATGGCGGGTGTTCCGCGGCCGGTTCTGAAGCGTGCCGACGAGATTCTTGCTCAGCTCGAAAAAGATCGAATCAACCTAAGTGGTCGTGAAAAACTGAAGAATCTCAGACAAACTGAATACCAGCTCAATTTGTTTTCTATTGATGATCCTAAGTTAAAAGAGATCACAGAGCAACTGAGCGAAATCGATACGAACACGCTTACTCCGATTGAAGCCTTGCTCAAACTCAACGAGATAAAGAAATTATTGGATGCGTAAACACCTATTTATCAACCGACTAGTCCTGCTTACGGCGCTATTTATGTGGTCTTCACAATGGGTAAGTGCCCAGCATTCGTGGGTGTATTTTACCGATAAATGCGGTCAGGACTCCAGTTTGGATGCCGCCGTTTGTAACGACTACCTGAATCAGCTTATCGACCTTAACGTAGAAGTTGTTGGCAACTCCAAATGGCTGAATGCAGCCTGTGTAAAAGGACAGCCGTCTGAGCTTGAGTTGCTGTCGTTTGTTGATCGCATTGAACCACTGGGAACCTATAACATTCGGAAAAACCAGGTGCAGTCGGTGCAGGAGGTTTATAAATATGGTAACAGCGACTGGCAACTAGAAATGTTGCAGCTCGACTCCTTCCATCGGTTAGGTTATACCGGAAAAGGTGTCACCATAGCCCTATTCGATGCCGGTTTCTACCGTGCCGATACCCTACCAGCTTTTGACTCGCTGTGGCTCCAAAATCGAATCAAGGGATACTGGGATTTTCTTCGCGACGACACAACGGCTTTTTGGGAATACGATGGTCATGGTAAATATGTATTGTCCATAGCGGGTGCCAATTGGCCCGATTCCATGATGGGTGCTGCGCCGGGTGCCAATTTCCTATTGGCTCGAACCGAACATGCTGGAAAAGAAGTACACCTTGAAGAATATGCCTGGGTAAAGGCTCTTGAGTGGGCCGATAGTATGGGGGCCGACATTATCCATTCTTCCTTGGGTTATTCGCAGTTCGACACGTTGGAAGGTGATTACACCTATGAAGACATGGATGGTGAAACAACCATCATTACCAAGGCTACCGACATAGCTTTTGAGAAAGGCATATTTGTTACAAACAGCGCCGGAAATGAAGGCGACGATGAATGGCGGTACATTACGGCTCCATGCGATGGCAAACACGTTTTATGTGTTGGTGCTGTCGATTCATTCAGGATGAAAGCTGATTTTTCGTCGTTTGGGCCAAGTTTCGACGGTCGTGTAAAACCAGAGGTAATGGCGATGGGTCGTGGTACCACGTACATCAACAACCAGGGGCATTTAACCTCGGGGAACGGAACCTCATTTTCAGGCCCACTGATTGCCGGTATGGTGGCCTGTTTGAAAGAGGCGTGGCCAGATATAACGAATGTGCAAATGTTTAAAGCCATTGTGGCCAGTAGTCACTTAATTGCCAATCCCGACACGTTTGGCGGATATGGTTATGGCATTCCTAATGTGTTGAGGGCTCATGAAAATTTGGACGTTTTATCGTCGGTTGAGGTGATGGATTTTGATCGGCCACGTGTGTATCCAAATCCTGCTGGTGATTTTGTAGTGGTTGAATCGGTATTGCCATTGACTGAGATTCGGTTGAACGATCTGACGGGTAAGACCATTGCGAGCCAACTTGCTGACAATAAGAACAGTAGCCGACTATCGCTGTTGGGTATTGAGGCTGGCATCTATGTTTTGGAGGTTCGAAGTGAGGGAAATCGGTGGCATGTGGTAAAGCTGGAAAAATTCTAAAATTAATTTCAAATTATTTGTTTGTTAGAAGGCTAAATTTATATCTTTGCACACCTCAAAAAAACGAGGTTGTTCTTTAACGATAAGCGAAAGTAGCTCAGCTGGTAGAGCATCACCTTGCCAAGGTGGGGGTCGCGAGTTCGAATCTCGTCTTTCGCTCCAAATTTAAAAGGGACTTGTTCCCTTTTTTTGTGTCTGCCCGGATGGTGGAACTGGTAGACACGCAGGACTTAAAATCCTGTGGCCATTGCGGCCGTGCGGGTTCGACCCCCGCTCCGGGTACTTAAAAATCAAAGCCTTACAGAAGTGTAAGGCTTTTTTGTTTTACAATAGAAAGACGGGTACAACATGGGTACAACAAAAAGGCCGGTACCACTTTTGTTGAGAACCTAACAAATCACGTTATACCTCACGTCCGCGATCTGCCCATTGATTGCTATTTGCCGGATATACTGACTGAGTGATGAACCAAACTCCTTAGACTTATGTTGAATGGCCTTTTTCTCTTCTTCCGAGTTAAAAAGGGCAAATCCAGCCTTGATTACAGGGAATTATGAGTTTTTCCCTCTCCAAAGATAATAACCCTAAAGGCCAGATATATTTTGGGAATCAGATGCTAGTTTCGATGCCTTTTTTACACCTTAACAAACCAGTCTTTGTCGGCAGTAGAGGTTTTTCCTTTGCCATAAATTCTAGCATAATTCGGCGTGTACCCGATGTATCCGACCCATTTTAATATTCCCAAATTTAGTAGAGTTAATAGTCGCATCGATACATAGAACAAGTGTTCATTTTCACTATTTAATGTCTTCACCTCTGGTGATACCGGAAACCTTCCATGGAGAAGGTCGTTTCTATTGTTAAGAATCCTTGAGTCTTCCGGGTTTAGTGCAATATCTTGATATTCGAAAGGAGCAATTAATCTATCCTTGTTTGTTTTTTGATTGATGTGGCCGACCTTCTTTAATACATGTTTCTTTTCTTCCTCGAGCAGTTCACTGGATTCATTTATTATCGTTCGAAACTTTTCTAGATAAGAACGCCATATTCCCTTGCGCACTGGATTCCTGACGCGAAGTGTATGTCCTTGGCTGAACATGTTAGCAAACAACTCCATCGATACGGCATAGCTAAATGCCTTAGAATGAAGCGAATATCCATGACCATCAACAATAGCATGAATAAGACTAGCAAAGTCAACATCGGTTTTGATTTTTTTGACAAATGATGCAAAAACGTCATTGGCCATAACCGGGATTCTTTGATGGAATTTCATCAAATCGTTTTTTGGTAT
>JAEPQQ010000115.1 GCA_017640445.1 Bacteroidia bacterium | reverse complement strand
ATAGGCCAGCAACAAGCATTTGTAAGATGTAACTCCCTGATCCAGGATCAAGGTAAGCAAATGCGGAGTTCGTAAAACTTAAAACGAATACGAGTAGGATTAAGATGCTTTTCAATTTCAAATCTTTTAAGGTGGCGCAAAGGTATGCAAATCAAATAACAATTGCTTAACAGTAGCGTCATAGTCCGTGACACCTATGCACCACACCATACAGCTCTCTATCCCTAATTACGGTCGACTTATTTCTACACGCGGTTGGTGTTATATGGCAGATCAGACATAGCCAGGACTCGGATCAACAGATTTCGACTTGCCTTCTTTTCAAGGGCCGGGCCGGTAAGGAATTCACTTGGTTTTATCGGGAGATACGTGTCAGTGTATCGAACCAATTTCGAATGTCGTCATCCGTTTCAGGCAACGACAAGGCCTTCATTTTAAGGGTATTGCCTCGCTTGTCGAGTTGGGTTAATCCCATTAAATGGTTAAGGTCTGAGTTGGACACTTCCGGTTGTTCTCCAGGTTTATAATACACCTGAAGTTCATTTGAGTTGGCTCCATTACGATACCCAAAAATCTTAGCAATTACCTGCCTGATTATCGAGCTTTTTCGAACCACAAAGCCTCGTTCCGATCTTTCATCTCTTGCCGCACAAAAAGTTAGCACCGTTGAATACGGAGAAACCTTTGAAGCCATACCGGCTTGTACATTCTGTAACTTTTTACGTGCTTTAAGCTCAAAGCAACTAAACTCGTCGGTCACTCCCTTGATCGCACATTCGAAGCCGTAAGGCGTAATCAAACCAGTAATCTGAGCATTATGCTTTTCTGCAAATGACTCCCAATGACCTGCAATTCGAACAAAGTCGTTTACCCACCGGGTAGAAAAGTCTGCATCTCCCTGTATCTTAATGTGATTAAGCGTATTAGCGGTTTTTGGCATCTGATATTACGTGTCTTTTCGTTTTAGAGAATCGATACAAGGATCATACCATGAACGACGCAATACTAGTAACAATGCTTCATATAACCGTCAAAGTGACGAGATTGGTTACACACAAACAACCCATAACCTGTAACTGCAGTGGTGAATTGATGTGGAGAAAACCGAAAGCCGCAGGCAGGCCTCAAACTTCCACCTCAAAAACCGACCTAAATTCTGTGCATGTTTAACGCTCCAACGTATGGTATGGGGCTCACTAACTTTTGGTAGTGGGCGACTGCTTCTTTGGTTGTTCGGCCGTCAATGGCTTAATGTCTTCCAAAAAGATGGAGTGTAGCCTTCCTTCGAGATCTGTTTTTAGTATCGTACCAAAAGATTACTTTTTGAACCACTCGTCTGTTACCATTTAGATCGATGGTGCGCGTTACATCACCCTTTGTGAAATTATGCTTTACATTAATGTTATCGCGTGTACCATTGCCATAGACCACTACCATTTTATGCATGTTAAGATTTCCTCCAGAAACTTTCAGTTTTAACTTGGTAAACTTTCCTTCGGCTGCCGTAATCGTTATCACGTCTTTGTCCAAACCAAAGTTCACCTTTTTGCTTCCAAGGTGCTCCCATCCATGCACATGACGATGTTTGATCTGCTTGTTTGTAAATGCTGAGTTTCCAACGAAAACCACTGAGAATAACAAGGCGATTACTGCTACTCTCCATCCTTTGTCTGCTTGCTTAATTACTTTCATTCATTCGTCTTTTATGTTAATCCTCTTTTATAGATTAGTCGTATGCCAATTCAAATGGTTGCATAAAGGGCAAAACTTCACTGGCCTGTTTTGGGTAGTGACTGCATTTCGTATCTTGCTCCACCGTCTAAACATGCAAACTGAAAAGTCGTTCCAACTAAGGCCATCGTACATTGCCGCCACATTGCTTTATGTTCTCCCACTTCTCTTTTTATGCCTTTTTTTCCTGGATCAACAAGGTCAAAATGATCGTGGAATGCTGTTTTGGGTTCTGTTTCTGTTAAGCATGTTACCATGTGGAATTATTGGGGGATTGTTGAGTTTCTTTCGCCTGCGGAAGGACATGCGACTTAACAATAAAGTAAATCAGGGTATTGGAGGTTTCCTTACCCTCATGGGGTTGTTACTATCAATTGGAGGTCTATTGGGCTTTGGTTTGTTTTATGTTGTGGTTGGTTAGGCTGTAAATAAAACACCTGACTGCCCAAGGCAATCAGGTGTAAACGTTCAATTTGTTGCAGCGTTATCGATGCGACATCTAACCGGCCAGAAACTTGTCGGTGTTCACCCATTCGGCTGAAATCAAACACCAAAAGTCGCCGGCAAGTTGCCGTTTCACGTATTCGTATGGTATGTACCCATATCCCTTATCGCCCCAGTCTTCACCCCAGGAATTGCGAATAATTAATGCCCCCTGTTGTTCCGAACCGTCTATCGGGTTCCGAATTACCATGTCGTCGTCGTAACCAGCTATCATAACTGCGTGACCTCCAATAACCGACTCCTTTTCACTATTGGGAAATGGAATCTTACCGGTTTCTCGTGTCTCATTATAACCCAACGAGGTATAACACGTAAAGCCCATCATAACCGGTATGCCCGCAGCGACATGAGACTTAATGTTCTTTAAAGCTTTTCTTCCGCTGGTTCCCAGTGGATCGAGGCGGTAATATTCCAATGTCTGAAAATTCTGCGCATACGAATAAACAAAGGCGGGAGGTTCCCATGTATATTTATCCGTTTCATACGGGTAGTTTTTTGCCGGTGGTACGCCAAAAAGCACCAACGCTCCCATTGCAGTGCGCATATACGCTCCTGAATCAACGTCTCCCCAACCCAACATGTTTCGGGTTGCTTTGTATAGGAATAGTTCAGAACCATCGATGTACTCATCAAACACCTTGATTTGAAAGTACTCGTACATTCCAATAGCTGCAAAAGCGGTGCAGGAACCAATACCACCTTGATCTTTAATAGGTGAACACCATTTGCGGTTATCTACTTGTTCCGGCAGTGCCTTCTTCCCGCGTTCAAGTATGCCAATTCCCTGCAAAATTTCGGCGATTGACAGGTGGCTCTGAACTTTTCCCTGTTTGATTTTTCTGGTTGTTTCTGGATGATAATCTCTGATATCGGGGTAGTCCTTGACCCATCCCAATTTCTTTACAATTTTTGTCATTATACTGGATTGAATTATTACAATACAGCAAGTGTATACCCAGGTTCGACTGTGCTACATACAGCTTATACGGTATTTTGAATGCCAGAGATTTTGTAGTAGGCAAGTCTTTGCCTGTAATTGAAAGTGAGCCTAACAAACACTAAATCAATGTACTTTTCAGGCAAAATACGTTTGCCGCACCAAAGACCTGTTCGAAAATGAGTCCTAGTACAAGTTGACCATTTAACCAAATGGTCAAAGTCGTAATTTTGGTCCTTTTTTATATCCGTTGAGTTGAATTCCTGCAGATAAAAGGCAGTTTGCAGAAACCGTCTTTACGCATTGACTCCTTAACGAACAAGAAACTATGTATACGCTCGATAAAGCAAACTTAATTACCCAACAATTAACTAAGTTCAGACATGGATATACCCATCATGTCGTTGGGCAATTTGCCAATATTGACTTTTGGATCAACGAAGTCAAATCCACCTTAACAGTCCTTGACCAGCATCGTTCCCGGTTTGACAAGATGTACAATGCCCAGAAGAACTGGACTGAGGAGCATGGAACCGTGGTTCATACGTATTGTAGTATATGTAAGGGGAAATGTGAGTTTAGCGATGGAAAGCCCAGGCTCCCAAACATGAAATATAAAGGTGAAAAGGTTGCAGCACGAAAAGAACTGATCGACGCTGCTTACTTCTTTCTGATTCGATGTTATACGATTGGGTTACTAACTCGCGAACAACTCGAGCAAAAATGCAACGAAGTAGGGACAAGCATAGACCCCGCCGACCTGAAAAAAAGAAACGATGCCATCTAAAACCAATTCTCTAAAATATGTCTGATCAGGATAAGCTCAACACATTTCTCAGGAAGTATATACCACTCGGTAACGTAGAAGACTTTGTTGAGTCGTTTGACGTTGTTCGAAAACTCAATAAGAAGGAATTTCTGTTGGAGCCCGGCCAGGCTTGTTCTTACCTTGCCTTTGTCAATAAGGGTACATTTAGAGTGTTCTTTTACGATAACGCGGGCACTGAAGTTACCGTTTGGTTTTCTTTTCCCGGTATGATGATTGGCGATTTGTTGGCCTTCTTTCAAGACTCGAGGGCGATATTTTATGTTCAGGCTGTTGAGGATGGTGAGGTTAGGATTATTGCAAAGTCGAAACTCGAAGAATTGTACCTAAAAAACCCGGAATACCTTCAATTTGGTAGAAAATATGCTGAGTACGTTTCTGTTAATGTAATGCAACGCATGTTATCGCTCCAAACACTATCAGCAGAAGAACGTTATCTCGAACTTCTCGCAAACCCAAACTACATGCAGCGAATCCCGCTAAAATACCTGGCGTCGTACCTTGGAATTACTGACACCTCACTGAGTAGAATTAGAAAAAACATCGTCTAGTTTCTTTCTTGCCATATGGCAAGAAAATTCACGCTTTCGCTCTCAAACTTTGCATCATTCATAATGATGTAACATGAAAGCATACAACAACAATTTATATCCATTTGAAGGCAAACGGGTAAACATTAATGGAAACAACATTCACTACATTGATGAGGGCCAGGGAGAAATCATACTCTTCAGTCACCCTCCATTGGGATCCTCCTTTATGTATCGGGACTTCATAAAAGTTCTGAGAAAAAACTATCGGTGCATTGCCCTCGATTATCCAAACTTTGGGCTTTCTATCGCTGGACCTGATTACTCACTGGGAATTGAAGCTCAAAGCATCATTCTTGAAAAATTCATAATAAAACTTAACCTATCGAACATCTACGTCCTGGGGCACGACACAGGAGGACCTTCTGCATTTGGCGCAGCCATTCGTCGTCCGAATTTGTTTCGGGGTATTATTCTCACTGACACCATTATCTATCCGGTTAGTGAATATAAAAAGTTGGCCAGTATGTTAAAGATTGTGGGTGGACAGTTCTTTACCTGGCTGAACGCTCATACCAACTTTCTGGTAAATGGGACTTTTAAGAATGGTGTAAGAACGAGAAAGCTAACCAAAGCAGAACGAGCCGAATACAAGCGAATGTTTAACACACCTCACAAACGCAGGCGTATAACACAGATGCTCTTTAATCTGAAACAAAGTGAAAAGTTCATGAAAATGATCAAACGCGGCTTCGAAACCACTCTCAACACTAAACCTGCCTTGTTAATATATGGGGAAAACGACCCGGTTAAGAAGCTTGGGATCGCCGATAGAATTCATGCACTTCTGCCAAACTCGGAGTACTTTCTCATTGATAAAGAGGGTCACTTCCCGCACGAAGGACAACCTCGCCAAATGAGTAAGATCATTCATCATTGGATTGAAAAGACTGAGCTCAACGCGACCAACGCATAAGTAGCCACGGTAATAAAAAAGATCAGTTACATGTGAAGGCAATTGGACAAGCTAAAATGCTGAAACCAATGTGTTCCATGGTTAACTACTGGGCCTCTTCTATTCCTCCTGAAGCGGTCCGGCAAGCTTTTCTTTAGCCGTTTCCACCTCCTCGGCCGCTTTCCTTAAAGTTGCTTCGGATTGTTTAACCCGCTCTTCTGCCTTTTCGATTCGTTCATTTTTTTCTTGATACTCCTCATCCGACACTTCTCCTGCATCCCTCTGTTTTTCCAACCTCTCTTTGGCTTGCTTGATTTTCTCTCGTGCCTCGTTTCTAGCGTCTTCTGCCATATCAATTTTCTCCTCGGTTTCCTTCACCTTATTTTCAGCATTGGATTTCGCTTCAGCTACAGTTGCCTGGCCAAATTCTCTACCCTCAAGATCTCCTTTGTTTTTCCCTCTTTGCTTCCCGTTGTTTTCTTTCTTCGCCTTGTCCTTCTCCTCTCCCTCTCTCTTTGCAGAGTTTTCTTGTTTCTTCTCCTTTAAACCCTCAGGTTTTTCCAATCTATTCGCTTTGCCTCTGTTGGTTTTTTCCTGGTTGTTCCCTTCTTTCTGATCCTCTTCCTTCACTCCTTTTTCCGTACGGTCGACCTTCTGCTTCACTTCTTTACCACTTCGTCCTCTTCCGTTACCTGAATGATTTTGGGCGTTGGTATTAACACCTATGAACAGAATTATGATTAAACTGAAATATTTCACTTTTCTTTTTTTTTAAATTCCTTCTAATAAACTATCCACGTCATGTTGCATATCTTCCGTTTCGTTTTCCACCTCAGACGATGTCTCGTCCAACTGCTCTTCTACGGATTCCATCTCCAGGGTTTGTTCCTGATAATTTTCATTGGACTTCTGGTTACACGCAAACATGATGGAGGTGAGGATGAACACCGCGACGATCGAAAGTTTCTTCATTATTATTTTCTTATGACGAATGCAAAATACGAATAAATCGTAACAACCGTAGTGGGTTCACGGTGACTTGGGTGCCTTTAGGGGTATCTTAATTTGAGGCATTCGACTCATCCTAGTCTTTATTAAAAGGTCAAAGGACAAACCAGTCAGGCAGGTTTGTCATGCCTATACGTAATCAATCATTTATGATAATTAGCCGCATACAATATAGTAGATAGCGATTGTTTCTTTTTTACACAGTTGCTTCGTTCATTCAAGGAGAATTATGTAGTTTCAGCGTCAATCCAAAAATAAGAACCACATGCAAGCAACCTCTTGTAGCCGCATCTTTAAATGGTGGAGTGTTCTTGTGTTTGTACCGAACTATTATTTACGAAGTTTACTTGAAATTGAGTATCTTATAGATAGAAAAGTTCACAATTGATGAATTACAAAGAATACTAAATGAGTAAAATGACTATTAGATTGTTTCTTTTGATCCCATTTGTCCTGATTGGCACTTTTGCACTGGGACAGGTAAAGAAGGATTTTACTCATCAGTTTGATCTTTCAGGGAAATACCGATCCATAAGGTACAAACAATATACCAGTGATTATCCCAAAATCTACGATGTGCGGTTGAACTACATGCCTACGGTGCTTTTCGACACTTCCTACTCGGTTTCCCTACTTGTGGGGTTTGATCGCAATGTCATTAATTTTCGAAATTCGTTGAATTTTGAAAGGGTACATACGGTTTTGTACGGTATTCATACTGGCTATCAATTCAATCGCAAGGGCAATCATCCGTTTCAAATCGGGGGAAATTTTTCTCTGTTCAATGATTTTGTCTTCACGGATCATAATGGTGAACAGAAAACATTTGAACAGAACGGCTTTGAAACAGCGCTATATATTGCACCAGTCTTAAGGTGGCACGGCATCTTAGTAATGCCAAAATTAAGCCTGATTTATAGAGAACGAGAAAGTTTCAGAGACTTGAACAACGAGGCCAATTTATACACGCTTCTAGGTTTACAATTTATGTTTGGCTTATGAGGTCTATAGTTGGCAGATCCACATCCAACTATGGGTTATTACCCGAACCTGTTTCAAGAAGTTAAATGTGAAGTTGTCTAACACTTCTTCTCTGTATGTTCTGTTAAACCGTTCTACGTATCCATTCTGAGAGGGTTGCCCCTTTTCAATAAACTTCAGCAATGTGTCCCTTTGATCGTGAAAGTTTCCCATTCTTCATACAAGAAGAAAAATTTACGGTTTTTAATACTCCAGTTTTGGCGAAGCTTCCAGAATGGCCTTTGTTTTCAGTGTCGAGACGTAGGGGCTATTGACTTTTACGAGGCAAGATAGTTTGTCACTACGTTGACACGTCGGACCAACATCTTGCTGGAAACCCCAGACCCCAAATAATTTAATGTTGACTGACCTTAAGCAGTTGCTTGTTCCATTCACCGGTTAAATATATTGGGAAGGCTATCCAACGAGATTAAACAGGTATTTATCCTTCACTTTTGGGTTTTTTACTTCTTAATGAACGGGATAACAGACCACTTATTTTTGTACACCGATTTTATGTAGTACAATCCTTGAGGGAAATGGCTAATAGGTATTTCTTTTGCAGGTGAACGATGATAATCCATTTGCTTACCGGCATACGAGAAAATGTATAATTCGTCAATAGCAATGTGATCAAGGTATAATATATGAGTTGCAGGGTTTGGATATAGTAACAATTGGTCAGGTTTCGGTATCTCAACTGTGTGAAGAATAATTCTTTGTTTAAAAGTGTCAGAATCACAAGACCCTGAATCAATATGAGAATATGTCGAATTACTATACCGTATGTCATCATCGAAACAAACCGAAATAAGTTCACTGTACCCCTTATTTAATCCAACCAACAGCATTTCATCTATAAAGCCCAGAATACCGTTACTAGGGCCAATGCCCTTACTTATGAAAATAGGAGGGCCAGAATAACTAAATAAAGGCCTTATGTATTGAGTACTTCTGATCGAACCATCTACGAACTTCTTCAGCCCAATACTGTCTATTACATACCGCTTAATTGGCATTCCAGCAAGAGTAGGATCTACAAACGAAACTGTGTCTCCTTTGTTTAAGCTAAAATCAAAGAGGGTGACTCCCTCACCAAAGTAATTTATTGATCCAACCCGGCCTCTTATAAGCACCTTGTCATCCAATTCCAGGAGGTCAAGATCATTTAGACGCAGATCGTCATCCTGTTTTTTGAGTACTGTTTCTCTGTGTAAGTCATAAAAAGTGGTGTCACCATCAGTCCGTTCGAAATTTATATCATCTCGGACAAACCAAACATCCTCTCCTTCGGGTGTTTGTTCTTGGAATTTCGAGTAGAACGTACTTTTAGGATTGTAGAAGGTCTGTGAAAATACGTTTTGCCCAATTACTAGGGCCATAATAATAAAACATAATTTTTGTAGCATATTATCCGGATTAGAGGGAGTTAATTGTAGTTATCTGATAAGGGTCACACTTTTTGTTATGTTATACCATTTATTATCCACCCCAAGGGCTCTTATCGTTACTGTGTAAACACCTAAAGGTAGACCAGTTGCATTCCACCCTTGGCTCTTTTCTGTAAAGGTAGTAATCTTTCCACCCCATTTATCATAAACACCTACTTCATAAGTTGTTATTCCATAAGTGATTGGTTTATAGTTGTCATTCAAGCCATCATTATTAGGGCTAAACGAGGTCGGAGCAGATTAGCTCATATTCACTCGCTGTTCTGGAGTGGACGATTTACCCAAGTCCAGAGCCGTTACACGGCTATTTTTTTATTTCCTTTTTCGGTTTGAAGCCAGCTTCACGGAAAAATTAGAAATAAAAAAAGCCACGCGTTGCGTGGCTCTGTTCTTGTAGCGAGGAGCAGAATCGAACTGCCGACCTCAGGGTTATGAATCCTGCGCTCTAACCATCTGAGCTACCTCGCCAAAAATGGAGTGCAAAAGTACAACTCTTTGATTTTTTTCAATACGTTTTTGTGGAAATTTTAATAGAACCAACTTCTCTCCTACTGATACCTCGATCGAAGGTTCTGATGAGCCACCGTGGTCACCAGGATTTCTTCACTCACCTCGTTGTATTTGTATTCCAACTCGTAGGGAAACTTTGCCCCCATTCGAACCGTACGCATCCCATCGTCGCGCGCAACAAACAAATCCGGTCTGCATTTGATGATGTCTAGAAAGGCCATAAACTCGCACTCAAATCGGGCTCCAAGGCCAAATTCCTCCTTGCGATACAAAGCAATTACTCGCTCTAATTCACGTTCTGCCTGTGGTGATAGTAGTAGTTTAAATTCGGTCACACCGCGATCTTGTTACAAAGATAGAGAATCCAATTGCACAGCACAACCTAAAATCTACTTAATGATAAAACCATGATTTTCAACACACTACACCCTGATGCCTTGGCCGTAGGATACACGCCATCTGAGCTCAATTTTGAGTAAATAAAAAAGGGAGTCTCCCGACTCCCACTAAAAAAGCATGGTATTTTGTACTTTTTAGTTTTTTTGAACTACTACTATTGTGTTAGTTGGCTTACGCTACTACTACTAACATGTTAAAGTGGGAACGGATTCTTCCATCAAGAAGTTGATGGTTTTAAATCGAATAGAAAACTATGATTTAACACAGTCCATTTCAACTCACATGCATTACACTTATTTCGAAAAGTGTGCCAAACCAAATGTCACGGTCTACCAAAAACGACTCAAAAAATTGAAAAACAGAGAGTTAGACTAAATTTAAGCAGTAGAAATGGAAATAAACGAGTGTCTTTATTTTCCCATTACGGGAATTTTAGCTGCCGTTTCTTTCTAAATTGGGAACGTCGCGCTGCATCAACGAAAGAGATATGACCAACAACAGCAAACTTGAAACGGCTATACAACCATACGCCTCCAA
>JAEPQQ010000114.1 GCA_017640445.1 Bacteroidia bacterium | reverse complement strand
ACCGATGATGACTTTAAAGGCTCGAGCGTTCCTCTACCAGAAACTGATTACCCGGAAATCGTATCCGTAAGAACAGTTAAAGGAGCTCCTCATGCGGTACGATTCTTCCCGAACCCGGCAACCAACGAAATCACTATTGACTTGAATGGTGTTTCTTCTGTTGATGTTGCGATTTTCGACCTTCAAGGAAAACAAGTAATGACTTCGAACCTTACGGATAATGGTAGCTTAAACATTGGTTCACTTACACCAGGTGTTTACATGATCAAGAGCTCCAACCAGGGTGCAGAAATTGGGTATTTCAGAATGATTAAACAGTAAGTTCCTATTTCTTGAACTTCAAAAAAACTATATCTATGGGCAGTTCGGCAATGATGGTTGTGGGTCTGTCTGTTTGTGTGTGGTTGGCTGGTGGTAAAGTGGACCAACCCATTGGCAACCAACTTCCAGACACTCATATCTCTATTGAGAAGATTGACCTCACGGGTGAGAATCGGCTTAATAGTAGTGTTTACCTTAGTTGGTTCGGCACAGACAAAGACGGTTACGTAACAGGCTTTGAATACTCCCTCGACAATATAAACTGGCAGCTTACAACGGCTCGCGACAGCCTGTTCCAATTTGCCATCGATCCGGGAAAAGACACAACAGACATTGACTTTTACATTCGATCTATCGACGACAAAGATGGTCGTGATGAAAGTCCTGCCTATCTTAAAATACCGCTTCGCAACTCGGCACCGGAAGTTGAGATTAACGAGGAGTCTTTCCCTGTTGACACAGCGTTTAGCGTAGTAACTTTCCGTTGGAGATTTTCTGATCCCGACGGCGATCAAACAGTTGTTAAAGCCTTACTCAAAGCCAACGATGGCGATTGGGCCGAAATAGACCGAAGTAAGTTCATGTTGAGCATCCGGGCTCAAGACCCTAAAGCGGATGGCACTGTAGATGCCAACGTATATTACAATACAGACATTGAAGAAGTTGGAACAACAATCAATGGATTGAACAACGATGGTGAGAACATATTCTACCTCAAGGTGGTGGATTTTGCTGGAACAGAAAGCGAGGCAGACACTTCTTTAACGGTTTTCGTTAAAAAACAGTCATCCGACTTACTAATGATCAATGGGCAGCCACAGTCGGTAAACACCGTTTATCGAGATTTGATAAGTCGAAACTATGGTGGCTACGACGCTGTAAATTTCGCACTTGACAATGGCCAGTATCAACCTAAGTTTTGGAATCCAACATTCTCTTTACTCACGGAGCAATACGACAAGCTGTTTTTCAACTGTGACCAAAGTTTATTCAGCAATCCAATAACAGGTCAATCGGGTTTATTGCTCGAATTTGCGGCACCTGTTCTACAAAATTTCAATAACAAGGGCGGAAAATCGTTTATAACAACCAGTTTTCCTGCCGGGTTTATGCCCACCGAACTTCAGGGAGGTTTACCCATCGACACGCTGTCAACCACCAGTGGTCAGGCCGTAGTAAACCCCGACTCCAGTCTTATAGGTAAAGACAGTGATTGGCCTGCGTTGCAACCAAGAAACTTGATTCTCGGACTTGACCCCTTTCTTCCGAGTATTGATGGTGAACCCATCTATACGGCACAACTTTCAACCTTTGGAGCATGGAAAGGCCCTAATATTGTTGGTGCTATTCGAAAACAAGATGGTAAGGTCACTCAGGTCTTTTTCAGTGTAGAGCTGTACCTGTTTGACAAAGATCCGGCGAAACTGGATGCATTATTTGACAAGGTTTTAAATACAGAACTCAATTGGTAAGAAAGCTAAGCATACTTGTTCTTGGTCTGATATGGGCGTGTAACCTCTCCTATGGTCAGAAAACCACAGGCTATTTAAAGGGAACCGTTACTGACGAAACCACGGGCGAACCACTACCGGCTGCTACGGTATACCTGGTAGGATCTTACTATGGTGCTACATCAAGCGAAACCGGAGAATACCTGGTGCAAGACGTAAAACCTGGTGACTATACCGTAAAGGTTCAATATGTTGGTTACGTGGATAATGTTTATACAGGTATTCGGATTGAGGCGGGTAAAACAGCTAAGCTTGAAATAAAGATGGCGTCGCAACGGAATACGTTCCGAACCCTCACTATTCACGGTAAACGCCGTGTTGTAAATTTGGATGAGGCCGATTCTAAGGTAAAGGTATCGCAGAAAGACATAGCCGATATGAACGTACGTGATGTTCAGGAAGTTGTAGCCATGCAGGCTGGGGTATCCAAGACAGCAGATGGCCTGCAAATTAGAGGTGCCCGTGTTTATGAAACCTTATTTTTAGTGGACAACGTAACGGCTCAAGACCCATTGGCTGGTACCGGATTCGGTGTTGAAGTGGCAAGTGGTTCTATTGGTGAAATGGAGTTAACCACGGGAGGATCCGGAGCGGAATACGGCGATGGTTCTGCCGGAGTTATTTCTACCACAATCAAGGAGGGCAGCGAGAAGTTTGAGATATCAGGAAACTGGCAGAGCGACAATCTTGGCATCTACAATGGCGCAGCCCAGTGGAACACAGACCTTGGTGCACTTAACATGGCTGGAACAATTCCCAAAACCAAGAAAAAACTCACATTCTTTACCAACTTCACCTTCAAACTGAGCGACACGTATTTTGGTTCGACTGCAAACCAGCTTCACAGTTCAATTTTTAGCAACGATTCGTTTTGGGCACCACGACAGGATAATCAGTTCACAAATACGATTAAACTTTCTTACAAGTTAAAACGTGGAACCAAGCTTACCTTAACCAACCAACACAGTTTAAGTATTAACCAAAATACCAGAACGCTGCAGATTGTAGGTTTTGATGCAATTCTTGCCCCGGGGTTTCAGTATAACAGAAGCCTTAACCTGGACAATGCAACTACCTATACCCATAGTGCTAACCTTACGGCTCTCAACCTCAAACACTCGATTAACGAAAAGACCGTTTTGCGGGCAACTGTAGGTAGATTGTTTACCAACTTGCGCGCCGATGCCAATGGACGACCTTTCCGAGAAGAGACGGTGGATCAGTTGTACGACGAAGCATCGATTGTAACTGACCCTGTTCAGGTGTTCAACCCAAATGGGAACATCCAGTTCGTTTTACCCGGCCCTGGTCTGGTTAACAACGGAGGTATATCGAGCACCTGGCACGATCACTTCGCTCAGGAGTACACGATAAAAGCCAATATTAAGTATTACCCAACGAACAAGGTCAATCAGTTTACCTTTGGCTTTGAGCATAAGTTCAACCACTATCAATGGGTTGACGTTACCAGCCCCTGGGTAGGAGCCCCAATCCAGATTGACGACACCACGTTTACTCCCTCCATATCAATTGGATCGACCAATGATATATGGGAAGTAAAACCAAATAATGGAGGTCTATTTGCTACAGACAAAATTACATACAAAGGTATTGTGGCTACTCTCGGACTTCGTTTGAACTACTGGGCACCGGGTAAATTTGCCGACGATGCAGTTGCCAATGAAAACGCTCCTGTTATTGATCAAATCAGAACAGACTACATGAACAACACCTTTGGTCTTTTCGGTTTGCGATACAAGATGCGCCTATTGCCAAAAGTAAATGTGAGTTTTCCGGTAACGAGTAACAACTCGCTTTACTTCAACTACTCGCATTCAATGCGATTGCCTCACCCACGTTTTTTGTATGCCGGACTGGACCCTGAATACCTCGATCGTTCATTTTTATCCAACGTTGGAAATCCGGACCTGAATCCGGAGGTTAACGTTTCCTATGAGCTCGGTTATAAGACACAGATCACTAAAGATTTTGGTGTTACACTTTCGGCCTATAACAACAACCGATTCGATTACATTGTCAGTAGAAGGGTAATTGTAGAAGACCAAACCGGGCGACCTGTTACCAAGGTAATGTACATCAACCAGGACTACGCAAAAATTGTTGGTTCAGAATTCTCAACCACATACCGAATCAGTGAATTTATGCGTGTTTTTTGGAACATTTCTTACCAGGTAGCTCGAGGTAAATCCAACTCTGCACGGGAGTCGAGTTTGCAAATTGAGCAGACGGGTGAAGTACCACTTAGTACAGAGCAATACCTTGCGTGGGACCGCCCATGGAACACAACGCTAGGGGTTGCACTGACCTACGATACGTCTCTTAAGCGACTGCCTAAATGGATGAAGAACTCACAATTCTTTGTTTCCACAAGTTACCAGAGCGGATATCGGTATACACCACAGATGCTTGAAGGATATAACAATCTTGGACGGCCGCTCTACACACCTCTAACCGACCAATATTTGGAGGAACGAGCTAAGCCATGGTTCAATACAGACGTAAAAATCAATCGTACTTTCTCTTTCAAAGGCAACGCCAAAAAGGGTATAACGCTGAGTTTCGAGGTCCGAAACGCGTTTAACAACAAGAATCCACAGATCATTAACCCAATAACGGGTAATGCGTACGAAGAAGGAGATAATGTACCAAATGATTGGAGAGACAATCGTTTTATCGGGCCACAGGAAAGAGGTGTTCCACCTACCAACCCTGCACGTTATCTAGCTCCAAGACAAATTTTGTTTGGGGTACGCTTCCGATTTTAGAGCTTTACATCCAAAGCATCGCGTAAGCCGTTTCCAACAAAGTTAAAGGACATAACCAGCAACATGATTGCTATTCCCGGTGCCAGTGCCAGATGTGCAGCACCAAATGCAATATAAGTATAGTTTTCGTTGAGCATTTGCCCCCAACTGGGATAAGGAGGTTGAACGCCAAGGCCTAAAAAACTTAAACCGGCTTCTAACAAAATAGCCGATGCAAAGTTAGCTGCGCAAATCACTACAATAGGACCTACGCAGTTCGGGAGTATATGTCTAAGCATGATACGTAGGTCTGAGAAACCTAACATTTTCCCCGCTTGTACAAACTCGGTTTCTCGCAAACCAAATACCTGCCCCCTTACAATTCGGGCAAGTTCCACCCACATGGTTAAACCTACGGCAACAAATATTTGCCAGAAGCCTTTTCCCAAAGCGAATGTTATGGCAATTACCAACAACAAGGTTGGCAAAGACCAAATTACGTTAATCAACCACATTACCACCTTGTCTACCCAACCTCTGTAATAACCTGCCAAAAGCCCTAACAATACGCCAAGAACAAGGGAAATGATCACTGAAATTATTCCGACCGAAAGAGAAATGCGTGTACCTAACAACAACCTGCTAAACACATCACGTCCAAACACATCGGTACCCAAAATGTACCGTTTTGACTGCAACCGTTTAGGATTCAATTCCAGTTGTTCCTGAGCACGTAACCAATTTGCATGTGAGGTATCTTCCCTGTTGTCGTAGAGGTACAGGTTGTTTCCTGGCTCTCTTCCTGTAAAAATGGCCTCGGCAAGCCCGAAAGAGGTTTGCACCGTGTCGCCCAAAAACCAGGCCTTATACCCTGGAGGCTTTAGATCCATCTCCACGTGCATCTCATTACACGAAGACGTTTTATCGGGAGTAAACAAATACCCACCAAGACTTATCAGGGTGCATAAGGCTATAAAGACCAAGCCCGCCACAGCTAGTTTATTCCCTTTATATTTTAACCAAAATGTCTTCAGCTCTACCTGATTTTGGCTTCAAAGAAAGTGGTTTCTTGCTATTTAACCGGTAAAATTCCATTATCCTTCGCAAAACTGGTCAGTTCTGCCGGGTTATGCACGTTTAGCTTGAAGTTGATGTTCTTTCTATGTGTTTGTACGGTGTGTGGACTGATGAACAATTCCTCAGCAACTTGCTTTGTAGTCAACCCTAAGGCAATCATCCGCACAATCTCGATCTCCCGCTCGGACAATAAGACCGCGTTCCCTTCCACCTCATACGTGCCCTTGTAACCCTGGTCAATTACCTGAGAAACGGTCGAATCGAAAAAAGTCCTTCCGGCAGCTATATGATTGATGGCCTCTAGCAATATCTGCTTGCCGCAGTTTTTTAATACATAGCCCTCCACACCTAACTCCACCAACTCCTTTATGTAGGCAATGTTATTGAGCATGGTAAGTATTAAGATGCGTATATGTGGTTTACCCCGTTTAATGATTCTGGCGGTTTCAAGGCCATCCATTTTGGGCATATTAATATCGAGTAGCACGAGGTCACACTCAACTGTTTCGAGAATAGTAAGTACTTCCCTCCCATTGTTGGCCAGACCCACAACTGCAACATCCTCGACAGGCTCGAGTATGGTGGAGTATCCATCGAGGATTAACTCATGGTCATCCGCAATTACAATTTTTATCATCGGTTCGTTTCTTTTTTTAGTGGAATCTCAGCGATAAGCGTTGTACCTCTTCCCGGCATTGTATCCAGGTTTACTTGGCCCCGTAGCTTCTCCACTCGTTGTTTAATGTTTTTAATACCCAAGCCATAGTGTGTTCGTTCGGCATCGAACCCCACGCCATTGTCTTCTACCACGAGTGTTAGCTCGTGTTCAATCTGGGTAATGTTTAAATCGATCTTTGATGCTTCTGCGTGCTTCAACACGTTGCTCAGGGCTTCCTGAACAATACGATATACTTCTATTTCCACACCATAATCCAAGCGCTGATCCAAGCCTTTTTCATAGACATTGATCCTGATTTTTCCACTGGCCTCCAAGGTGTTTTTTAGCTCATAAAGAGCAGGCACCAATCCGAACTTTGCCAGTGTTCCGGTCTCCATGTTTCTGGCAATCTTACGAACTTCTTCCGCTGCAAAATCAAGTAGTTCGTTTGCCTTGTCATACTGTTTTCGGTTTTCTTTCTCAAGGTCGGTGAGTTTATCTTGAACCGCTGTAAAATGAAGCTTAACCGCACTTAACATGCTTCCCAGTCGATCGTGCAAGTCGGCAGCAATTCGTTTTCGTTCTGCCTCCTGTCCTTCCAACATGGCATCTATGTTTTTCATTTCCTGCGTTTGAAGCAGGTTATCAATCTTTTGATTGGATAGATCGATCTGTTGTTCGGCGAGTCGGCGTCTGTGACGCTGGTTCCTAATAAAAACAGAAGCGACCAACCCTGTAAGTAAAAGAAGAACAGCCAATACAATTTGGTTTCGGGTTTTGTGCCTTGACTCCAGTTCAAGTAGGGTATTTTTGTTCTCAATATCTTGCGTGTAAAACTCCTCTGTGGCAATAGCCGAATACTTCAACCTGTTGGCTGAAAGCAGTGAATCCATGAGCTCAACATACGCGGTACCATACGTACGGAAGTGTTCCAGACTATCATGGAAGTCGTAAAAGTCTCTTAGGTTTCCATAAACGGTTCGTTCGTATGAATTAAAACCATTGGTCTCCATTATGGTCTCAGCTCTACGATAGTATAGAACCGCCGAATCGTCCTGCTCCATCATAAAGTGGGCCAACCCCTTATTGATGTAATTCAACAGTTGGAGCTCGTTGCACGACTTACAGATGTAAAGCGAAGAAACGGCTGACCAATGTAATGCGGAATCATACTCTTCTATTTCATTGAACAAACTACCCAGATTCGCGCACGAACGACCAACCAACATAGAATCGTTCTGTTCGAGACCTATAGCCAGTGCTTCTTTCAGAAATTGGAAGGCCTTGTTGCGATTGGCCTGACCAATGGCCAATAGACCCAGGTGAATTGAATTCTTCCCAAGCTCTTCCTGGTTGTTTCGCTTCTTATAAACAGACCGGGCCTCACGATAGTATTTTTCTGCACGAGCCAGATGTTGAGAACGTTTAAGAAGAGACACTTCTGCATAGGCAATAAGGGCGTTCCCCATACCGGAATACGCCCTCGCAAGGTCAACCTCGTTGTTTAACTCAGAACGAATAGCAATGCACGAATCATAGTGCCTTACACTCTCTGCGAAAGCCTCTTGTTGGAGAAGGCCGTTGGCTATCCTTATATGTGCATCGGACTCTCCCTTACGATAGTTAATTGTTTTGGCCTTTCTCAAAGCCAAACGTGCGTATTCGATCGCTTCGGGCATATTGGTTTCCAGGCTCTTAAAAGACAGACGGCTTAATGAGTCTACTTCTTGCACTCCATGGGCATTAGGCACGGTCGATTGTTGAGAACCCGTGGTACAAGCGCACAGGAACAACACCACCATAAAGCCGGGATTCCTGAACATCGATGTGAGGCTGCTGTTCACTATGGTGTATTTTGCCCTAGCAGTTTTTCAATGGCGTTTGAATACTTGGTGTTTCCTTTCCGCTTCTTAAACAAGCCTTTCTTAACCACAAGTTCGATGGGTCGTTGATCATCTTCCAAAGGGTGTGACCCCACCGCGAAGGTTTTAAACCAAACCGAATCACCGGGTACATACCCGCCGGATACATTCACGGTTAACTTTTCGGTTTGACCAACTTCTGGTAAAGGATGGTAATCGAAATCGGCACTTGTTACTACTTCATTTTGCCCCAGGGCTATCTGAACATAGTAAAGGTGATTGACTGTATCCAGGTATAACGTATCACGATCCGGCACATCCGTTTGGATAATCCTTGTATAAGAAAATTGGCCTAAGAAAGGAGGCTCTGCGGGTTTTTCACAGGATAGAAAGCCCAACATAGATGCTAGAACAAGACAAGGGTAAAATAGGTGTTTCATTTTGATTCTGTTTTATAGTTGTTTACCTAAGCAAAACAACTCGTTAGCCGGGTGTCTTCAATACCCATTGTAGGGTATTATTCAACAACATAGGTTGAACCAAAAGTAACAAATTCCTTTACACGTTTTTGATTATCAACCGGTTTCCTGCAAAAGAGCCCTCAAGGCCTCTTGCGATGTTGGATATCGAAACTGAAAACCCAGGTCGGTTAGTCGCTTCGGAAAAACCCATCTGCTTTTCAGTAGCAATTCGGTTTCCGTACCGAGCAAAAATGCCCCTACTTCAAGAACTGTCTTAGGTATGGGCAACCCTACCCGGATATCGAGGCATTTCCTTACCTGCTTCAGAAACTCCTCGTTGGTAGCGGATGTTGGTGCTGAAACGTTAAAAACACCTTCCAGTTGATGTCGATCGCGTATAAATTGTATGGCTTCAAAGACATCGTGAATGTGAACAAAGCTTATGCGCTGTTGACCATCACCATGTTTCCCTCCAACCCCTCTAAGTGCCAGACGCTGGTATTCGGGCAATGCCCCTCCTGTTTTCCCAAGTACGATGGCTGTTCGTAAAGCCACCTGTCTGGTTTTTGGAAGGTTAAACTCAAAAAAGGTCTTTTCCCATTGGGTAGCCACATCAACGGAGAAGCCCGTTCCCAATTCTCCGGTTCGTTCGTCCATTGGTCTATCTCTTGCATCTCTGTATATGGTTGCGGTGCTGCTATTAATCCAGAGTTCAGGTGGCTTACCGCATTTCTTTATCACCTCACCGAGAAGTTGTGTGGTTTCCAGACGAGAGCGATAGATCGCTGCTTTGTTTGCCTTGGTATATCTACAATCAACAGACTTGCCAGCCAAATTGATTAGCAGTTCCGACTCGTTGATCACCGCGTTAAGCTCAGTGGAGTTCCACCCCACTCCTACTCCAAGATCAACCTTACTGGGGTTCCGTGTTACAACGTAGACCTGTTTCCCCATTTGCAGGTAACGATCCACCAGGTAACGTCCGATAAAACCTGTTCCTCCAGCGATAACAACTTTCATAGGTCTAAAACATGGTGTTCCACCATTTTCTTCGGGTTTAAGTCTGTAAACGTCAGATAAAAGAAGTGAATGGCCAGTACAATTGGCGGGATCACCAACATCCACATAAACTCCGATAGAGGTCCACCGTAGTCGCTTATGGTGGCGGCAAGAAAAAACACGATGAGATAGATCACCGAGTAAATCAGATGTTTACTGGTCTTTGCTTTCCAGCCTCTGGTAAGAACCTCCCAAAAGGAAAATAGTATTTGAGAAAGCCCGAGCGGAATGGCACACAGAAGTATCAGGTAGGCTGAACCAACTGGTAAAGCCAAAATGAGTACTCCATATAGGAAAAGCCAGAAGGTTTGAATTCTTTGATTGACTCTATAAATGTTCATCTTTTTCTTATTTAGGTTGTGAAATGCGGCGGCCTGGGCCGCCGCAACAAGTATTAAAACTTAGGTTTCACGGTCACTTCGGTGTTTGCCCGTTGGTTTTCAATTCGCTTTCTCAACAGATTATTCTCGGCTGTTTTCTTTTTCCCTCTGAAAAGCATGTACAGGTTGAAAAACACCATGCCTCCAAGAAATACGCTGAGTACACCAACCTTCTCGGTTAAGATCTCATAGAAGTCTTGAAGATCGATGGTTCTGTACCCGTCTACCTTCATAATGAACAGCGCAAAACCCAGGCTGAGCAGGTAGAAACCAATTTCGAATAATTTGTTGGTGCTGTTAGCGATGTCCTGTCTTCCACGGAAGATGTCCATCATGAAGATCTTGGAGTTTTTGAAGAACACCTTTGCCACTAACAGTGTGAGCAAGAGTGCTACCGGTAGGTAAACGATGTAGGTGGTTACAATTAGATTCTTCATAATTCAGATATTATTGAGTTAAAAATTTTATAAAGTTTTGTTTTCTTGACAGGTACCTGAGCCAAACGATGTTG
>JAEPQQ010000113.1:4369-10606 GCA_017640445.1 Bacteroidia bacterium | reverse complement strand
CTAATTCTTTGATCAGTCGCTCACTTACAAAATCGCCTGGAAAGGATATACTTAAGTCGGCTAACACATCATCCATACTGGTAGTAAGAATGCGTTTTGTACCTCCGGCACCAACTTCTACATAATTTCGTGTAGTGTTATCTTGTATCGGTTTAGCATATTGATAGGCCGATGCATTTACCACAGTCGACAACGGAAGAATATTCCAACCGAGATTCTGGGCGGTTTGGGTTGCAAAACTGGCATACCATTGATCAGCAAAACGTTGCCACACCTGTTGACTTAGGTCTGGGAACCACTTCGTAGTTTCCATTGTCCAACCATCGCCGGATGATATGTCTTTGTCAGACAGATTGCCCCGCACCACAAAGGAGGCAATCGCCACATTCTTGATTAATGAGGATGGTGGAGACGTAAACGGTTGCCCTTTCTTAGACGAAAAATTATATTCTCCTTCGGTTATCAGATCCAGACTCAACCTTGTGTTTTTGGTTGAATCGAACCCCATAGTAAGCACATTTCCTTTCGTCAGATCTCCGCCCAATGCAACCGGACACCAGTCCATGTATGCAGAAATGGTGCGCAGCGCCCCTGCATTTTTATTGTCGATTATCTTTTCGGTCACCCTGTTTACGATCAGTGTGTTGTTTTTGACAAATGGACTGGGCGAGCCTTCAAAGTTTTTGAACGCTTCCTTTGGAATTCGAATCGTATTTCGAGCCTTTGTAACCATTACGTCGTATATCAAAGGCGTACCAACCAGTTTGCAAATCAGCTGCACGTGCAGATAAGAGGAGGGGTCAGCGTCTCCATCAACCAACTCAACTATTACGTCCTCGGTTCCATCAATCAGCACTTCTTCTCCCTTAGGCTTTCCATTGATCGTTTTAATTTCAAGTGGCAACCCAGGTTCGATTGTTACTTCAAGTGGAGCACTCTCGCTGCTGGTTACGGTTACTGTTTTAGTCCCTCTTTTCTCAGGTTTAAAACCATTGAAATATGTACCAATACCGGCATACGGCACCTCGCTCTCATCTCCGGTTGATACATCTTTCATGACTATTTTTCCATCGGTGGAACTCAGCCCCACCCCCGACTTGTTTGTAAACCCGGCAAAAACGGCGTCGCCACAGGTTTCCCATCCCTGGTTCTTGGTTGGGTACCGCATGATGTTTTCAGGATGAAGATGTGCCTGATAAAAGATGGAAATGGCGGCTGTACCCAGGTTGGGATTTGAACCTTTTGTTGCAGCACCTCCCATACTCTTTTGCAATGCCCTCATTGGGTTTGCCTTCTCTTTAAGACCTGGCACATGCACATATCCGCAGGTAAATGCTTCGGTGTTATCTTTCTTTAGTTTTGCCTTAAGCCCTTGAGAAAAACCCTTAGTAAAAAAGAGGCTTAACGCCACAACCCCGAATAGCCTCGAGGCAGTAATTGGAAGTGTTTTGAGATTCATACTACCGTCCTTTGATTGGTTGAATTCAAAGGTCGTAGCTCAATGACCTACACCGCCATCGGTAGTTTCGCGTAATTTGTTACGTAGAAATACGTAGGTAAGTCGCTTATTGGATTAATCCGTTTTTGAACGCGTAGCGAACCAAGCCTGCTATGCCGTTTACTTCTAATTTTTTGATGATGTTGTTTCGATGGGTTTCTACCGTACGTGGGCTTATGTGAAGTTGGCTCGCAATCTCCTTGGTAGTGTTTCCCTGTGCAACCAGAATAACAATTTCCTCTTCCCTGCGGGTTAGTATGCTTTCTTTATGGTCGTTCACCGTTGCGGTTTGTACGTGGTCCTTTTGAGCGAGCGATTGTACTACTTCCTGGCTAAAGTACTTCCTCCCTTCATTAACAGTTTCAATTGCTCTGATGATCTCATCTTTATCCGAACTTTTCAACAGATAACCATCTGCCTGGGCCTCAATCAGGTGTTGAATAACCATCTTGTCGTTGTGCATGCTAAGCACAACCACCTTCAGTCTTGGGAATTTAGATTTACAATACCGAACAACGTCTTCACCGGCCATACCCGGCATATCCAAATCAGTTACAAGCACATCTACGTCGTTGGTTTCCAGGAAGTCCAGTCCAAGCTGGGGGGTATCAAAAGCCTCCACCACCTCCACACCTGGTTCTGCGTCAAGTATGGCTTTAATGCCATCCAGAATGACCTGGTGATCATCAATCAGAACGAGTCGAATCATCGAGATCAAAGATAGCGATTTGAACCTCCCGTTTCACTCCCAGACATACGAAAAGTAGCAAAACCAAGAACCTCGTTAAACAACAACGGGCTACACTCGCGTGCAACCCGTTATGGTAGACCTAATATGTATTTACCTTAGAAACTTTGCTTAATCCATCTGCGACTTGTAACACCTTTCTCGCTATGTATTCGCACAAAATACATCCCATCAGCGAGGTGTGATGTATTGATAGTGATGTGCTGATCGCCTGTTTTTCGAAGGATTTCCTTACCCTCCAGATTCAACAAACTCACCTCCAAACTTCCGTTGTGTACAATGTGAATTTGGTTGTTTCCTGGGTTCGGGAATACAACAATGCCCTGGTCGTCATTCACAGATTCAACACTTGAGTTTTTGACCGTCGTTATGGCATCATAGGTAGAAGGAACTTCTTCGCGTTGACCGTCGTTCAGGATTCCAATACTATAAAACCTGTACTCATGATTTGACTCACCTGTAAACTGCGCAGTGGTATCGGTTGTAAATGGAATCCATTTCTCATAGGGCCCATTGTTGTCCGAAACATATACTTCGTAACCATTTATTCCTGGACCGATTTCTCCGTCAGTGCCTATCCAATTCACTTCAAACGTTTCAGCACTGATGGCAGGCAGTTCTTCCACCCAACTCATTGGACTTCCATCCGAAACAATGTTACTCCATATGTTGGTACTGATAATTTTGTTCTGATCGAAAATGATATCAGCCTGATTAGGCAGCTTGTAGCCACCCTTGATGTGAGGGTGAAGTTTAATTCTATACCGCACATAGCCTTCACCAATACCCGTACTATCGTTAGGTGGCAAAAAGCCTCCAAATGGGTTGTTTAAGCGATTTCCTGTTTCGGGGTCAATTGTGGTCAGTTCCCAGAAACTTGAATGTTCTACCGTATTCAAGCCCGCCACAATTTGAAGTGCAGCGTTGTTGTATCGGCTCCCAAGGTCGATTCGGGTGTCAATTCTGTTTTCTCCGTTAAAGGCAATGCTGGTATCCCCAAAACCGATTTCAACGATTCCAAACTCCTGCAACCTGAAGGCGGTATCCAGGGGATTATCGACTGATACGGTGATGGCCGGCGCCGACGCAGTCTCCAGATTCTCAAAATAAATGGTGTAAATGAGCTCATCTGAACCATCTACATATCGTACCGGTGTAACGCCCTCTGGCCCGATAATCTCGTTCGGATCCCATGAAGCTGTCTTCTCACCGCTGTTTTGGTTACTGGCCGCACTGGGTGAACAATCGTTTACATAATGTTGGTTATCCGATCCTCGAACACCCACAGCACGGAAGCATTTCTCCTTTGGTTTTACCTGATCAAAATCGATACAGTCAAAAACATTCTTGGTAAGATCGCTAAAAGGTATATCCTGTGGTATGAGTACCTTCTCCACTGCATTATTTGGTTCATAGGTACTAAAGAAATTCGTGGCACCTTCTTTCATAACCTCCCATGTACTCTTTTCTCTCTCCTTGAACAGGTTTTTAACCATGTCTTTACCTTGTGATTTTAACTGATCTTTTGGATTGAGATCCTGAAGATTCTTTTTCCAGTTTTCTACGCCCTTCTTAGCGATCTGGCTTACCGATTTACTTCCAGGATGGGAGCTTTGGGCAACCTTCCACGTTTCTTGCATGATTTGCGAATGCACCTTATTCATGTCAATGTTATTGCAATCAAATCCGCTTGACTTACCCAATTTGCTTAGTTGTTGCTTCGCATACAAGTTGATTTCCTGCAGTGTTTCACATGTCCAAAGATCTTCTTCCCTACCTGTGATGGTGAAGTTTGAAAGTGATTTTGGGAACAGAATACTATTTATGTAAATCTGGTCTGGCTGGGTGGAATTCACCTTGAACGTAAACGTGGTGTTCATCTTTGCGGCCAGTTTAGGAATCCAAAATGCATAGTACCGGATACTATCAATATCGACATAACTTTCATCCAATGGTGGATTGGGGTGTTCAATACCCAGTCGCTTAATTAAGGCTTCAATCTCCTCTTCTTCTGAGCTACCTACATACTTGGTCTCAAGGTATTTGGTTTTATACCTTCTTGCACTAATACCTACAACCAGCCAGTAGTCGTAGCCATCGGTATATCCATAATTACCGAAATGAACATTAAGCGTACTGTAGTTAGTGGTTAGTTCAATGGGGGTAAAATCCGACTCAATCCAGGCAGCGATGGTTTCTCTAATGGTATCGGAAACGTTGAAATAGGCATTAAGTCTGGCCGTATTTCCATTGGTCTCCGCCAACACATCGTACATGCCAGGCGTAGTGTTTCTAAAGTCGAAAACCGTAGATATTCTCGAACTAGACTCATATTCGTTTACGAACGGAGTGATGGTGTCGTTCCCTTTAACCAGATAGATCTGAGTGTTTTCCCTAAAATCGAAGCCCTCTACCAACACCGATGTATTGCCATAAACCGAAGCCTGTTTAGGTGATGTTTGATGAATGCTATAGGTTTTAGACTCACACAAAATAGAGAATGGCTGTGGGTCGATGATTCTGTTACGAGGGTCCAAAAAGTGATCAACAATGGCTGGTGTGTAGTTAGCCACAACCTGTATGTAGTCGGTAACATTGGAATCGATAACCGGCACTACCACGTTTTGGTCTGCCAAATTGGGGCTGGAGTATTTGTTGTCGTAACGCAAACTGGTTGGGATATCTTCCACCCGATGGTACATTTCTGTTCGACTGCGGTCTTCTTCCATGTCAAGAGAGATTAACATGCCCTGATCCTTATTTCGCTTTACGCGATAAAACTTTCGCTGATTGAACGCCTGCTCAGTGAAGTCGTCGTTAGCCAGCACATCCATTGTAAGTTCTGTACTGAAATCGAACAGATACGTTTCCGCTGAAGTTTTTCGGTTGTCACGATCATTGGTTTCGAACACCACATTTTTATTATCGAGGTGTACCACTACCGCATACTTCCCAGGGGTAATGTCTCCTGGAACAAAAGCGAAGAGTTGCCCCTGGAACGTATCCTTCCCCTGCTTCAGCGTTCTTGAGAAACTATGACTTCCTACCTTTATAAGCTCTCCGGATTCGGATAGAAGCGACACGCTTGATTCAAATTCTCTTTGCAGGAAGGCATCAATGGGTTTCCGACCAAAATAATCAACCGAAAAGAACGCATCGTCACTTCCGGTGTACCCCGAAACCCTAAAGGAATCCAGCACCAGGTTAGTTTGCTCATTACTGAGGTTAATTGTATAACTTGAGGCATACTGGTTGTTCGACTCCATGGCAGCCTCGTAGATCGTATCACTGTGGTCGACCTCCGCAATCAGGTAATAATCTCCGTTGGCATAATTGGGATATTGCACCTCATACTTAAGGATGTTCGGAGTGGTTGGGTCTTTAGGAAAGTCCAGGTCTTTTACTTTGAAAGTGCGGAGAGAAACGTCCCGCTTGTCCAACACCTGATCTTTCGACAAAAACACCCTCGACACAAAGGCGCCGGGTACATCGCCAGCTCCAACGTTACGGATGTCGATTGAAATACTATCAGATTGAAGTGCATATACCTTACAGCACTTATCGGTTTGTAGATTTCTCACAACCAGGTCCGGCGGAGTATATGCTTCAATTTGAATACTTACTTCCGAACTGTTGTTGTTCCGCTCATATTCCACTGGGTCGTTATCGTCGTTGACCATATAGACGATTTTTGCATCCCCATAAAAGTTATACGGTAGTTGCAGCGTTTGTTTCATCGTAGCAGTATTACCTTTTAACATTCTACCAATGTGGGTCAAATGATAGCGTTTTACGAGTTGGTCGTTTTCGTCCCAAAGCTCAGCAACGTCATTCCAGCCCGATGCTCGTGTTGTAGAAGAGTTGTTTCGGATTGTATATTCAAGTTCGATGACGTCTCCTGCAGTTGGATTGGTTCCGGTGGTCAACGAAACAAGTTCTAAATCAGGCACCTTTGCGGCTTCTCGTCGAACATAAACATTGTCTGAAACCA
>JAEPQQ010000113.1:0-4359 GCA_017640445.1 Bacteroidia bacterium | reverse complement strand
TAATCGTACTCCGTTAACCGGTGATCATAATCAGCGCTAAGCACCCAGTTATAATCCCCAGCTTCCACATTCAACGGAACATACAACGCAAGCGTATCGATGTACTCATCGTCCTTGGTCAAATCTTTAGCATGGCTAAATTTTTTGATTTCAAGTCGGTCGTTATTGGTTAGATACAGTGCATTTACCCAGGAAGACTCTACCGCATCGGCCTCACCCTCGTTCTTTACGGAGGTTATAATCTGAATGTTGCTTCCTGCGATTATGGTGTCGTCAAGTGCAATAAATCGTGGCACCAAATCGGGCTGAGGTGACCGGGCTATATCTACCTCAGTTGTTTTGAGGTTTGACTCTTCGTTGGGTGCTTCGCACACGGCGTCTGTAATGTCTGATATCACGGTAATGAACTGTTTCCCAATTCGGTTGTATGGCAATCGGAGTTGAACCTTTTTGGTATAGTTTTGGTCCTTTAAGAGGGTATCCCTGAAAACTTCAGAGCCCAGAAGAAGTGCTTTTTCCCGATCAAAATCTTCTTCTGTATGGATAAAATACTGATCTACATGCCTGCCTGTTTTAGAAGAAAAGCCATCATTCTTAACCGTGTATTCCAGCTCAATTTCCTTCCCACTTGCCAAGCTGGAAGGAAGGGCCACCGTTTGGACAATCAAGTCGGGGTTGGGTTCAAGAACCACATCAATGCTATCAAGCATCACAACGTTGTTGGCCGTGCTCAGTTCGAAAGTCGATTTATCGAAATTGGTATACACATACACATAGTACCTGCCGTGCTCACATATATCAAACTGAATACTGTCATTCACCGTATAGGAGCTGTCGGCATCAAGCTCTTTGCCAAAAGGTCGGGAATAACCTGCCTTGAACTCAACCTCATCCAATCCTGTATAAACTGGAGATTTGCTTATGAAAACACGATCAAACCACATAGGAGGAAATAAATCAATGAAACTGCTCCCTCTGTAATTAGGGCGATACGTGCTTAGGTTCCCCTTGTTGAGAACGGTATAGTTGACCGGAATTTTTTGCCCGGAGAAGGCCGTTTTCTGAATGTTTAACTGGGTCGGAATCAGGTCGGGCAACGGAGACTGCTTCACATTTAGGGCAACACTGTTTAAACCATTGGATGCATATGCGGTATCGCTTTCAAGAATATCGAAACCTGCATTGGTCTGCACCCGATAATACAGGTTGCCAGCATAAAGCAACGGAACTTTAAACCGCATCGAATTCGAATACGACTCTCCTGGTTTCAATCCGGTTGGTGCAAATATTTTAAATCGCACCAGGCTATCTGAATCAAGTGCATTGGGCGTATTTAGATCGTTAGGATCAGTGGACGTTAGAATGTAATCCTTCCAGGTGCCTGAGGTTTGTGTCTTTCCTTTATTAGTAATGTACCAGGTAAGTTCAAACTCCTTACCACTGAAAATTGAAGGTGGCACTACTACACTGTCTACCACTAAATCAGGAAAATCGGCAACAGGCAGTACATATGCCTTGGAAACTATAACGTTGTCGTCGAGCTTAAATTCAAAACTAAGGTCTTCAGCGTTTATGTCAACCAGTACGTAATATGTTCCTGCGGGTACAATTGGAATTGTGATCGATGTCTTTTCCCTATAACTATCGCCCGCTTTAAGGGGAAAGTTGTTGGCAATCTCGCCTAGCCGGATGTCATCCGAGCTTAGTATAGTGTCCTTACTGAAAAACACCTGATCCTTCCAGGCCCCATTCTTCCAATCGAGCCCTCCTACATTGGTTACCATGTAGTTCACCTCCACCGCTCTACCAGGATAAAAATTCCCGATAAGTGTGTCGGTATACACCCCAGTCAGGTTGATTACCTGCTCCATCTCGTCGGCCCCAATATCGGGTTTGCTTTTGTCTCTCAGTGTTCCATCAATATCGCGATCGATGCCCGAAATAACCTTTGCCTTGCCTTGTAAACTTACGTTTGACACATGCAGATCGCCGGTTCCGATGTAAAAGGGGTCAACAGAAAGTCCGTTGTTCTCCATGGTCGGTTCGTGCTTCTGAAAGTCGCTTAATGTTCTGTAGTTGACATAACCTTGCGGTAGGAATTCTGAATAAACGAAACCATCGGTGTTGTAGTAATTGTTATGATCGAATTGTACCTCTTTTCCAAAAACAGAATCAAAGTTGAGTATGCAGGAACCATCTTTACCGTTCGTCTTGAAATTATTGTTGAACACCTCAAGGCTATCCGCTTCATTTAACAATATGGCAGATTGATACGGTTTGCTGTTTAAGATATTGAAGTTGTTATAGTATACATTAACTCGCTTACCACTTATCACCATTGCGGTTGCTCCGTCGCCAATAATGAAGTTGTTGTAAACCTGTATGGGCGTGCTTCTCAAGTCGCTTTCTGCGATCTGAATACACTGAACCCGTGCTACTACCTTATTGTTGCGTATTTTACCAGCATTTCCAAGGAAGACTCCCATGGTAGTATAGCGGTATTCGTTGTTCTCGATAAGTATGTCTTCACCACTAAATATCGCATTGGGTTGTGCGGAGCTGCTCCATTCAAAGACATTCCCTCGCACTGTTAAGTTATGCAGCTTGATGAGACCGTATCCATCTGAAACCGGCACCAGATCTTCCACGTGGCAATTGGTAACCGTAACATCGTCGGCACGGGTAGCAGAGCCGGTAAAATCGATCAACGGAGTTATGGCAAAGTTGTTTTTGCTGCTGGCAGAATTAGCCACAAAATGGCAAGTCCTAAACTCCAGGTTGGATACGTTTGCTCCAATACCTACGGTTGTTCCTTCCTGCAAAGGCCCTCTATAGCTTATGTTCTGAATGAGGACGTGGCTCACATCGGCCAGATCGAATACTCCTCGTGATTGAAAGATAGACGTGGTGTCATTGGTAATCCAAACGTCGGAACTGTCTCCGGTGAACGACTCAATGGTGATTGTGTTGGTCGAGCTGGTTCCTTTAACGTTCTTAAGCTGGCACCACTCGTCATACCAACCCGCTTTGATTTTAATTACGTGTGGTTGGGTAATGGTGGTTCCGTTAAGCGAATTAAAAGCCGCTCGCACGGTGGTATAATCGCCACTTCCGTTGGCGTCAACTACGATTGTTTTGGTTTGAGCCGAGAGACTCAAACTAAAAATACACGCTAAGAATAAACCTATATATTTTCTCATTGCACCTTATTACTCGTTAGAAAAAAGTATACCCATTGGTAGAAATTGACTTCGATTGGTTCTCATTGAACTCTAAAATTTTCATAACCATGGTCTCGCCCGACTTTGTGTCTTTTGTGGTCATTTCCATTACGAGGCCAAACGGTGTGTTTGTGCCGGAAGGCATAGAAACATTTGGATTCTGTGCCATTGCCTTCATAATGCTGGACATTGACTCCCCTTCATTCGCAATCCACACGGTCTGCTCAAGACCCTCAGAAACTGAGGTGTGCTCGTAGCACTTCTTCCCGTGGATCATCTTGGAATTACCCGTCTTCGTCCACCCATTAGACAAATCCTCCATTTGTTTCTCTTGTTCATCTGCGGACACCGATTGAGCGTTTTGATAAAAACTTTTTGAACAGAATCCTGATTTTATGCCTTCTGCGTTAACCAGCATAATCATACTGCTATCGCTTCCATCCATTATAATGGTTGAACCACTGGCCTCTGGTGAGGTACTACTCTCCACAATGGTATATGCCAACTGGTCGATGGTCTCTGCCGAGTAGATTCTGAACTTCATGTTCTCCGTGATCTTCCCCTTTTTGTTGGTTGTTACCATCTCCATCAGATAATTGTGCTTGTACTGGTACTGGTCCTTGGCGTTACACGTTGATGCCCCAAGCGCCTTTTTGAGAAGACCGTTTTGAAGCTTTTGATAACCCGAACCACCTGACTCCTGGGCTCCACTGGTGTCATCCTGTGCTACAGAGCCTGAGTTTCGTTTCTTTTTTCGTTCAAAAATCTTGTCGAGTGCTTCATCCATCTTCTGATCAACCTTGTTATCCACTCGATTCGAAGTTTTTTCTTTTGCCTTATCACCCAGCTTTTGTAAAACTCCCTGCGCACCGGCATCTGCAACACCAAATACCATTACACAGATTAAGATCACGTTCTTCATAATACTATCTCCGTTTTAGGGTATATGTGCCCAGATTGAAAAAGGTGACCGTTCTTATCGAGCTAGTTTTGGTATGGTTTAATTTCAAGAAATTAAAATACATTTGGGTGGTTACTTTTCACCATTGAATGAAATTAAGTACTAAACAATCACTTGAACGAATTAGAAAGGGCGATGAATCCTTCTTAAAGGAGTTGTACTTAGGAATGAGACCAA
>JAEPQQ010000112.1 GCA_017640445.1 Bacteroidia bacterium | reverse complement strand
GGAGTTAAAGTTCCCGAAATTGATTGGTGTGAAACTTACCGGAACACTAAGTGGATGGGCTGCACCTAAAGATGTAATCTTGAAGGTAGCGGGCATTTTAACGGTAAAAGGTGGAACCGGATGTATTGTTGAATACTTTGGCGAAGGAGCTACTTCGTTGTCGTGTACAGGTAAAGGTACCATCTGCAACATGGGTGCAGAAATTGGAGCTACTACCTCAACCTTTGGATACGACGAGAGCATGGAGCGATATCTTCGCGCTACAGACCGGGCAGATGTTGCAGATGCAGCGAATGAAGTTCGTGAACACCTAACAGGTGATGCAGAAGTATATGCAAACCCCGAGCAATACTTTGATCAGGTTATTGAGATCAACCTTTCTGAACTTAAACCTCATTTGAATGGACCGTTTACGCCTGATTTGGCTACACCGGTAGGAGAAATGACCGATAAAGCAGTGGCTAACGATTGGCCTTTGGACGTAGAGTGGGGACTGATCGGTTCTTGTACCAACTCTTCATACGAAGACCTTTCGCGTGCGGCATCTATTGCCAAGCAAGCAGTTGATAAAGGATTGAAAACGAAAGCAGAATTTGGTATTAACCCGGGTTCGGAGCAGGTGCGGTTTACAGCAGAAAGAGATGGTTTGCTTCAGATTTTTGAAGACCTGGATGCCAAAATATTTACAAATGCCTGTGGGCCATGTATTGGCCAATGGGAGCGAGCTGGTGCCGGAAAAAAGGAAAAGAACACCATCGTCCATTCGTTTAACAGAAACTTCAGTAAGCGAGCTGACGGTAACCCTAATACACACGCTTTTGTAGGATCTCCGGAAATGGTAGCAGCCGTTGCTATTGCGGGGCGTTTAGACTTTAACCCAATTACTGATAAACTTGTTAATCAGAATGGAGAAGAAGTGATGTTAGATGAACCAACAGGTTGGGAACTTCCACCACTGGGTTTTGACGTTAAGGATCGAGGTTATCTTGAACCGGTTGAAGATGGTTCGGGAGTTGAAGTTATCGTGAGTCCCGACTCGAAGCGACTCCAGTTGTTGGAGCCGTTTGCTCAATGGGATGGTAAGAACATCGCTGGAGCTAAACTTCTGATTAAGACAAAAGGAAAGTGTACTACCGACCATATCTCAATGGCGGGCCCATGGTTGACTTACCGTGGCCACCTTGATAATATCTCGAACAACTGTTTGATTGGTGCCATCAACGCATTCAACGACAAGGCCGATGAAGTATACAACCCGCTGAATGGTGAGTATATGAGTGTACCGAAAGTGGCTCGAATGATTAAGGCTGCTGGCGAATACTCAGTAGTGATTGGGGAAGAGAATTACGGTGAAGGTTCTTCGCGAGAACATGCCGCAATGGAGCCTCGACACCTGGCGGTTCGTGCCGTAATCGTTAAGTCGTTTGCCCGTATTCATGAGACCAACTTAAAGAAACAAGGTATGTTAGCTCTTACCTTTGCCGATACAGCAGATTACGACAAGATTCAAGAGCGTGATACCTTTGATATTGCACTGGATGAATTTGCTCCTGGTAAACAAATGACCGTTACCATCAATCACGAAGACGGTAGCTCAGACGCAATTAAGGTGAATCATACATACAACCAATCGCAGATTGAGTGGTTTGAAGCTGGAAGTGCGTTGAACCTCATTAAGAAGCAACAGTAACAATCAAGTGGCTCGCGCCGAACAACTGAAGACCTATTTGAGTAAGCCGTTTCCAATGGTGGAGAAGGCCAGCCACAAGACTCTTATTTCAGTTGGTTTTGGGACGTTTATTTTTCTCTTTCTTCTAATCTTTAAGCCCTTTGGAATAAGTCAATTAGAGGAAGGCGTTGCCGGTTTTCTTCTGGGTTTTGGCTTGATTACCACCGGAGTGCTTCTGGCCTCGTTTTTTGGCCTTCCGTGGATGTTTAAGGACTACTTTCTTTCCGAAAACTGGACAGTGGGTAAGATGGTGCTCTTCAGCGTATTGCATTTTGTCATTATAGCGGTATTAAACTGGCTCTATGCCGGATATAAATCGGGCGAAACGCATGCAATTGGTTTACCCATGTTTATTCTCATCACATTGTCGGTGGGAATCTTCCCTACCTTCTTTGAGGTATATCTGATTGAAAAGTTTCTTGCGCGTAAACATAAACACGTGGCTCAGAAACTTTCTGGAAAAATTGTTGAACTAAAACATGCCACTGAACCTGTCAAACCAGTAGAACTCAGTTCCGAAAACGGTAAAGATGGTGTGGTCATTCAACCCAACCAGTTGTTGTGCATCAAAGCGGAGGGGAATTATGCAAGCATCTATTACACCCAGAACGATTCGGTTAAACGCAATCTAGTGCGTAACTCCCTTGCGAACCTCTTTAAGTGTGTTGAACATGACGACTTAATCAAACACTGTCACCGATCGTACGTCGTAAATTTTGGGCAAGTGAGTCACGTGAGCGGAAATGCACGTAGTTATACTTTACACGTCGATGCACTCGATTTTACTGTACCCGTGTCACGTAGTTTTCCTAAGTCGTTTATTCAAGACTTTCCGGAAAGAAGGTAGAATAGAAACTCCCACTGGCCCATTGGTCCCAATTTTAGTCCCATTGGCAAAAAAACGTTGTCAATTTAACCCATTCGGAGGTAAACTTGAGCCTTGTATTTTGTTGTCCTTGTACACTTGCACGGTGAATAGGAACAATACTTGATTCCTGGATCCAAAAAACAACAAGAAAAGACCTTAAGAAATAGGAAAAATGAAACAAGTACGGATTTTTACTACGCTGGTGTTAGTGGTCGGCATGTCAACTCAGTTAATGGCCCAGTTAACACAAACCATTCGGGGTACAGTAAAGACGAGTGGTAACAGTGAGAACCTTGCAGGAGCCCAAATCGATATGTATAACGATGAGAATTCCTATGGGGCTCTAACCGAAGAAGATGGGACCTATCGAATGGATGATGTTAAGGTGGGGCGTTACGATGTGGCTTGTAACTATGTGGGCTACGAACCCATTATCTATTACCAAATTGAGGTTACTTCATCGAAACAGGTGATTTTGGATTTTACCTTACAGGAGAATGTCCAGATGATGAAAACCACTTCAATTGAGTTAAAGAAGGATAAACGCAAGACCCAGAATGCCCTGGTTTCAGTAAGTGGACGTACTTTTAGTATTGAAGAGTCGCAGCGTTATGCCGGTAGCCGTGGTGACGTTGCACGAATGGCCCAAAACTTCGCTGGTGTTCAGGGAGCAAACGACTTTAGAAACGACATCATTGTAAGGGGAAACTCACCCATTGGTGTGTTATACCGACTCGATGGTGTTGATATACCCAACCCCAATCACTTTTCGGCAGCAGGAACCACTGGTGGGCCTGTAAGTATGTTGAACAACAATGTGCTTAAGAACTCCGATTTCCTAACTGGTGCTTTCCCTGCAGAATTTGGGAATACCACCTCGGCAGTATTCTATCTGGGTCTAAGAAACGGAAAAAACGACAAGTCATAATTCCTTGGTCAAATAGGTTTTGCTGGTTTTGAACTAATGGCGGAAGGACCAATCTCGCGTAAGCGAAAATCATCGTATCTGGTAAACTACCGTTATTCCGCATTGGGCGTGTTTCATCTACTGGGTTTCGAGTTCGGAACGGGAGTGGCTATACCACAATACCAGGATGCAACCTTTAAGCTTCATTTCCCCGATAAAAAAGGAAGCACATCCATTTTTGGGCTTGGAGGTAAGAGCGATATCGAGTTGTTTCAGAGTGAAGATGATTCCGACAATGCATACGGCGATGATTACGAAGATTTGCGATACGGCACCAATACAGGCGTAATTGGTATTACACGTACGCATAAACTAGGAAGGTACACCAAGCTTAAAGTGGTTGCCGCTGTAAACGCGGCACGTACTCAAACACATCTCGATACCTTTGCTCTCGATAGTGGTAAAATCATCAATTATTCAGGGTTGTATCGCGACAATTCCACCCAGGGGAAATATACTTTCAACGCTACGGTAGAGCACAAGTTTAATTCCAAAAGCTCGCTTCGGTCCGGTGTTCGTTTTCACCAGTACTTTTTTGAGTTAAATGACAGCGTTTATAATCAGGATTATGGTTTTTGGGTTGAGCCAACCTCCTTCTCGGGAAATACGAATCTGGTACAGGCCTTTGTCAATGAACGCTACCGGATTAACAAAAGAATTAAGGTAAACCTAGGACTAAGTTTTTCAATGTATGGCTTAAACAATTCGATGGCGCTTGAACCAAGGTTTGGGTTAAAGTATAAGGTGAACAGCAAGTACACAATAAGTGCGGGTTACGGTTTACATAGTCTGCTTCCCCCATTCAGAATTTACTTCGAAGAAATCACCGATAGTTTAGGGAACAAACGAAAGATTAACCAGGATCTTGGCTTTATGAGGAGCCACCATTACGCCCTGGCACACGATTTTTCTATTGGTAAAAACAGCAGACTTAAAGTCGAGACCTATTACCAACATATGTTTGATGTTCCGGTTGATGGAGATGGAAATGTGTACTACACCTTGCTCAATCAGGGAGCCGACTTTGGTGTAAATTTTACGGAGAATATGCAAAACAATGGTATGGGTAGAAACTACGGATTGGAAATCACCCTGGAGCGTTTTATGAACAAAGGTTTTTATTTTCTCAATACCTTGTCCCTGTACCGGTCTCAGTATACTGCCCTCAACGACATAAGATATCCTACCGTTTTTGATTCACGTTATGCCCTGAACCTGTTAGGGGGTAAGGAGTTCTATTTTACTGAGAAAACCAACAAAAAAGGGAAAACCTCGAAGGCTAGTATGACGGCAGATGTAAAGTTTGTAGTAAACGGCGGACAGCGACATACACCGGTAGATGTAGTAGCCACCGAACAACAGAACGAAGTGGTTTATGTCAACAGTCGAACAAACGAGCTTCAATATCAGGAATATGCTCGATTTGATCTTCGAATCGCCTACAAGGTGCAAACAAAGAAAATGACCCAGGAGTGGGGTATTGACATTCAAAATCTCACCAACCGGGACAACATCTTCTCAACACAATACGATCCGGAGACCAAGGAATATCGTATCACAAACCAAACCGGAATACTTCCAATTGGCTTGTATAGAATTACCTTTTAATCGCTTGGTCCGGGGTTTTGGTTATACCTTTACCCCAGATTAGAGAGATATGAGAGAAGTAATGCTTCTGACCCATTTCGTTGGGTTGGTATTGGTTCTTGGACCGGGATTGGTTTATCTGGTGCTTAGCGGACAAACGAAAAAGTTGAATCATAGCGAAGCTCAGAACATGTTCCGAAACACCTTGCCTATTGGTAAACTGCCTCAAATTGGTTTATTGTTAATGGTTGTTTCTGGCGGATACTTGATGGGACCGCACTGGGAGGGCCTAACAGAAAACATAAAACTCATTGGCAAGCTGACGTTGGTTCTTGTCTTTGGAGGCCTGGTGGGGATGACCAATGCGCGGATAAAGGCCCTTAAAGGCGATTTTACAGGTCCTCAAATGGTCAAAATTAACAACCTGCGAAAAATCACGTTTATCGTGGGCATAATTATCGTTATTCTTGCCGTGCTCGTTTTCAGATGATCAACATGAAGAAATCAATCTGGGTACTTATTGCGCTTGTAGGCGGCTTGCTGGCCTCTTGTGGGGGTGAAAAATCTGAAGAACCTACAGGGGTCAATCGGTTTGCGGATGAAAAGATCCGACGGATATACGATTATCAGGACCAACGGAATACGGCTAAGCTTATTCCATTTCTCAAGGCAAAAAAGGTGAAAGACCGAATGGCCGCTGTGTTGGCCTTTGCGTCTATTCGAGATACTGCGGCGGTTAAATATTTGAAGGTCGCTTTGTTGACTGACGAAGACAAAGAAGTTAGAAAGGCTGCAGCCTATTCAATCGGACAACTTCGGGATACGAACCAGGTAGGCTTATTGTTTACGGCTCTGGAAATGGAGATTTTTCCGGAAGTACGAGAGGAAATCTTTGTAGCACTTGGGAAAAGTGCAAATCAACAGGTAGCTGGTTACCTCAATACCTACCGCACCACCATTACAGAACTTCAGCAAGGTCATGTACAGGCAATGTATCATTGCCTTAGCAAGCGACAAATAGGTGATTTCTTTGCGGCCAATGCGATGCGCTATTTTAATCCGGTTTCTTCCGAGAAAACCAAGTTTTACGCGGCGAGCATAATTAGTCGAATGCCACGAATGTTTACCGATTCCCTGAGAAAGGATTGTGAGTACGCAAGTCGGTATACAGATAACGAGGAGGTCAAGCGGTTGTTAGCTCTGCCGTTTTCAAAAGCACCGGAAACGGCTCGATATAGCTGGAGTGCATTTTTGGCAAGTTCCGATACATTAAATAACCGACCCTACGAGTGGGTTAACCATTTGCGAACTACAGACCTGTCCGATGAACGAGCCATAGATAGCTTGAAACGGTGGTCGTTTGATCAGCATTTTCAGGTGGTTCGAACCACAGCGGCGGAACTTTATTTTAAAAATCAAAGTGAGTCTGACAAGCAGAGTGAGGAACATACCAATTTTATGCGCCGCTGTATAACAAGCAGAGACATGGCACTGCAAAGCCTGGTTTGTTATGAAATCGTTGCTCAACCCGATTCTGCCTGGCTGGATATCTTGTTGCGTTATAGAGATTCTCTGGCAATGCCACGTCAACTGGAGACCATTATCGACTTCGACAAGGCAATAGCGGCAATTAAAGCAACCACCTTTGTCAAACCTCAAACCGATTTACGGCATAGAATTGATTGGGAGCATGTGTTAACCATTCCATCCAACCAACAGGTGGTGATGGAGACAACTAAGGGTGACATTACGCTAGACTTGTTTGTAGATGACGCCCCGGGATCGGTAAGCAACTTTATCAAGTTGGTAGAAGAAGGTTTTTATACCGATAAATTTTTTCATCGGGTAGTGCCAAACTTTGTCATTCAGGCAGGCTGCCCAAGAGGTGATGGTTGGGGATCACTCGACTGGACACAACGAAGTGAGTTCTCTAATTATCAAACATATTCAACGGGCACAATGGGCTTGGCTTCAGCAGGAGAAGACACTGAAGGAGTACAAATCTTTATTACACATAATCCAACACCTTTTCTGGATGGTCGCTATACCATTTTTGGCCGGGTCACAGAGGGTATGGACGTTGTTAATTCAATAAAAGTAGGAGACAAAATCAAGCGAGTTGTAAAGAAGTAATGAGGGATAGATTTTTGAAGACAACCCTGTTGGCGCTAACCGTGTTTGTGTTTGCGGCCGACCTGCGAGCTCAGGAAATAAAACCCACCTGGAAAGACTGGACTCAAATGAGCGATAAATTTTATCTCTATTGGGGCTGGAATCGAGGTTGGTATACCAAATCGGATATTCGTTTGTATGGTTCCGATCACGATTTTACTCTGGAAGATGTAAGGGCCGAAGACCTTCAGACCGATTTCTCGGTCAAAGAGTACTTTTACATTACGCGAATCAGTATTCCTCAGACCAATCTGAAGCTTGGATATTTCCTAAACGAGAAGTACAGCATTGCCGCTGGTTTTGATCACATGAAATATCGAATTGTTGAAGACCAATCGGTTCGGATAACGGGCGACATTGATCGCGTGTCCAGCTATCAAGGGCGGTACGAAAACGAAGATATCACCCTCTCACGCGATTTCCTCATGTACAATCATACCGACGGACTCAATTATGTGTTTGGGGAGTTTAATCGTCATGATGAGTTATTCAGTATGGTCAATGGAAAGGTTCAACTCAGAAGTGAACTCGGGGTGAGTGTAGCTCTGTTAAGACCCAAAACTGCTGTGCGGTTTTTAGAGGTAAAAGGACCCAATGTCTATCACAATGCAGGATATGGGGTAAACGGTAAAGTTGGACTAAACCTCCTACTCTTCCGACATATTTCGCTAATGACGGAATTGAAAGGTGGTTATATCAATATGCCTAATATCCGGGCTACTGCCAATAAGGAAGGTCAGGCCAGTCAACAATTTGGCTTCCTACAAGCAAATGTGCTGTTAGGTGCCACCTTTGGATTGTGGTAGCTTGTCTCCTAAGAGCACGTGTTTGTCGACCGTGTTGACCACTTCACTTCAAAGAAACTAAATTTGATGTCTTGGAACTTCTCAAGGAAATATATGCATCGCTCCGCCGAAACCTGCTGCGGACTATCTTAACCGCTTTTGGTGTAAGCTGGGGCTTGTTTATGTTGATCTTGATTCTTGGCCTGGGTCAAGGACTGGAGAACGGAGTGAAAGGGTTGTTTCAGGGCTTTAGTACAAACAACCTGTTTGTTTGGGGGCAGTCAACATCATTGCCGTATGCCGGGTTTACCGAGGGGCGCCGAATTCGCTTAAAAATGGAAGACGTTGACTACGTCAAGGAACGGGTTGACGGTCTGAAGATCATCGCGCCGCGTGCACAACTGGGCGGATATGGAGAAGGAAACAACGTAAAGTATAAGAACGAAACCGGAGCGTTTTCCATTCAGGGTGATATTCCAGAGGTCCGTAATGTCTACCAATGGGTTCAGGTAGATGGACGTTTCATTAACCAAACGGATTATGACCAAAGTCGAAAAGTTTGCTCCATTGGTAAACGGGTAAAGGAAGTTCTGTTTAAGGGTGAGGATCCTATAGGTGAATACATTTCCATGAATGGTATTCAGTTTATGGTAGTGGGCTGCCATAAGTCGCCTACTTCCGGCGATCAGGCTGAACGAGATGAACAGCAGATCATTATCCCTATGACTACCTACCAGAAGGCATTCGATGGCTCTAACTACATCAACTGGATGGCGATTGTGTGTCATGATAATTTTGATGCACAGGAAGTAGAAGATAATGTCAAGGCTGCTTTGAGAGTGAAGCACAAGGTGCACCCTGACGACCCAAGGGGTCTGGGAGGCTTTAATGCGAAAAAGATGTTTGGCCCTATGCAAATGACCTTCAAAACCGTTCGTGTTGTTGCCTGGTTTGTGGGTCTTATGACGTTGATAGCCGGTATTATTGGCGTAAGTAATATCATGCTTGTAAGTGTGAAGGAGCGAACCAAAGAGATTGGGATACGGAGAGCAATAGGAGCGAAACCAAGAAACATCATAGTACAAATTATTACAGAGGCACTTATTCTTACGCTGATTGCCGGATACTTTGGGCTTATGGCAGGCATCTGGCTGGTAGAAGCACTGGGGAAAGCGGGTTTTGAAGGGCAGATGTTTAAAAATCCTGAGGTAGAAGTTCCCGTGGCAGTGACTGCCTTGTTTATTTTGATTCTATCAGGTTGTATGGCTGGATTTCTGCCAGCCAACCGTGCTTTGCGGGTTAAACCCGTTGAAGCCCTTCGCTATGAATAGAACCTTGCAATGATTCGTTGTTTGGTGCGTTATTTGTAGTATAGTTGAAGGAAAGAAACCGGTTCACATGAAGTTTACAAAAAAACTCCTCCTTACAGTCGCCTGTATATGCTCTGTTGCTTTGGTTAAAGGCGCCGAACTCCGATATGAAAACTACATTTACGACGACCTGGTTGAAACGGTTCTGCTTTCTACCAATTCAAGTGTGTACAATCCAATGGCCGTAATGGACCTGGGTAGAACGAATGCATTAAGCCTGAAATTTGATAAGCTGGAATCGAGCAATGAGTTTTATCAGTACACCTTTGTTCACTGTACTTCCGATTGGAAACTGAGTAACCTTCAGAAGACAGAGTATCTCGAAGGCAATACCATGGGAGAAATTACCGATTACTCGTTTTCTACCAACACGTTTCAGCAATACGTACAATATCGAATGGTCTTTCCTTCGCCGGATATGAGACTTACAAAGTCAGGGAATTACTTGTTGATTGTGTATCGAAACTTTGATGAAGAAGACCTGGTGTTAACCAGACGTTTTATGGTATACGAGGGTAAAACCAATATTACAGGTACTGTAAAGCCCGCTACTAACTCGAAAGACCGCTTTTACAAGCAGGAAGTAGATTTCGAAATTGACTATAAAGACTATCTCATTCAAAATCCGTTTAACGACGTGAATGCCGTGGTGATCCAAAACAATAGTTGGAACAACACCATATTTAATTTGCGACCTCAATTCGTGAACAACAACGTCTTACAGTTTAATTACGAGAATGAGAATTTGTTCGACGGTTTGAGCGAGTTTAGGTTCTTCGACATACGTACGTTGAGGGCTTTCAGCCAAAACGTGGCGAAGAAGTTTACAGACAGCCTGGTAAACGTTGTACTTAAGAGTAGTGAGATACGTTCGCATCTCAGTTATGTGAATTGGATCGATTACAATGGTAAACGGGTTATTCAAAACGTTGATGGTGGAGATGTTACCGAAAACGGTGACTATACCTTGGTCCATTTTACCTTAAAGTCGCCCAATAAAATTGATATGGGTGATGTGTATGTTTATGGCGAATTGTCGGATTGGAGGTTGCAGGAAAAGTTCAAGATGAAGTATTACGCCGAAAAACAGATCTATTACCTGGCAGTTAAACTAAAACAGAGCTACTATAATTATCACTTTGTTCTGCAGAACAAAAATTCCGGGGAAATGGAGTATGCGTATACGGAGGGCAACCACGCCGAAACAGAGAATGATTATACCATTTTACTATACCACCGAGATGCCTTTTATGGGTATGACCGCCTAATTGGTAAAGCTACACTCAACTCGCTTACTTCCAGAGACTAGTTAAACCCATATCTTTGTGGTTGAACCAAACGCAACCACCATGATTTATCAGCTGGCCCTTAGTCAGGTGCCTCACATTGGACCTGTTCTGGCCCGTAACCTAGTTGCTTACTGTGGAAGTGCAGAAGCTGTTTTCTCAGAGTCATTCTCTAACCTCAAGCGCATTCCGGGCATAGGAGATAAGCTGGCACTGGAGATTTGCGGTTTTAAGAATTTTGATCGATTGTTTAGAGAAGTCGAGTTTATCAATGCAAACAACATTCAGGTTGATTTTTTTACCGATGCATCGTACCCATTTCGGTTGCGGCAAATACCAGGGGCTCCTGTGGCGCTTTTCAGAAAGGGAGGTTTCGACCTTGACCACAACAGAGTGTTGGCCATTATTGGTACACGAAAATCATCTAAATCAAGCAGGGATGCCGTTTTAGGTTTGGTGAAAGAGTTGAAAAGCTCAGCCCCTTTAATCGTTAGTGGACTGGCTTATGGAATCGATTCAGTAGCACATAGAGCGGCGGTGGAGAATGGACTGTCTACCGTTGGGGTACTTGGTCATGGACTGGATCGAATTTATCCTGCGAGAAACACCGGGCTGGCAAACTCCATGATGTTAAATGGAGGCCTGCTTACTGAGTTTATGAGCAATACCAAACCTGATCGGGAGAATTTTCCCAAAAGAAATCGGATTGTTGCCGGACTGGTGGACGCCGTTTTGGTTGTTGAATCACCGTTAAAAGGCGGCTCTGTAATTACAGCTAACCT
>JAEPQQ010000111.1:2053-11614 GCA_017640445.1 Bacteroidia bacterium | reverse complement strand
ATATCAGGAAATGCACCTAGGGATGGACAACGCCATCGATCACCTAAACAAGGCCTTAACGAAAATTCGTGCAGGCAAGGCCTCTCCTACTATGCTTCAGAGTGTTCAGGTGGAGTATTACGGATCCGTGGTGCCCTTAAATCAGGTTGCCAACGTAAATACCCCCGACGCCCGGACACTGGTTATCCAACCATGGGAAAAGTCAACTCTTCAGGATATTGAACGATCGATCATCAACAGCAACCTTGGTTACAATCCACAAAACGATGGCGAGATCATCATTATCAATATTCCACCCCTTACTGAAGAACGTCGTAAGGACCTCGTAAAAACGGCAAAGGGTGAGGCCGAGAATGGTAAAATTAGTTTGCGAAACATTCGCAAAGATGCTAATGACGCCATCAAAAAACTTCAAAAAGACGGCCTGTCTGAGGATATGGCTAAGGATGCCGAAAACGAAGTTCAGAAATCAACTAACGAGTACTCCAACAAGATCGACGGAATTCTTGAAAAGAAGGAAGCCGAGATTATGACGGTATAAGATCCAGGTGAGTCACGTCGTTCGCTAAAACGATCTCAAGACTTTCTTCGTTTCCTTCTAATTTATACAGGCAAAGATTCCCGTGCGGGTATTGATCCATATCCCGAAGTGGCGATCTCATAATTAGTGACAAAAAACTACGCATGGCACGCCCGTGCATACAGATCAGTATTTGTTCAAAGCCATCCTTCATTATTTTTTCCCAACCCATACGCTGCCGATTGTACATGGCGTTTGGCGTTTCGCCTCCTTGAATGGCCAGATCGAGGTTGCCTGCTCTCCAACCGTCAACCACTCGAAGGAATTCTTCTCTCGAAGACTCGGTAGACTCACGCCCTTCGTGAATTCCCCAATTTATCTCATTGAGCTCGGGCAAGGCAGTATGCGACAAGCCCTTATCCAGGAACTGTTCAACACTCTGAATGGTGCGTTTCAACTCCGACGTATACACGTGATCAAAGGGGATATCTCCATATCGGTCAAAGAAAGCCTGAGCCTGTGACCGGCCATATGCATTCAAATCGCTATCGATTCCACTTCCCTGAACAATACCTCTCCGATTGTAGTCCGTCTGACCATGTCGGATAAGATAAATCGTTTTATTTGTAGCCAACTTTGTCGTTTTTATGATTGACCACAAAAATATCAAAATAGACCAGCTGCAAGCCATGTTATCCAACACCCTGTCTGATAATCTGGGCATGGAAGTGGTGGAGCTTGGGCCCGATTTCCTCATTATGCGGATGCCGGTTGACCATCGAACGAAACAACCCTTTGGAATTCTCGATGGAGGTGCCAGTATGGCTCTTGTTGAGTCGGCGGCCAGTTTTGCGGGAAATATTTGGGTTCAATCAGAGAACAAACGGTGCGTAGGCCTGGAAATCAACGGAAATCACATTCGGTCTGTAAAATCGGGCTGGGTGTATGGCAAAGCTACCCCAATACATACCGGTAAGCGTACACATGTATGGAATGTAGACATCACCAATGACCAGGAACAACTGGTATGTAAGGCACGTATGACATTGGCAGTTATCGACCCTTCATGAGTCAGACTCTCATAGATCGCCTTCATAACCGGATCGATTTGAGATCGCGTTTGTTCTGTTGGTGCCCTCCTGGAAGCACAAAAGTAACGTGTTACGTTCTTGACCACGCTCAAACGTCTTTTCCATCTGGCTCCAATGAAACCTACCTGACATTATGCGGATTTGACTCAAACACACCCCGGTTCTATCGTTGCATAGAAAGTCTTGTTTTGGAGCGTGAAGTCTTCCTAGAATTTCAATTCCCAACTCCTACATTGGCCTCTCTCCCCCCTATAACCGGCACGAGCAAGGTGGAGTATACCAATGGAGTGGAAACGGCTAAAAACAGATTTAAGACGGGAGATTTGAGCAAAGTGGTTCTAGCTCAAAGGCAAGGCATTGCAACCTCATCTTTGAACATATTCGCATGCCTTCAAACACTCTGTAAGTCGCCCGATCGTTACCACTACCTCTTTCATTTACCAGAAGAGGAAACCTGGATTGGCTCAAGCCCGGAACTATTCTTTAAATCAAACAATGACGCCTTCGAAACCATGGCACTTGCTGGCACAAGGTTGGCAGGAGATAAGAACGATTGGGGCGATAAAGAACTGAAGGAGCAAGCAATTGTTAGCCAATTTATTAACTCACAGTTGATCGCGCTTGGTTTTTCCAATGTCACCGTTCACCCTCGACTCAACAAAGCATCGGGTTCCATTGAACACATTTGTAGCCCAATAACCGCACAGATTCCTGAAAACCTTAATTGGCTGGAGGTATTCAAACGCCTTCATCCAACACCCGCACTTGCTGGTTATCCTCAAAAAGCTGCCATCCAGTTTATAAAGGAAAATGAGGGGTTTGACCGTGAACTCTTTGGTGGATTTATGGGTATCGTTTCTCCTAAAGAGATGGAACTATTTGTAAACATCCGATGTGCTAAACTCGGACAGGAGAGGTGTTACGTATATGCAGGTGCCGGCCTCAATGACTCATCATCGCCACTTGAAGAATGGCATGAAACGAATAACAAATTAGAGGTAATGCTTAACCTCCTCAACTAAGTTCCAAAATTTACACCGACCCGCAGGTTTGCATAAATTCCTCTAAACGAGGTTGCAGGCCCGGTTTCGAGCAATTCTCCGTCCAACCGCCAGTTTTTCTTACTCATGTCGTACACCGCTCCTACTTCAGCGCCAATGGTTAACCGGCTAATGTTGAGATCAACACCTGCTGCCAGAGTTCCTGTAAGTGCCGGGTTGCGATATATGGTAGTCCGTCGCTCCCCAACGAAACCCGAAGAAATGGGAACATGTTGATCAACGTTCTCTTCTGTAACCTTTAACCATAGTTGAGAATAACCAAGCGCCCCACCAATCATAAAGTCTAATACCTTAGAATCAGGCATAACGTCGAACATAACCATGCTGTTGTACACTGCACCACCCAAACGCGATACAACGCTGCCCAGTGAATCCGACTCGGTTGATTCAATCGGTGCTACGAAACCCAGGTAGGTAGTACTAACAATACTTTTAATGTCTTCATCGCCATTTGAAGTAGTGAGGAACAAGCCATTCAATGTTAAAGGCTCATCAAACTTCAGTCTGTTCACCTCATTGTGTATCAAACCAAGGGAGTTAAGGTCGATCTCGTAGATAGCACGGGTATAGCCTATCTTTATGCGTTGCTCCCAATCGTCTGACCATTCATACGACCCATTGTAATAAGGGTGCTCCTCATCCGGACGATTGGTATTAAAGAAAAGTAGATCAAAGTCTTCTGCAAAGAAGTTTCCGAGTATCGTATCTTTTTGCAGATCATAAAGCAATACGCGATTGGCATCCAACTGTTCAAAAACCGACTCAATTTTACCATCCACTGCTTCCCAACCCTCAGACTCGTAATCGTTATCGGTCTCATACAACATACCAATAGTGAGAATTCTACTTTTAAAATCAGCCTGAGCAGATTCCTTAAGCCGGTTTCCCAAACTTTTGAAAACATACCACTCACAGGAGTTTTTATCAGCCCTTTTTTTGGTGGCATGGCATCTTCCAAACTGACCGTAATAGTTACCCTCGTGTTGGCCATATTCCTCTAAAAACCGACGGTACATATATTCCTCACGGTACACATAATCCTGAACCGTCTTTTCGGTTTCCAATCCATTCCAGTATTGAGCGTGTTTCACCCCGTTTATGATGCCCTTGAAAACCTCAAAACTATCTTGAAGCAATGCCTTGTAATGCCTTTCATTTCTGCTAAAATTGTCCACAACCAGCTTAAGTGTATTGGTTGCTGAGTATGTATAACCGAAATACTTATTCGTTTCTTCATCGCCCGTTTCCCCTTTGAAAATCTCCTGGTCCTGATATGCTGCCATACCCTTAATACTCTCAATGTGCAGATCTATGCTGTCGTGTGGTTGTCGATTAGTCGGAATAAGCATACTCAACACTTTTACTGCACCGTAGCTACCTCTTTCAAGGTCCAGGCCAATTACCTGTAGTTTTTCGTCATCTTTCAATGAAGAGTTAAACTTCATGAGCTCCTTGTACACCCAGGCATATTCTTCAAAGGCATACTTCTTAATAACTTTATAGATTTCCTCGTCGCCGGTTTGGATATACGTATTAACCAACCACGCGTTTGACTGCCCGTGTTCCATCAATATGTTGCGAACACCAGCATGCTTGTGGAGGTACCGGATGTTTTGTATCCACAATTTGGTATTGCTTTCCAAAAACGTGTGGTTTTCCCCAACTATAAAAATTTCCTTTCCGGGCAACAGAGACTCGATAGGTGAATACCCCATAAGTCTGGCATTATTGGATAGCTGGATGGTGTCGGTATAATCTATGTTTGGATATGTTTGGCTGTATCCTGAAACACCAAGCAGTGTTAAGAGGATGGTTACCAGCGTTGATTTTGCTGGACCTAAAACTGATTTTCTCACGCGCAATATTAATTATTTGCCAAGGGCTTTGTCTAATAACGCCATATATTTTTCATCTGATATCTCCCTGGCTCCAAACTGTTTCAAATGATCGTTAAGATACTGTGTATCCAACAACATAAAGTCGTTTTTATTTAAATACTCAACAAGAAAGATCAACGCTAGTTTGCTTGTATTGGTTTCTCTACTGAACATTGACTCACCAAAAAACGCGCGCCCCATAGACACACCATATAACCCCCCAACCAGTTTTCCTTTCTTCCATACCTCAAAACTAGCTGCATACCCCATCTCGCTCAGTTCAGTATAGGCTCCAACTATCTCTTCGTTAATCCAGGTTGTTGACCTTTCGGAGCAGGCCCTAACCACTTCTTCAAAGGCAGTGTTTATTCGTAAGTCGTACGAATGTGATCTCCAGAGCCGTCTCATATTCTTGCTAACGTGAAACTCGTTCAGTGGTATCACTCCCCGTTTTTCCGGTCGATGCCAGAATATTTCGCCACCCTCTTCATCATCCGCCATGGGGAAATACCCATTTGCGTATGCATAGATCAATTGCCCGGTTGAAAGTTTTTCGGTCATTCTGGTTACGCCAAACCACTAATCTTTAGCACAAATACCACATAGAACAACAGAAACAGCATGCCCTCCCATTTTGAAACCTTTTTATCCTGGCTCAACAAGTAAAAGAACACGGCCGCCACAATGAGAAAAATCATGGACGTTTTTGTATAGTTCATGGCTAACTCTATAGGCTGGATAATAGAAGCAACCCCGGTTACAGTGAAGGAATTGAAAATACAGGAACCGAGGATGTTACCCACGGCTATTTCAGGATTTCCAGCTCTCGCAGCTGATACGCTTACGGCAAGTTCGGGCAAAGTAGTTCCTAGAGACAACACCGTTAAACTGATTAGGGCCTCATCTACTTCCATGGCATGTGCCATGTCTACGATCGACTGAACGGTAAACTTAGCACCAAGGAAAATACCAAACGCCGTTATGGCAACAATCCCGATGTCTTTCCACTTTACGTGGGTCAGTTTTTTGACTGTCTTTTCGTCGTTTAGCGTGGGCATCTCGTCTGGTTTTTCCGACCGAACGAGGTATACCTGATAGATCAGAAAACCGGCAAGCAGAGCCACTCCTTCAATCCTCGAAATGGTTCCATCCAGTAAGAATAAAATCAACAGCGTGGCCGAGCCCAGCATAAAGTGTAAATCAATAAAGATGTATTCCTTGCCTAACTGAATACTTCTCCGTGCAATTAAGGTAGTCATGCCTAGAATCAGGAAAATATTCGAAATGTTAGCTCCCAGAACATTACCAATTACAATTTCCGAATGTCCATTCACTGAAGCAATCACTCCTGAAATAAGCTCAGGCAACGAGGTACCAACGGCAACTATAACCACGCCTACCATAAACGGAGACATTTTTAGAGAAAGGCCAATTCGTTCAGCGGCTTCAGTAAAGTATTTAGAAGCCAGAATCAAGCCAAACAAGCTTACGGCAAAAATGGCGAACGGTATTAACATTAGGTGTGCGTTGTTGGGAACAAATGTACTAAATCAGTCTATTGCCATTCCATTTTTTGGAGTCAATAACCCAATCTGGTATCAACCGCGTGCTTACCCAATCATAAAAACCTAATAATCAAACGATTAAAAAGCTCCTGCTTTGGCATATCGTTTGAACTACCTGAACCATTGTGAGTGCTTAAACCACTCGAAAATTACCAATTATTATTGACGAGAGTCAATTCGCATGTTATAAAAAAGGGCAACGAAAGTTGCCTCTTTTTTTTTCGTCGACTACCCAATGTGAAATTCTATTTTTGCCGGATGGACCTACAAGACATTTGGGAACTTCTGGTGAGTGACGCCATGCAATGGGTTGTCATTGGTTTAAATGTTCTTTTCGTTCTATTTCTGATTAAGGAAAACATCCTGGGTTGGTTGTTCGGAATTTTGGCTTCCATCTTTTCGCTTTTTTTGATGTACGATGCCGGACTCTATTCGGAGACCTTGTTATACACGGTTTATGTGATACTCGGTGTATACGCCTGGTACAGCTGGGGACAACACAATTCGGCATCTGGCAAACGTCCTATCCAAGTACAAAAAACTCCATTTCACATTTCAGCCATTGCCGTTGGAGGCGTCATTTGGTTTGCCCTTGGTTTCTTTTTTATGCGGTACACTGATTCGAACCTGCCCTGGGCCGATGCGTTCTCCACTTCCTTCGCTTTTGTGGCAACCTACCTCGAGGCTAAAAAAGTACTACATCATTGGCTTTACTGGATCATACTAAACCTGTTTAGCATTTGGTTGTACGAGGCGCGAGACCTGACAATAATGGCATGGATGATGGCCGGTTTCACCTTGTTCAGCATATGGGGTTACATCGATTGGTCCCGAAAATTTAAGCAAGTAAGAACCAAAGATCACCTCATTGCCTAAACCGTCGATCAGCCCTGAGGGTCGACGTACTGTTTCTTATAATACTTACCGAAGGCATAAGTGCTTACAAGTGCCACAATCACAACGCAAATCAAAACGAATTCGGCAAAACCATCATCAAAACCGCCATGCGACATTTCATTAAACAGCGTCAGGTAAATGGCCGTTAGAATGGGAGCATATACGTGTAATGTAATGGCGTAGGCCCGTTTTACGGTGGGTTTAAAGTTACTGCCAAATGCCACGAACATGGCAAACAGGTTGAACAAAATCAGCAAACCAAGAGCCAGACTTTCATCGTCAAAGTCACCAACGAACATAAACAGGGCGAACACAATACCATATACAGTAGGATGTAACGCAATGCTTAACATGGCCCAGCCAAAGTCTCTAATGTTCACCGAACACAACAGTATGAGTAAAGTAGCTAACCCAAGGGCGAGAAGCCAATAGAACTTCCAGAACGACCAACTCATAATAAAATATGGGCCGTCGTTATCTTCAAACTGCTCGTTGAAATAAATGTTGTTATCCAACTGCTCATAATTCTCGAAGTGGTTAAAAGCTGGCGTCATATCACCATATCCGTAATGAATCTTTTTAGCCTTCAAATTGTGTTGTACAATATCTATGGGGTTGGTTCTGGTGGTTTTCCCCTGGTACTTGGCAGCAACTTCTACAAACGCCTCAATTTCCGAATACACCTGCGACAAGGGAACTGTGTCCATGCTATTATAGTTGACGTATTGATCCATTGCATAATAACCGCTGGTAAGTGTTTTGCGTTTAAAAATGAGTTTATCACCTTCCGGACTTAGTTTATATATCTGATCATGCAAATAGTATATGCCCGTAGCATCATCCTGAAGTTGTTCCTCATCCAAGTGTTCATCCGAATCAGTCACCCTTCTTTTTGTCATTCTAAAATGCGCATAACCACGGTTAAGAGCTTCCTGATCCTGAAGAAATTCCGTTTTATTCAGCACCATACCGGTCTTTAGGAAGGCTCCCAGGTTTCCCGTAAATGGCATTGCCGTTATGAGTATAAAAATTCCGATAAAGTACAGGTACATGGCAAAACTGTTCGCATGGGGCAGTTTGAGATGTACCCGCTTGGAATTATACTTAACCTGTCGAATTATGAAAAGTATTGTCAGCAAAATAGTTGGCAGAATCATTGCCATATTGAGGGTTTCAAAGAACTCTCTAAAGTCCCTCCAGTTGGGCAATGGCACCAGGGAATAAACCGTACCAATTAAGAACAACACAAGACCAATGACAGCAACAAGAACCGGAAATATATGAAGGCCCAAAATCCACTGAATCGGTTTCTTCTTTAGTAGTTGTGCGTCGACTCTCTGAAAAATCTCCTTTAAGCGTTTCATTGGTTAAATAGTCTTTTGGTTGAACGTGTAATATTTCGATAGTAGGTTATGGTGAGGTTCTGATTGATTAGTTCGCGAAGGAAGTCGTTTTCCGTTGCTCGTTTTTCCATGGTTACCTGAACATATTCACCGGTGGTTGTGGTTTCGTAACTTTTCTCTTTCAGATAGTTCATGAGGTTTTCTTTATCCTCCTGAATAACCTGTAGCTCGAAAGCCCAACTATCCTGATCGGCACCAATATCATTCATTGCCCCGCTAAAAACAGACTGCCCTTTCCTTAAGAAGATCATTTGATCAGAAACGGTTTCAATCTCGTGCAGTTGTTGACTACTTAATATTACTGCGGTTGGATAGCTCTTATCCTTTAAAATGTTCTTCAGATCGCTGAGAAACTTCTGCTGGGTGTTGATATCCAAATTGGCCAGTGGTTCGTCCAACACCAACAATCTTGGTTTCCCGATTAACATTCTTGCTAACTCAAACCGAAGCCGGTACCCGGTGGAGATCTCGGTCCATTTAAGATGTTTGTAGTCCAACAGTCCTAGAAAGTCCAGAATCTCATCCAGATAGGTATCTATTTCGTCTGCCGGGATGCCGTCCAGAGCAGCTTTCAAGGCTAGATTTTGGATCAGACTGCCATACCATCGAGGAATGCGTTGTGGTATAAAGGCAATTTGAAGTTTCAGTTGCCCCCAATCCGTTTCTTGATTTATTGGGTGATCGAAGTAAGACAGACTGCCTTCGGCTTCCAATTCACCAGCAACAATATTTAGCAGGGTGGTTTTACCGTTTCCGTTCTCCCCTACCACTCCGGTTATTGTGCCCTCTGCAAGCTCCATTTGGGGCACGTTCAGCACAAAACTGGATCGGGTAAACTTTTTATAAATATCAGTGGCTTGAAATATCATGTGGTCTTGATTGATTCGGTACGACTAACAAAGTTAGTATTCTTAACGACACTTCAAGACGCTGCAGTATACCTACAATCAGGAATTGATCAAACCGCTATAAAAGAGGATAAAATAAGGCTTAACGTCTGGCCGAATACCAGTCTGAGTCGCGCTTTCCTTTAGCCGTTACGGGCTTACTACTGTCTTTCAAGAGTTCCACTGCCAACAAAGCCGCAGCCTTCGATGCCGTTTCTTCCGACAACCGTACGTCTTCTTGTTTGAAGTGATTTCGAACA
>JAEPQQ010000111.1:0-2043 GCA_017640445.1 Bacteroidia bacterium | reverse complement strand
TCAAAATCTCCAGACACAAAACTTGGGTGGTTCATTACAAAGTCGCCAAACGATAGTGTTGTAGCCAATCCTTCAATCTTATAGTCGCGGATAGCATCCTTCATTCGTTCAATCGCTTCATTACGCGTTGGGGCCCAAACAATCAGCTTAGAGATCATGTTGTCGTAGAAAATCGGTATGTCATAACCTGTTTCCACAAAATCATCAACACGTATGTTCTCGCCAGTTGGAGATTCATATCGCTCTATCCGACCAATGGTTGGTAAAAAGTCGTTTGTTGGGTCTTCGGCACACACCCTCAATTCAAGCGCGTGACCGTTAATGGTAAGGTCATGCTGTTGAAAATCAAGCTTCTCATTTTGTGCCACCTTAATTTGTTGTTCAACGAGATCCAGTCCCGTTATCATCTCGGTAACCGGATGTTCTACCTGAAGCCGGGTGTTCATCTCCAGAAAGTAGAAGTTCATGCCCTTATCCACCAAAAATTCAACGGTTCCGGCACCAGAGTAATTACACGCCCGAGCCACGTTCACCGCTGCTTCTCCCATGGCGTTTCTCAATTCTTCGGTTAAAATAGCCGATGGGGCTTCTTCAACCAGCTTCTGATGTCTTCGCTGAATACTGCACTCCCGTTCAAACAGGTGTACAATGTTGCCATGGTTATCACCAAGCACCTGAATTTCAATATGTCGTGGATTCTGAACAAAACGCTCAATAAAAACTGCGCCATCACCAAAAGCCGATATCGCTTCACTGATTGCCATCTTCATTTGGCTTTCCAATTCATCCTCATGTTCCACCACACGCATACCTTTTCCTCCACCACCGGCACTTGCCTTTATCAGAACAGGAAAACCTATCTCACGGGCAACTTCGATGGCTTTCTGGGGATCCTCAACCGCTTCGTTGATTCCCGGCACCATAGGTACATCGTATTTGGCCACCGCGTCTTTAGATGCCAGTTTACTCCCCATCACTTCCATTGCCTCAGCTGACGGGCCAATGAGGGTAATTTTATTCTCAGCCAGTGTTCGGGCAAAAGCAGCATTTTCAGACAGAAACCCATAGCCTGGATGAACCGCGTCCACGGATTCATTCAAACAGATTTCTACAATTTTGTCTGCCCGTAAGTAACTCTCGTTACTTGGCCCGGCTCCCAGGCAAAATGCCTGGTCGGCAAGACGAATGTGTTTTGAGAAACGGTCGGCTTCGGAATACACCGCCACCGTTTTTATGCCAAGTTTCTGGCATGTACGAATAACACGGATGGCAATTTCTCCGCGATTCGCAATTAATATTTTTTGAATTTTGCTCAACCCTCGCTACAGCTTATCAATCATAGGGAGGTCAATCAATTCCTTTTCTTCGTGACTGATTGATCCAATACCCAACACACCACCAGCAGCTTTTGCCACAGCCACTGCCAAATCGTGTAACGAGTCTCTATATTGTTTTGCGTAGGTTTCATTCAGTTTTGGAAGAATAGCGTTTAACTCTGACAACTTTTCAGTAGCCAGATGGCTTTTCTCCTCTGGTGTTCCGGTTAACGAACCAAACAGTCCTTCAATATTGGAATGCAGGTTGTTTTCGGCCAATTCGGTATAAAGGTAATGTACATCGTTGTGCTCAGAAAAGGTTTTTGTTTTGATCACCTCTTCTATTCGCTTCAACTCTTGAGGCACCATTTTTCCATCGGCACAACCGATTAGAATGCCCACCCAGATAGGGGCGTCCATCATCGCTTTCTGCTCACTCTCGTTTAACTTTCTTAGTTGAAATAGCATTTAATGTAATTTTGCATGCAAAAATATGGAAACGGGCTTAATTAGGCAGGCAAAAATCCTTTTTTTAAAGGAGGTTAAGACGGAATGGCGAAACCGATATGCGCTCAATGGTATACTGGTTCAACTGGTTGCCAGTGTCTTTATTGCAAGTCTTTGTTTTCAAGGAATTAAGCCTGCTACCTGGAATGGCCTTTTCTGGATTATTCTCATGTTCTCAGGGGTCAACGCCATTGCGCGAAGTTTCATCCAAGAGCGGTCG
>JAEPQQ010000110.1 GCA_017640445.1 Bacteroidia bacterium | reverse complement strand
CGGCTGTTTCCTGGTTTTTTATTGCTTCCGCATAGAGCGTATAAAGCATCTTTACTTTTCGATTGAGTTGGTCAGAAGGTAGTCTGTTCTTGTTAAGAAATATACCAACTGATTGGTCTTTGTATTGCGCCAACTGATTTTCTGCAGCCCTTAACTGTCCAAAAATCGAATCGGCTTTGTTCGACACGTGGTCGTAAGTGTTTTGTTGTTTTTCGATGGAATTTGATACGTAAAACTCGCTTAGAACATCGTACGCCGTATTGGAAATGGCAATGCTAAGGTCAGGTTTTAACGTCTTGGCATTGATCCATATGACGGTGCTTTCATCGTCATATTCGAGTTTAAGGATGCCTTCTTCACCTGCCGTTGGGTTTCCATTCATCAATTTGGAAAGCTGTAGTATTATGCGTTCCTCGTTCGACCGATATTCGGTTGTGCCGGAATCCTGAAAGCGAAAGTCTGGAGGTGTTATAGGTCCACCAGGTATATCGTCGCGATACACATTCAAAATATGGTTGCCCAGGTAGTCTTTAACACCGTTTACCTCGCATTCGGTTTTAAACGCTCTACCCAGTATCATTCGGCTTGTGGCCAGTTGGGTTATTTTCTCATAATTATGACCGCCACTGCCTGCGTCACCAAATCCAAGTTCGCCTAGAACAGCAGCGACGCCACTTAAGCCACCGCCGTCGTTTTCATTAATCATAAACGTTAAAGGGGCGTTGTACCTCTTGGGGGTTAGCCATGCCTGGGTAACCAACAGCGCGGCCAGCAGGGCACTGCCCATTACAACATACCACCTCTTCTGCCAGATTTCACTCCAATAGCGTCCAACCTGTTTCAGGGTGTCCGTGATTGAGAGTTCCTCTTTTTGATTATTTAGTTCCATTGATTGCCGTGATTGTTGCCAACGTGGTAGCAGTTATAGCGGAAGTAATACCAACAACCACCTGAAGCTCTGTAAGTCGTTCGAGGTAGGTCTTCTTCTGTTTTGGTATTTCGAGATTTTTCTCTTCCTGTTCTTTTAGAACCTTGTCTTTTAAGGCCAAATGAATTTCCGATCCACGTTTCACCCGTGGATAAAACTTGATAAACAAAAAGCTTCTTGTCTTCTTAATTCGGCCACTTGCCCAACGAACAGTAGTCTTTTTTCTGGCAGCTGTTTTGTCAAAACCTCCTGCAAACTGATTGATGTACCATTTAGCACTTCGGTTGTAGTAGTTCACAATAATATTAAGGTTCTCTCCTTCTAGCTGGTTGGTTGAATAAACATCTTCGGCGTTGGTGCCTAACCGATCAATTGCCACTACTTCTTTGATCTTAGGAATATTTACCAAGTCCCCGTTTTTAAGCACCAGATTGTATTTCGACTCATACTTTTTGTTCTGAATTAGGTCCATTCTGGTAACAACCAAGCCCAAATCATCTTCACTACGGTTGAGTGTTCCTGCTTCCGGAAACGCTTCGTCTGTTAGTCCTCCGGCGCGTTCTATGAGGCTGGTTAATCGTTCGTTTGGCTCCATAAGAGCGTATAACCCGGGATACCTCACCTCACCCGTTATGTTTACGTATTGGATGGGTTCAAAGTCAGGTGTTGTTCGAACCACAATATGATCATAGGGTTTAAGCTGAAAAGGAATGTTGTCATTCAGGGGTTGCAGGTCGTGGTCTACTTCGATTGTTGTTGCGTAGGTTACCGTAGGTTCATTGTTTTCAACCTTTAACCGGAAAATGTCAATTTTGTTGCTAGCGGCCTCCATTTTTAAGCCCCCGGCCATAACCAACACTTCTTTGAAGGATAAACTAGGGTCAAATACATATTCCCCAGGACTTCTTACAGCACCACTTACGTTTATGTAATGTTGGTCCATGTACTCTACCGTACTGGGTACGACGATCTGGTCGTTTGGCTTCAGCGTAATGTTCTTGGCCGAAGACGGGTTCTTAAAAGCCGTTTCAAGATCAACTACCTGATATTCTTTTTTAAACGGATTGCTCGGAGGTGAGCTTACAATATATCCAAAATTGGTAGCAAAGCTTTCCGGACCGTTGGCCAACATTAATGCATCGTACAGTGTAATACTCTCCGTTGGATCGTAAAAGTGTACCCCGGGATTTCGTACTGCACCGAGGATGCTAAATTGATAGTTATCGGTAAACTGCGCTTTGTTGAACAGAATTATGTGGTCTTCCCCCGTTAATAGAAAGTTCTCAGGTATCTCTGAGTTGTTCAGTATTTTTTGAACGTAAATACGTTTCAATTGAAAGGTTCCATCGTCGTTCTTCCGACGCAGGTAGGCAATCTGAGCATAGGTTTCATCTTCTATGAATGCTTTCCGCAATGCGTCGGATACCCTCATTCCTTCGGTAAGTTCAAAGTCTCCGGGGTGGCGTACAGAGCCCGATACGTTGACGTAGTTTGTGTATTCGATTAAGCTACTGTGAAATACGAGTCGGTCACCATCATTCAACTTTGGGTTTTGCGCTTCTATTTCCTTTTGGTAGTAGTCTTTGATTCGCATTTCCCCATTTTCCGAATAAATATGCTGAATCAGGCCATTGTAAAGAGTGGAACTGTACCCGCCTGCCCATTTTACAGCGTCTTTGTACGTCTCGTTGTTTTTTAGTTCATAGGTCGCACTTCTGCGGATACCACCTCCGTTTATAGAAACTCTTTTTTCATACTTTGGAACGTAAATCACATCGTTGTTCCGTAGGTAGAAATTGTATTGCTCCTGAGGGTCAACCATAAACTTATATACGTCGATCGTTTTTGTACGTGCCGACATTATACGTATGTTTCGAAGACTAGCGTCTTCATTCGGACCTCCGGCGGCAATAAGGGCATTGAGGCCAGTGTTAAGGGCTGATATGGTGTAGCTCCCCGGAGCATTCACTTCACCAAAGATGTTAACGGTAATGGTTCTTGCGGTATGAAGGCTTACTTCAAATTGATCCTTGGAAAAGAGATAGGCCTGTGAGAACCTGCCCCGTAAGAGCGTTTTAGCCTTACCCAGGGTTACTCCCCGAAGGTAAATTTTAGCCACCTTAGTCGCTTTAGACGGGCGAATAAAGCCATCTTCCTGAATTTCATAGATCAGGTCGGCCTGTGACGCACCAAAGATGTTGATGGCTATCTTGTCGCCTACATCCAGCACATAGTGACTTGGTGTAGTACTGCTCGAAGTTTTCCGATAAAAGTCAAGTGACTCATTAAAAAAGATGTCCATGCCATAAACGTTTGTTCTGGCGGCATAATCATCTTGTTCTTCTTTAGTAAGCTGATCGTAGATCGCTTCATCAAGGCTGGCGCCTTCCTTCATTCGTCGTCTGATCTCATCGGCAGATTTGCGACTTAATTTCTCTAGTTGATCTTCTCCTTGGTTTTCTGTACTTAGGGTATCGGGTTGGGTCTTAGACGATACAACACGTTCGTTAACACTTCCCAGTTCGGTATCTCCATCTGCTCCTTCTTCGGGCAGTTCTTCATCGCCTCGTTCGTCCTTGATTTCATCAATTACGTCTTGAATCTCCTGTTCAAGTGTAGAGAGCTGATCAGGTTGAACGTTGTCCAGATCAATACCGCGATCAAGTAGCCGACGTCTTACCTCGTCTTCACTAATATCATCTTCGGCTAAGGCATTTTGTGCAGCCTGTATTTGATCTTCTTGCAGAACCTGAGATTGTACCGTAGTTGGTACAAAGTAGAAGAACAGGGCAATAAGAATGAACTTTTTCATTGCGATAAACTATTGATTTTAGTTGTGGGCTTGTGATATGCCACATACCATTCGTAGAACTTCCTGAGTCCAACTTCCAACGGTGTGTGAAAATTGTGTTGAAGTACGGCTTTTACCTTACTCGAGTCGGCAAACGTTTTGAACACGTCGCCGTCTTGCATAGGCAGATATTCCTTCACTGCAGTTTTCCCAACAATCTTCTCGATCAAAGAAATAAACTCGGATAAGAGAACAGGGGATTCATTTCCCAGATTGTAAATGGCAAAAGGGTTATCGGAAGTGTTGTTTTGCTGAATGAGCATTGCAATATTCAAAACAATATCGTCAATATACGTAAAATCACGCATTAGGTCGCCATTGTTGAATACCTGGATGGTTTCTCCGTTATCGATTTTTGAGAAGAAACCATAAACGGCCATATCGGGTCTGCCCCAGGGGCCATAAACGGTAAAAAACCGAAGTAGGGTTGTTGACAGTCCAAATTGGTGTGCGTAATAATGAGCTAACACTTCAACGCACTTCTTTGTTGCCGCATAAAGCGATACAGGTGAATCAGTCTGATCCGTTTCGCTATAAGGCGTTTTTTCCTGCTTACCGTATACCGAACTGCTGGATCCTATTATCAGCCGTGTGTTTGTATGATGTTTGAGTACTTCAAACAGGTTGTAGGTAGCTACAATGTTGCCATTGAAGTAAAGGTCGGGTCTTGAAATAGAAAGTCGAACACCGGGCTGTGCAGCCAAATGAACAACTACATCAAATTGATGTTGCGAGAACAGCTCCTCAGTTTTTTCGACGTCACACAGGTCCATCTTCTGGAAGTAAATGGTTTCGTCCCGATTGATAAGCCATTTATTCGATGCTTCTTCGTTTTTAAACCCGAGTGCTATAAGTCGGTCTTCTTTTAGGCTGATGGGGTAGTAGTTGTTGATATTGTCCACGCCGTAGACCAACATTCCTTCTTCAACCAACTTCTTTGCAAGATGAAAACCAATGAACCCGGCGATGCCAGTGATCAGAACCTTTTTTCTAGAGTCGACCATCTACTTGTTTCTTGTCTAACACCGCTTTCACGTCAAAAACAACGTGATTTGGCAATGTAATTGCATCGAGATCCAATTGTAAAAAATCATCATGTGCAACGGCCAGTACTATGGCGTCGAATTTGTCCTCTGGAAGTTGATTTACCAGATCGACATTGTATTCTTGCTTTACCTCCTTGGTGTCTGCCCAAGGGTCGTAGGTGGTAACACTGGTGCCGAAGCCTTTGAGTTCTTCAATGATGTCACCCACCCGGGAATTTCGTATGTCGGGGCAATTCTCCTTAAACGTGATACCCATAACCAGAATCTTAGAACCCTTGACTCTGATGTCTTTGTGAATCATAAGCTTTACCACCTTGTTGGCAACAAAGGCTCCAATGTTCTCATTAACTCTACGTCCGGAGAGAATAACCTCGGGGTAGTAACCCAGCTGTTCTGCTTTATGCACGAGGTAGTAGGGGTCTACACTGATACAGTGACCTCCAACAAGTCCGGGTCTGAATTTCAGAAAGTTCCATTTGGTGCCAGCCGCATCGATCACGTCGTTGGTGTCTATTCCCACACGATCGCAAATCAGGGCCAGCTCATTAACAAATGAGATGTTTAAATCTCGCTGACAGTTTTCGACCACTTTTGCGGCTTCAGCAACCTTTATGCTTGGAGCCTTGTAAGTTCCTGCCGTAATAATGGATGCGTATAGATCGTCGATCTTGTCAGCGGTATCAGGTGTTGAGCCCGAGGTGATTTTCTTAATCTTACTAAGTGTTCGGACTTTATCACCCGGATTGGTTCGTTCAGGCGAATAACCACAGAAAAAGTCTTTGTTAAAGGTTAAACCACTGCCCGATTCGAGCAAGGGCACACAAATATCTTCGGTGCAACCAGGGAATGTGGTAGACTCGTAAACAACAATGTCTCCATCACTTAGGTAACGCGCAATGGTTTCACTGGCTGTTGTTAAGTGTGAAAGATCCGGACGTTTGAATTGATCGATTGGTGTGGGAACCGTAACAATAAAAAAGCTCGATTCGGCCATATGTTGTTCATCTGAAGAACAAAACAAACCGGGTGTTTCCAGGTTCTCCTTTACGAGAACAGACCTTAGGTCGTCCTCGTTCACTTCGAGGGTGTGATCATGACCACCCATTAACTCGGTTACACGGCTTGCATCGGTGTCGTACCCCAGAACAGGGTACTGCTTGGCAAGCTCAACCGCAAGCGGCAGTCCAACATAACCTAAACCAACAACTGTAATTCGCAATTTGTTTGGATCGAAACGAAGCGGATTTTGCCTTTTGAAAGCCTGAGGTAAAGTTCGGATACAGCTCCGCCACTTCAGTCCCAAAAAAAGGAGCCCGCGATGAGCGCAAAGTTAGTCTGAACCACTAGTATTAAAAAGGGGTTTTGTTAGTTTTTATCCAGAGCGTATAAACAGTATAAATGCCTGAATTTTAACGTTTCTATAATAAAAAAGCGGCTCAAAATTGAGCCGCTTTTTTGTCTAAAATTTGTATGTTTTTGGGTTGATTTTATCTACTCAACACCGTGCATCAATTTCTTAATTGGTTTGTTCAAAATTGCAATCAGTATGGCAATACCGATCAATACCAACCCGATGTTGCTAAACACCGATGAGTATTTGTCCAAACCAGCGGCAGCACTGAGTTGCTCGCCTGAACCACCATGCCCTCCGGTCATTGCTGCAATCTTACCACCTACGTAGTTTGCAATCGCAAAGCTCAGGAACCAGGCACCCATGGCCGTTCCAGCAATGTTCTTAGGCGACAACTTGGTTACCATGGATAACCCAATAGGAGACAGGAACAACTCACCCGTGGTATGGAGTAAGTAAAGGAATACCAGCGTTAACAACGGAACCTGGTATGCTTCGTTTACAAATTGAAGTCCGACCTGGGTAATCAGGAATCCTAATCCCAGTTGAAGAATACCAAGCGAGAATTTCAAGGGTATACTTGGGTTCTTGCCGATTTTCGAAAGCTTCACCCACATTACGGAGAAGATCGAACCAAAGATGATAATGAACGCCGGGTTAAAAAACTGAGTCATAGAAGCTGGCATTACCCAGCCCATAATCTCACGGTTTACGTTACGATCGGCAAAAAGGGTAAGCGACGTACCTGCTTGCTCAAAACACGCCCAGAAGGAAATGTTAATGATCATGAAGATCACGAGTGCAATCATCCGATCTCTCCAAATCCGAACATTCTGTCTGACGTCTTCTTTCGCACCAGCAGAAATCATGGAATATGAGATGTACAGGAACAAGGCAAGTAGGATGTAATCCATCCATTGGTTGTTTTGAATCAAGATGTAACACAGCGGTATTAAACCAAGTGATCCAACGGTAATAACCTGGATCCAGTTGAATGGTCCCAGTGCAGTCTTTTTGCCTTCCTCCGTGAACTCCAGTCCGGGAGCCGCGGCATAATTTTTTCGGCCCGACCAAAAGATGAACAAACCGGTTAACATACCTATTCCGGCAAGTCCAAAGCCTTTGTCAAAGCCATATGTTTCACCTACGTATGCCACCAGGGTTGTTGCCAGCAGTGCACCAATGTTAATACCTATATAGAAGATTGTAAATCCAGAGTCTCTTCGAGGGTCTCCATCTTTGTAAAGCTTACCCACAATCGTGGATATGTTGGCTTTAAAGTAACCGTTACCAACAATAAGTGCACCCATTCCAATCATTAGCATTTCCTCGGTTCCACCAAGTATAATAAACTCGCCAATGGCCATTAAAACGGCACCAAGCATTACTGCGTATCGATAACCAAGGAATCGGTCTGCCAAACGCCCTCCAAGAATAGGAGCTGCATAAACCAAACCTGTATAAGCACCATAGATCAAAGATGCTTTAGCATCTCCCATCATAAGTGATTTAACCAGAAACAGGGTAAGTAGAACCCGCATTCCGTAATAGCAGAAACGCTCCCACATTTCTGAGAAAAACAGGGTCATTAACCCTTTTGGGTGACCCCCAAATCCAGATTCCGGTAAACCGTCGTCTTTATACTCCTCTAGTATTACTTCTTCACTCATATAACTAATTTAAATTTTGGTAAAAATATAATTTTTGGGTGGATTACAAGGGCTTAGAGTTTCTCCACTATGAAATTGGTCATACGATTGAAAAGGTGTAATCGCGTATAGCCGCCATAGATACCGTGGTTCTTGTTGGGATAGTACTCCGAATCAAATGGAATGTTCTTACCAATCATCTTTTTAACCATTTCGGCCGAGTTCTGGAAGTGAACGTTGTCGTCGCCGGTTCCGTGTATTATCAGGTAATTGCCCTTAAGCTTATCAATGTGATTGATAGGAGAGTTGTCGTCGTATCCACTCGCATTCTCTTGAGGCGTTCGCATATACCGCTCAGTGTAAATGTTATCGTAATAGCGCCAGTTGGTTACCGGAGCAACTGCTATGGCCGATTTGAAAACATCGGCGCCTTTAGTAAGGCAAAGGCTACTCATGTAACCACCGTAACTCCAACCCCAAATGCCAATCCGAGAAGCATCGATATAGTTCAGTTTGCCATAGTATTTCGCTGCTGCAATTTGGTCTTCGGTTTCGTACTTGCCCAGCTGTAAATACGTCATCTTTTTGAATTCAGCTCCACGGGCACCGGTACCTCTGTTGTCGACACATGCAATGATGTATCCGTGTTCATTGGCCAACATTTGATGCCAGAAGTAATTGCTCCAAAGCCAGTGATTTTGAACCTGTTGAGACCCTGGACCACCATATACAAACATGAGCAGTGGGTATTTCTTATTGGGGTCAAAATCGGCCGGTTTGATCATGTAAGAATTAAGGCTGACACCATTTTCGAGGTCAATGTCCTCAAATGCAATCGGCCCCATTTTAAAGCCTTCCAGTTTCTTCTTAAAGGCAGCATTGTCTTCCAACATCCGAACCATTGAACCATCGTTTTTGCGAATGGAATATACGTGTGGCACAGTGGCCGAATTGTAAGTATGCAGATACGTCGAAAAGTCGTTGCTAAATGCAGCGCTGTGCGTTCCTGATTCTTTGCTCAACTGGGTTTTGCCTTTTCCATCGATCCCGGTAACGTAAATATGTCGTTCAAGAGGACTTACTTCGGTGGAGGTGAAATATACTTTTTGCGTTTTTTCGTCAATGCCAAGGAGTTGATCAACTTCCCAGTCACCGCGGGTTACAACGAATACCTGTGGTCCTTCAATTTTATGCATGTACAGATGCCAAAAACCACTCCGTTCACTTTTGATCACAAAGTGATTCTTGTCGTCAAGAAATATGATATCATCCGTAATGTCTACGTAGTGTTTACTCGTTTCTTCAAGGCTAACACTCACCTCACGGGTTTTTGCATCGACCATCAAAAGTTCCCATTTGTTCTGATGCCTGTTTAACCGTTGCAGGCTAAGAGTATTTGGGTCCTTGGTCCATTGTATCCGTGGGATATACTGGTCGTTTTCCGATCCAATGTCCAGCTTCTTTCCTTTGTTTTTTAAGTTGGTGATGTATACATCTACTACAGAGTTGCTTTCTCCAGCTTTCGGATATTTGAACCGTTCGTGGTAGGGGTAGAGGTCGCCAAAAACTTCCATGTCCCATTGTTTAACATGCGACTCATCAAATCGGTAGTAGGCTATTTGGGTTCCATCTGCGTTCCAATCGAAGCCTTTGCTCATCGAAAACTCTTCTTCGTAAACCCAGTCAACTGCTCCGTTGATGATGGAATTGTGCTCTCCATCCTTGGTCAAACGTTTTGTCTTACCCTTTGCGAGGTCTTTTACGTATAAATCGTTTTTATAAACGTAGGCAATCTTGGTGGCTTGTGGGTTAAACGTAGCGTAACGCACCTTGTTTTTTGAAACGGCAGTCATTTTGTTTGAGCTTCGGTCAAGCACGTAGTAGATTGACCGTGAAGAATGCCTGTAAATCGACTCAGTGGCAACCGGTATCAGCGCCTTGGTCTCATCTTCACTGAGTGTAAACGAACCAAAGGCAAAATTTTTGAAACCATTAGTGCTGGCGATGGCCTTACCATCGATAAGCACTCCCGTTTTTTTACCCGTCTCATACGAGTACATTACCACCTGGGTATTACCTTCCTGGTTTTGCTCAATCTTACAATAAGTCTTACCATCTTTCAGATTGATAAAACCACTTACCATACTGGGAAAAAAACTCCCTTTACTCCATATATCTTCAAGGGTAATGGGATTTTGCGCTTTTACGGCCCCGGAAAGGATAAACAGTGAGGCAAGGATTAGTCCGTATTGCTTCTTCATTAAATCGATTTTTGTGTTCAATAATACGTATTTTGTCACGCGATATTAATTATTTCGATAACTATCTGAATTTTATATACCAACGTGGAAATTGTTAGACAAATAGAGAACTTACTAGGAGGAGATAAGGTGGTTTACGACGAAGAAAGTCTGGTCCGTTATGGCCAGGATGAAACGGAGGATTTTGTTTTCAAACCTCAGGTTGTGGTGAAGCCGGAAACCGTAGAAGATGTAAGTAAGTTGCTGCAATGGTGTAACGCTAACCAGGTGGTGATCACTGCTCGTGGAGCGGGCACAGGATTAAGCGGGGCAAGCCTCCCCATTCACGGTGGTGTTTGTTTGTCTTTGGAGCGTTTCACCAGAATTCTTGCAATTGATGAAGACAATATGCAGGTTACGGTGGAGTCTGGAGTAATTAATGAAGTATTGCGAAATGCCGTAGAGGCTAAGGGATTGTTTTATCCTCCCGATCCGGCAAGTAAGGGTTCGTGCTTTATAGGCGGTAACGTGGCCCATAACAGTGGTGGCCCGAAAGCCGTAAAATACGGCGTGACAAAAGACTACGTCCTAAATCTGGAAGTGGTTCTTCCGAATGGGGAAGTCATATGGACGGGAGCTGATACGGTGAAAAATTCGACAGGCTATAGCCTTACTCAGTTGATGGTTGGTAGCGAAGGAACACTGGGTGTTATTACCAAGGTTGTACTCAAATTGGTGGCGAAACCACAGCACGATTTACTGATGTGGGCAAATGTTGACCTGGCTACCGATGCGTGCAAGGCGGTTTCCGAGATTATGCGCTCAGGCGTCGTTCCATCTGGAATGGAACTGATGGAAAAGAAGGGTATTGACCTTGCTTGTGAGGCGTTGCAGCTATCAAACCCGCTTACCCCGTCGTCGAATGCGGCGCTACTCATTGAGGTAGACGGGAATGATCTGGAATCACTTTATGCCGAGTGTGAATCGATTAACGGTGTATTGGAGTCGCATGGAATCACCGATGTACTTTTTGCCGACTCTTCTTCTCAGAAGGAAGCATGGTGGCAAATACGGAGAAGCATTGGGGAAGTGGTTAAACATCATTCCGTGTACAAGGAAGAAGATACCGTTGTAAAGCGAAGTCATTTGGCGGAATTGATGTATGGGGTAAAAGAAATTGGAAGTCGTTATGGCTTTGAATCGGTTTGTTACGGCCATGCCGGCGATGGCAACCTGCACGTTAACATTTTAAAGGACAGTTTAACGGATGAGCAGTGGAACGGCGCTCATCTCGAAGAGGGAATTCGAGAAATTTTCCGTTTGTGCAAGCGTTTGGGAGGTACCATTAGTGGAGAACATGGTATTGGTTATGTTCAGAAACGCTATATGAATGAGGTTTTTTCCAAGACCCATTTAAACCTAATGCGCTCCATCAAAAAGGCCTTTGATCCCAATAACATTCTTAACCCTGGTAAGATTTTTGACTAAAAAGCGAAGGCCGAGGCCTCCGCTTTGTGATGTGAATTGAATACGAATTATTTCTTCGCCAGCACTTCCATTCGCTTGCGTTTTGACTCAGATACATCGCCCGTTTCGGCATATACCTTCAGGTCTTCGAGAATAGTCGGTATTATGCGGTTTGCATTACGCTTAAACGCCCCGCCCATTAAACTCCCCAGAAATGGTTTCATTTGAACGGTGCTGGTCACGTTCATAGTAGACGTGGAGTCGGTTAAGGCAACCACTTGCCAGTGACTTCGTGCCGACAAAACAAACCCGGGTAATCCTTCTACAATGTCAAATGCCAGCTGCATCGATTCCTGATCATATTCGGTTAGTGTTTCTACAATGCTGTTAAAACCTTTGGCGTTCAGGTCACAGCCTCTGGTGGTGCAGGTTGCACCTTCAAATTCAGGTGTTCCGCTACCCACGGCGTGGTCCACCGCTGTCGACCAGACGCCAACGTTTTCGAAACCTGGGCCAACA
>JAEPQQ010000010.1:59279-64318 GCA_017640445.1 Bacteroidia bacterium | reverse complement strand
GGTGTCGAGAGATAGCCGAAATGCAACCATTTCACTTACTGGCTTACAAGTGAGTAAACGCTACAACGTTGGAACATATTTGAATCGGGATAAAGACCTGTCGATTGAGTATGGTATTGACATTGGGGTGTTGATTACCCTGTCGAACCGAATGCGATTTGATACCCGCGAAGAGAATTTGTCAGCCAATCAGTCTGAATTGGCACAACGATCTTCTAATTATGTGGCCTACCCGGTAATTACATTTAATCACCGACTCGGTCTTAATTACAAAAAGATGTCTGCCAATCTGGGGGTATCGTACGGAGATCTTTCTATAGGAAGTTATTCCGAACGCTACATATACGGAAAACGCTTTACGGTAGGACTTGCCTATCGCTGGTAACTAAATATACTTTTTTGTCGAACTGAATTGGGCTGCCTGGGCAGCCTTTTTCTATTTAAACGAGAATGTAGACATGATCTTGTTGAGAATACCAACGTATTGATCACTGGTCTCCTGTCGGGCAACACCGGTTAGGATATAGGCCTTCCCCTCGTTTAGATATAAATATTGAACCCAGTGAAGCTTATATTCACCTTGTTGGCCAGTGTATTCGACGTGGTAGTGCTCCATACCATCGTTCTTTTCGAGTTCCGACTTTACAACTTCTACATCGTTGACCATTTTCTTAACCAATTCGAGGCTAAACAACGCGAATTGTTCCACACTGAGACTGGACTCCGATACATCCTGAACAATGAGGTTAATATTTTCACTAAAGTCGTCCGTGCTGTCGACTAGTGGAGACATAAGCAGAAACTTGGTTCCCATAAGCCCGGAGTTGTCAAATGTCCATTCAGCAGGTGCTTTAATACCATAGTTGTCTTGTCCATGACTTGACCAATCAAGTTGTGTTTGCCCAACCAACGGGCCTGCAAACAACAGAAATACAAGGGTGTAAAAGAATTGTTTCATTGTTCAGAGGTAAAGCGACGAAGGTACGGAATTCGAATCGATGCTCAACAACCACTGCAGAACTTATCGTTTTATGATCAACTCAGAACGAAAATCCATTGTAACGGGTGATCAAGGTATCTGCTATTCCATACCGTTTTGTTATATTTCGGGAAAAACAACAACACATGGGAGTATTTAGTAGAATTGGAAAGGGTTGGAACATGGCGTTTCTCAGCCTTAAAGTTATACGCAGGAACAAACAGTTGATACTGTTTCCGATTATTTCGGGATTGGCACTGGTTGCCATCCTGGCAAGTTTCGTAGGAGTAGCTATTTTAAACTACGGAATGGAACTGGATTTGGTGATTGAGAACAGCGAGACCCTCGATTATGTTATAGCGTTTCTGTTCTATTTAGTAAGTTACTTCATAGTGGTCTTTTTTAATATCGGCCTTGTGCATTGTACACGGGTTTACCTCCAGGGTGGAGAACCCAGTTTCTCGGATGGCGTACGATTTGCAGCCACCCGAATTCCAACTATTCTAGGGTGGTCGGTGTTAGCCGCTACAGTAGGTCTGATCCTCAAGGCGATTCAGGAAAACTCCGGAACAGTGGGTCAGATCATTTCGAGCATCATTGGTGTGGTTTGGTCGATTGTAACCTTTTTCGTCGTTCCGGTTTTGGCATACGAAGACCTGGGCCCCGTTGAGGCCTTAAAACGCTCCACGGGTATTATGAAAAACAAATGGGGTGAGTCAATTGGCGCTTCTTTTAGTTTTGGTGCAGTAACCTTTGTAGGTATGTTGATTATCGCATTGCCCATTGGTTTAATTGCTGGTTCGGTAAACGTGTTCTTTGGTCTTGCGGTTGGCGTATTAGTGGCCTTCCTGATTCATGCCATCGTGTCGTCGGCTGAAATGGTATTTATCGCATCGGTTTATCACAAAATGGTTGCTGATCAACCGGTGGAGTACCTTAACTCTGAGGTGATTGACGACTTGTTTATTGAAAAGAAAAAGAAAGGTCTGTTTTAATCGTACTTTTTGCGAGAGGAGTTGAAAGCACTCAATTAGGCTTCTGACCTACTGAGAACGTCTGCTCGCTTGATCATATCAGGCAGACGATAGCTACCAGCCATTTGCTGAATTTTTAGACATGCATCGTTTAGGTCGATGCCAACGCTTGACACATAGAGTGGATTGGACGAACTGGGGCGCAAAACAGGTTGTATTCGATTGGTGGTTCGGTTATAAGCCGATTTTGAGACACCGATAATCGGGATACTTCCATGCAAGGCGTCATAGAGATGTTTACCCAAACCGGGTTCAGTATCGCCGAGCCAAACGTTTGCATCAATGTAAATGAGGCCAATGGCCTCTTCAATGAGATCAATAGCGGTTAATAGACAGGGTAGTTCACGTTGATAGAATGATCCCGGAACATAGGGAGCTACACCCTCATGCTGAGCTGTGCCTTCCGTAATTGGAGATAGGCTGTTTTCATCTTCAAATACCACATACCCGATAGTCGCATTATCGTCTTCGTACTTAACATCAAGTGCAACCTGGTACCCGTTCATGCTTCAAAGGTAATGGAGTAAAGGTATTTGGGATTCGTTTTTTGATTAGATTAACGGCTCAAAAGCTTGAAGCCAATTTCTCGACCGTGACCCTGGAACATGGCCAGATTGATCCAGAACCAGGCAAACTGTTCCTGAAGATGAAACCGATCGTTTCCACCAATTGAATAACACGCTCCAAAACCAGCGTCGAGGGCAAGTTGTTTCGCGATTTCCTGCCCTTTCGAGCTATCTCCTGCAACGAAGGCATCAATGGCTAGTTCCCCATAATTCGTGTCAACCATGTTGTTGAAACCGGTGGTGTTAAAACACTTTACTACATCGCGGGTTTGTGTGTTGTCAAGAAGGGCCTCGGCCGTGTTGGTATAGTTTTCGGGGCCACGCCCCATTACAATGTTCATGGCATCAATAATTACCTTTCCTTCGGTATTTCCAAGGGATTTGGCTACTTCTATTGCAGCCGGAGCCGGGGTTGCAATAAGGATTACTTCCGATCGTTTGACTGCATCCAAAACGGAGCAACAATCAGTATTTATGTTGTCTAGCAGGGCCAAATGTTTCCCTGTTTCAGGGTCTCTCACACCGAGATGGATGAGGTGGCCAGCGTTGGCCCATTTGGTTGCCAACGCACCACCTACATTTCCAGTACCTATAATCGCTATATTCATTGTTTTAGTTAAACTGTTTCCGGATAAATATACCAGGATTTATGTCTGTTTCAGAAAACGGACTTTGTCTCATGTTTATGGCTGCCCCAAACTGAGAACGCTTGAAGTCAAGTCCTAATCGGATACGCTGTACACTGCTCAAATGTCCGTTTTCTCCAAAGGCGGAGAACAGCTCGAGGCTTGAATACAGTTTCCAGTCGTTCTTTAAGGCAGGAGTATACCGGAAGATCGAAAACCAACTGTACAGTAAATCCTTATTGATGTTTACCGAGGGGAGGGCAAATATCATAATTGTTCCATTGGCCTTGAAGAAGTGAATACCCGCATCAACACCCGAACTATTTGATGCAATTCGGCCAATTACACTCCCTCCAATACCGGTGGATGTTGTGTAGTTGAGGTAGGCACCTGAGAACAAATCGGTTGATGTTTCGCGATACTCAGCAGTAGCTCGGGCTCGTGTAAATACAGAGACATGTCTGCCCTCGTCGAAAAAGCTGAGTGCCTGGAAGTCCAGGAAAAAACGTTCGCTTCCCGGCATTAACTCAACGCTCTGGGCTTTAGCCAATGGAGCGAAAACGAGAAGTACGAAACAGCTAAACAAGGTGCTAATGCCTGTTCCTGAAACAAGGTTTCTCATCGTTACCCTTTGGATAGTTGATCCACTACCAACAGTGCAGCAGCTGCTCCTGAATTTTGCTGTTGACCGGTAATCAGATTACCATCTTCAATGGCGTACGAGCTAAATGGGGCGGCAACCTTAAACGTTGTATTTCCCAGTTTTTGGGCTTCTTCTTCGATCCAAAACGGTTGGATCTTTTGCCCTACAGCTTTGTCCGCATATTCCTCTTCGGCATTTGCAAAACCAGTCCATGTTTTACCATCTACAATCAATTCTCCGTCCGACTTTTTTGCCCCCAATAGAAGAGAAGCAGAATGGCAAACTGCCGCACTTGGCTTTCCTGATTCATAGAAGTCTGCGAATAATTTCTCCAGATCGGCGTTGTCTTTGAACGTGTACATGGGCCCCTGACCACCTACCAGAAAGATGGCATTGTACTCGTCCTGATTAACTTCCGTTAACTTTTTAGTGTTTTCAAGCATTTCGTTAAACCAATCGGTTTGCATATAACCGAGGGAGATGACGTCATGAGCAGAATACCCACTTGCATCGGTTGGGTTTGAGTAACTGTCCATCATAATTTTACCGCCTTCGGTAGACACCAGTTCCACTTCATAACCAGCTTCCTGGAAAACACGAAGTGGGTGCGTGAGCTCCGCGGCCCAGAAACCGATAGGCCATCCCGTCTGTTCAGAAACTGTTGGGCTACTCGCCACCATTAGTATTTTTCCTTTAAATGGCATGCCGTGTGCGTGTACGTAGGCATTTGTTTCATGTACGGTTGCTTCTGTTGTTTCCATTGACGTTTCTTGAGTGGGTTGATCGGTTGGTTTGTCTGTCGACTGCGATTGACAAGCCGTGAATAGCGTGATACTTGCCAGAACTACCAGATTGAAATAAGATTTCATTGTCTTTCTTTTTTTATGGCAAAATTATTTTCATCACTTACCTTTGACAATATACTTACCAAATAGAATGGTACTTACTTTTGAGAAAGTATATTGATAATTAGGTTGTTATGCCAGATTTTATTTACAACAACAAGGTCTACTACAATCCGGTCGAGTTTGCTATGGATCGGATAGGCGGAACCTGGAAAATGCCCATTTTGTGGAGGTTGAAGGAGCGAGTGTTTCGTTTCGGTGAGCTGAAAAAAGATATTCCACACATTACGGACAAGATGTTAACCAGTCAATTACGGCAATTGGAGGCTGAGGGCTTTATTCATCG
>JAEPQQ010000010.1:0-59269 GCA_017640445.1 Bacteroidia bacterium | reverse complement strand
GTGAAGTGTATGCTGTAGTGCCACCTAAGGTGGAGTATTCGATTACTGAAAAGGGTAGAACGGCAATTCCAATTATTGAAGTAATTCGCAATTATGGTCTCGACCTGATGAAAGCACAAGGGATTACCCATAAGAGGTGATGTTGCTTATGCCGATGACCAAAAAGCTCTTCCTCGATGATATACGCACCGTAGATATGGTCTACGATGTTGCTTCGCGGGACTCGTTCGACGTTGTCAGAACCTACCGTGCCTTTGTAACCTACATCACTGCCAACGGGCTACCGGATTTTATTAGTTTTGACAACGACCTTGGGTTGGATGAGAATGGAGAAGTGGCACCCGACGGACTTGCAGCTGCCAAATGGCTGGTGTATGAATCCGGTCTCGACCTGAGCGATCTCGAGTTTAAGGTGCATTCCGCAAACCCTGTAGCAGCCGAACAGATAAGAGGATTATTAACCAATTACATCAACCATTTAAAGAATAACCAATGACCGCACCATCAAAAAAGAAAACGTTTCGAATCAATGGACAGAATTTTTCTGACCTAAGTGGATTTTATGATGAGGTGGAACGGGTTCTTGCTCAGGGCTTGGACTGGAGGATTGGTAGGAATCTGGATGCGGTCAACGATGTGTTTTGGGGTGGATTTGGTGCTTTCGATTATGAAGAGCCCATCGAACTTGTCTGGATAGATGCCGAAAAAAGCAGAACGGATTTATCCTGGTCGGAAACGATCAAGTACATCGAGTCAAATTTGAAGACCTGCCACAAGTCAAACCGGAAATACGTGAAGGAGGAATTACGACTCGCAAGGAAACATAAGGGAGAAACCTTGTTTGACATGATTGTCAGCATGATTCAGGAGTTGGAGCATATTGATTTGAAGTTGGAGTGATAAGCATGACTTTCAAACCCAAAGACCATATTTTTGATAATAAAATTCAGACCTCTACCATGCTTAACATTCCGCTGTTCCCAATTGTTACCCTTTTGTTAGTCAGTCTTTTGACAGGGTGTAAAGTGTCGCCCAGTGCCACCACCGAGACATATGTCTTAAGTGAGGAAGTTCGACGCGATATTCGGAACAAACGCTGGAACACAGATACACTGCGTGACCCACTTGAAAGTGCGGTGTTTCATAGCAATATCAATGACGTGAAGCTGTTGGTAAACAAGGGGCATGACCTTCATTTTGATCAGGGAAAATATCAAAAAACGCTTCTCCATATCGCTTCTAAATACAGTTCATATGAAATGAATAAGTACCTGCTTGAGCAGGGGGTGGACGTGGCAGGTCGAAAGGACAATGGGTGGACTCCTTTGCACAATGCATGTCGTTATAGAGATGCTAAATTGGTTGAACTTTACCTGAAACATGGTGCTAACCCGAACGATGGTTCCGGGTATTTGTGTTCGGTTACAACCGGATGGTACGATGCTGTGGCAAAGGTGGAGACCTTTAAAAAGTATAAGTTAGATTTTGCCAGGGAGAATGTGTGTATTCATGACCTCCTGGCAGTCAATGCAGGAGACTTGTTATCACTTTATGTCAAATATGGGGTAGACCCATTGAAAGTAGACGAATACGGCTGGAACTATCTGCACTGGGCGGCCTATTATGGTTCGGATAACTGTGTTCGGTATCTCTACCAATTTCAGGAACTCCGCTCAGGTACACGTTCTGAATTACAACGCGAGATTCGGTTGGATGGTGAGATGCGTGATGTAACCTATACTAAATCCAGCTTACCCATTGATATTGCCAGGATCAATGGGCATGATGAAGTTGTGAAGGTGTTGCAGGATTTGATTTACAAGTAATAGGCAAGCCGAACCCTCATTGGTCTTTTAGACACCTACAGTAACATGCGTTGTTTATTCCTTGGAATGTAATCTGGAACAAATTATTGTCATACTCCAGTTTTCCCACATACGCATTGTTGTTATTGCCATTCTTTAATCTTCGGGTTGAACTCCAAAAGTATCCAAGAGCCATTATTTGATCCCCACTGAAGTTTCTGTATCCCGGTAGCCCTGAAAAGCCAGTTTCATTAGTGGCTCCGGTGTTGGGTGCCTGCCAAATCGTTTTCGATTTTAGTTTTCCTCCTGGGTTATCTCCCAGATACGTCCTCAACTTTTCCAGATCAGCTTGAGTGGGTATGTGCCAGCCGTTAGGGCATAGGTCAACCTGCTCAACTGCATAAAAGTTGTAAAGTTTTCCATATGTCTGGTCATTCGCTTTGTCAAAGTCTATGTTGCAAAATCCCGGTCTGGTTGAGGTACCACCCCAAAAAAGGTCGTACCATTTTCGCCAAAGGTATACGTCCGTGAACTCCACAATGTCGGAATTTTTGTACCTAAGATTTTGTGCGAACCAGATTTGGTCCCCAATTTTGGTAGTACGATATACTTCACCATCACGAGGATCTGTGAAATACCCATTATGGGCATTAATTTCTATTGGGCTTCCTTTCAAATGGATGCCGTTGACGTCTTTAACAACTACTTGCAAGGTGCTGTTCTCGTTCTTTGGCTTCCATTTGGCTTGTGCCTTACCTTCTTCGTTGGTCCAAACCTTTGAATCAGTAAGGATGCTTCCGTCCTCGGGTCCAACCTCGAAAGTCACATGCACATTGGATTGAGGATTTCCGTAACTGTCGCCAACTCGAACTACGATTGGCTCTTTAAGTGCTTGTCCTGCAACATAATCCTGACCATCTCCGGAAAACAGGGCCATTGTAGTAGGGGTAGAATAATACGACCATTGTCCTACGTTAAACTCAGTACTCGGATTGTCAACGTCATCGTCAAAAATGGTCAAATCCAGACCAATAGAAGCATCCAGGCTTCCAACTGCATCAAACTTCCAGGCCTTGTCGGTAATACTTACCTGGCCTACAACCTTGTTCGATTGTACCAATTCGGCTTCGGTGCCTAATAAACTCAGTACCTTCACCTCGATAACCGGAACTACGCTCACGTCCAAACTTCCCTTAATCTTGTCTTTAGGCGGCTCAATGGTGTAGGAGAAGTTCGGGTTAAACTGCTTGATGTAGGTCCACGAAGAACCGTCATACACCGCCCCAAGTTGAACTGCCGTGTTCATACTTCCAGATGCTGAACTCTTGAGTTCTGCTTCAACGGTACTTTTTACTCGAGCAACCAGTTTAATTGTGGTGATAAAGGGAATACCCGCGACTGGTGTAAACTTAGATCTGGTAGCAATCGTTTTCTCGAAATCGACATATGTCTCGCCAACTTCTAGGGCATAATCGAGTTTTAACGATGAAGTAAGGCTGGCTGCGTTTGTCTCGTATTTCAGGTATTTAAGTCCGTTGTCAAAAACCAGGTCCCAGTTAAAACCACTGGATAGACTTACGTTCCCCGATACTTTTATAGACTCAGGTCCTTCTGAGTAGAGCGTAGAATTAACCGAAAAGTCGTACTTAATGGGATCCGATACTTCTTGGATAGTACGTTTGAGAAAGAACTCGGCCAGAGAGGCTTGTACTGTTTCCAGAGTAAAACCTCGTTTTCCCAATTTTACACCGGTGACTTTTCTCAGGTATCCACCGTTGCCTGTATACATGAAAACATCTCCAATCTCAACATCCATACCAATGGAATCGTGTGCCGAGAAAATAAAAGTCCCTATGTCAATTTGTTCCTGTGAGCTCTCAAGATTGTAATGGACCGAGTCGATAAGGAATGCGTTTTCCTGATAGACTGTATTGGCGTCGTTGGAAAGCACGTTTTGCGTGGTTTGCCCCTCATAAACGGAATACTTGTTTGGTAAATCCTTCTTACAACATGTCAAGAAAAGAATCATGGAAACAAGCCCGGTGATAATTAAACGTTTTTTCATTTTTGGTTCTTTCGTTTTAAGGTAAGTCCAAGCATAACCGAATAATAAGCATCGTTAAAATCAAAAGCGGTGACGTCGTACGACTTGATCCCCAGACCAATATTGAACAGACGTAGGTTGAAGACAAAGCCAAGTTCTCCAGAAGGCGTGTAGCGTTTATCGAGGTTGGTTTTTTCGGCTTCAATGGTCTCTACGAAGCGCCCATCTTCCTCAAAAAGCGAAACCTCATGAAAGCTCCGATGATAACATAGCCCAGATCCAAAATAGAACCAGGATGCCCTCATAACTTTTTTGGTGAAGCCCAGGTCAAGACTTGCTTTACCAAATTCGTGCGGCTGATTTACAAACACCAGGTCATAGGAAAAATTGTGTGTCTGTTGTTGATCGTCGAACTGGTATTTTGATCCACCCAAAACGGTTTGATTCAATTGAAGCCCATAATAAATACCAAACTTTCGTTGGTTGAGGTTTGAGAATCGGAGACCATAAATCTGGGTATTGTAGTTTATCGTACCGAAATCAGTAACCTGAGTCGATGCATTGCCCGTCACACCAACTGATTTCCAGTTGAAACGGTTGCCTTCTGCATGGCTCCTGGCAATTGAGGAAAGAAACAAGAAACCCAGTGCGATCGATTTCCAGGATGAGGCGGTCATGTGACAAAAATAGCTTTTACCACCTACCGGTTCAATACCCACTTAGTTACGTGCGTCGCAACTGGACGATGGAAAGGACGTGGACAAAGATGGCGGTCGGCATCAGAAAGCCGGGTATTAACACGTATGGGTAGATGCCAAAATCGGTAGAAAGCGGTGTTGTTTCAAAGCCATAGATGTTTGGAAAGAAGGCCGTAGAAAGAAATACGAACACCGTGCAGGCCAGCACAGCAATACCAAAGAAGTTCCAGGCAATTAAAAGCTTTTTGGGCGTTGTCTTCGATCGGTAAATAACCAAGGCCATAATCGGGGCGGTCAGCCCTACAATCATATCGTAGTTGTATCCGAGTATGGTTACGTTTTCGTGAAGAATACCAGCGGTTACCGAAAAAACGAAGAGTGTTTCCACCACAATACGAAACGACTGAAGGCCGGTAAGCCAAAGAGTGGGAATGGTTTGAATCCATTTTTTGGCCTTGTTTCTCGACAGGAACACCGCTATAAAGGTGAAGAGAGGGAGAATAAGGAGCAGTGGCATTCGAGGTGGCAGATCAAAGCTGGCCAGGAAACCCGAACTACCTAAAGCAAGGACGTAAACTTGCCAAAGCAGCATGGCAATAAGCAAAGTTCTTTTTTTGCGTGTTTTGTCTTGTTGATCATGTGCGCTTTTGTTGATGGCATGGTTTCCAAAGCGTATGAGCAATAGAAACATGAAGACTGTGAGGGCGATGTAACCAAGTTTTAGTGTCATGTGGATGTTATTTGTGTTGTATATACAACTTGTTGTTTAAATTTTTTATACGAGTTTGTTGTGAAGCAGGTTCAAGGCTTGTTCTCCTTCGGGGTTGAGGATGTTTGTTATTTCGTCCATGGCGTTTCGCCAGGCTGGTATGATGTCGTTTACAAATTGTTTGCCTTTGTTGGTGATGGAGATCACCGGAAAGTCTTTCCGACTCACCAATTCTTTGTCGTAGAGGCGTTTAAGGTTTCGGTTGAGGGTTGATTTTTCGAGCACGGCAATTTCGGAGAGTCGCTTTTGCGGGAGTCCCTGAAGCTTGGAAAGTATAAAAAGAATGGTGGTTTGGCTGTTAGTGATGTCGTAAGGGTGCAGGTGCTTCCGGAAGATGTTGGCCGTGATGCGGTTAATACGGGTCATCTTTCCAGAAATACACATGCGTGGGTCAAACGATTCGAGGTTTTCGAGATTCACAAGGCAAAGGTATAAAGAGCGGTTGTATATACAACCTTAGAATGATTTTGAATAGTACTTGAGGGGTGCACCAATGCTGGTCAGGTCTTTTCGTTATATCCCCTGCTTTTAGTATGAATGTTTTGCTAAGTCTCCATAGTTTATCAACTCAAACGAAATCTCCTTGCTACCATCACTTGATACGATAGTGGATTGGCCCTTTATCACATCAGAGAGTTTGACCACTTGTCCGTTTTGAATAAATTCCTTCTCCAGTATGACTTTTAACTCACGATATCTGTGTCTCACCGACCCTTTGGCGAAACCTTGTGGTAAAGTGTATGTTGGTTGATACAACGATGGGTGAAGCATGAATTCTTTAATCTCACCGTCCTCAAAAGATCTCAAAAAATTTAGGGCTTTTCGCGCTGTGGCCTCGTTGTAATAGTTGTCGTTGAATGTCATAGGCATGCATACACCTTGTTCGCGGGCATACTCAAACCTTGCCTCCATAAGCTCTTTCCGTCTGAATAGAAAATCCCGTACAGAGTCGATAATTTGATATCGTTTGAATCTACCAAAGTTTCTGGCAATTTTTTTTGTCATTTTCTTAATGGCTTGGTCCTTTACTCCTATGAAAAAGCCAGTTTTCCAATATGTTTCTGCTCTTTGCGTATACCCAATTGGACTCCTAACCGCTAGGTCATATTTCTTAGCTATGTCAACGAAGGTTGCCCATAGTTTTGAATTGAACGTGACAAAACCAACATGATGATTTATGTGGTCAACCTTCTTACCATATTGGGCCAGGAATTCCCTCAAATACAAAATTTGAGCCTCCATTTCTATCCTTGCCTGTCTACAATATTCCTCTGTAACGTTGATCCTTTCAAGACTTCGTAAATATGGGTTTGGCACGCGACTACCCTTCTTACCTCGAGAGGGCTTTAACAACAATCGGATTTTATTTTTGTCGTGAGTAAGGGCCTTTCCTACGTTTAGACTTAGATGTAAACCTATCTCAACTCTCTGCTCTGCTCTTTTTACAACCTCCATTAACTTTATTAGTTCCGCTTCCTGCCCTTCCAAGGTGTTATCTACTTCGAGATAAGTCACAAATACGGAAACGGAATTAATTATTCCTTGTTGAATTCCTTCCAATATGCCATTGTTAATGTACGTGGTCGCTCCATAGTCGTCAGCGTTCATTATTAGTTTTGCTTCAATCATAGTAATCATGTGGGCTGTTTTGCTTTTCCAAATTTCGGATTTTGTCATTCCCGAGAAATCACCACATGTGGGTATATTCGATTATATGTATGGGACATGCTCTTTGCTCAATTGAATCTAACACAGTAAAAGTACTTTTCAACTTGTGGATATTGGTTCTTGCATCAACCAAAGTTATGAAGTTGAAAGTGCCTACTACATAAGCCCACGTATGTATGTAGAATGTTTGACTACGTGTTTTTGTGCTCTTTCGGGAATTTGAGTAAAAAAACGGTCACACTTAACTATTTTTTATGCGATCCAATGGTTATAAGTTTACCTAAGTAAGATTTAGAATCTGGAACCTAACGTTATACTAATTTAATATGTTCGGAAACCACATAATTGCCAACGAACTGGCTCGCTTTTTTGCCCAAGCGGATCATGAATGTAGGTTGGAGCTAATAGACGGAATCATTGTAGGCGAACGCGACTACGTTTCGACCCTAGCTACTCGTATACGTTCTTCACTTCAAGGAAGATATAATAATATCCAATGCCACTCCCAAACACTTGACACCAGAACAGAAAGGAGAATTGGCGCGGACGGGATTATTATCTTTCGTACTGGTTCTAATATCAAGGTTGGCGTATTTGAAGCCAAAAGGCCGCAGTTGACCCAGTCTAACTACAGGTGGGATGAGCTTTCCGATAGAGGGATTTCACACTTCTCCGAGCAAATTCTCAAACAAAGGTGCTGGAGCGGTCGAATCGCAGTTTGGGAGATGATCTTTAATGATGTTCGGATAGGAAACGAGAGTCCACCACTTGAGTATTTCGGAAGCTCATGCGTGTGGCACGACACTGCTTATCACTATATGCACAACCAAAGGCTCCTATTAAGGCCATGGAATACCACTGAACTTAAAAGACTTCTTTCATTTGGGGGAGTCAATTTCTTTACGGTAATTCACGATCTGGTCAGTTGTAAGTCAGGGGAGATTCATCACTTGGATGTCGAACATGATAGATGCATCATTCATGATTTAGATAACCAGACGAAACTCGTAGTTCCAGTTCCTGGGCAAGATAGCTCTAAGGAGTTTGATGAGAGTGTTGAGGAGTTTATGTATCTGCACGGATTTGATCACTATCTAGGCATTGATTTTAGTGGAATGTCATTTTGAAGTTGGATGTTACTTATGACCTGAAAAATAATAGCCTTTTCTGGATAGCCCCGTTTTTGAGCATATTCCTCTAGATTGTTTCCGCTTGGTTAAGAAGGAGGGTTGATTTTTCGAGCACGGCAATTTCGGAGAGTCGCTTTTGCGGGAGTCCCTGATGCTTGGAAAGTATAAAAAGAATGGTGGTTTGGCTGTTAGTGATGTCGTAAGGGTGCAGGTGCTTCCGGAAGATGTTGGCCGTGATTCGGTTAATGCGGGTCATCTTTCCAGAAATACACATGCGTGGGTCAAACGATTCGAGGTTTTCGAGATTCACAAGGCAAAGGTATAAAGAGCGGTTGTATATACAACCTTAGAATGATTTTGAATAACTCTCCCGATCCATCAAACCAACAGGTTGCGTATTCGGGATAGAATAACTATAGGAGTAAAACGAATTTTACTACGAGTTGGATTTTTGATATACCGATCGGTATATTTGCCTCGTGGTAAGATCTGAAAAAACACGTCAACTGATTATTGAGAAAACAGCTCGTATCTTTAATGAAAAGGGATACACGGGGACGTATTTGTCAGATTTAACAGACGCCACCGGTTTAACCAAGGGCAGTATCTACGGCAACTTCAAGGATAAAAATGAAGTGGCCATTGAAGCCTTCCGTTACAACTACAAGTTTCAGAGCGAACCCATCTTACGCAAAATAGAATTGGAAGACAATGCCGTGTCAAAGCTGCTGGTTTTCCTGGAACATTATAAACTGGCCTATAAGCCAATTTTTGAGAATGGAGGCTGTGCAATCCTCAATACCGCTGTTGATGCTGATAATGGCAATGAATCTTTGCGAACGGAAGTAGTCAAGGCAATACGTGGTTGGCATAAACGCGTTGCAGACATCTTAACAGCCGGTATCGAACAAAAGGAAATCAAACCAGTGAACGTCGAGCAGTGGACGTACCGAATGTTGGCTCTGATTGAAGGCAGCATACTGCTTGCCAAGACGTTGAAAGATCATACCATACTGTTGAACAACATCGATATGTTGATGTGCGATGTTGAGCAGCTGGCACAAGAATAAAATTTTTAGACAATAATATACCGAACGGTATATGTGCAAATAATACATATGAACGAGACATTAAACTTTTTAAAAAGTCAGATTGGGCAGGATGCGTCGAAGTCACCATCGCCGGTTATGCGCTGGTTAAATCCAACCATCATTCACGCAGAGGAGGGGGAAGTGCACCTGGAATTAAAAGTACGCAAGGAGTTTTGCAATCCATTGGATCAGCTGCACGGGGGTATTTCCGCAAGCATCATCGATGATGCTATTGGCGTTGCCCTATATAGCTATGGCGATGGAGTATTTCATTCGAGCATAAATCTGTCGGTCGACTATTTCTCTGGTATTCAGGTTGGCCATGTGGTCAATATCAAGGCAAAAGTGCTTAAAAAGGGCAGGCGATTGTCGAACGCAGTTTGTGAGATTTTCCATAAAGATTCGAATCGCTTAGTGGCTCGAGGTACTTCTAATCTAATCAATGGTCAGGCATGAGAAGAGTAGTGATAACAGGATTAGGAGCGATAACTCCAATAGGGAACAACGTAAAAACGTACTGGAATAACCTGGTGAATGGTGTTTCGGGTGTGCAAAAGATCACCCGATTCGACGCGTTCAGGTTCAAAACGCAGTTTGCCTGTGAGGTAAAAGATTACGACGCATTGGATTACTTCGATCGCAAAGAAGCGCGAAAGCTTGATCGATTTAGTCAATATGGTTTGATCTCCGCCGAGGAAGCGATAACCGATGCAGAACTCGATTTTTCGACGCTGGACACAAATAGGATTGGTGTTATTTTTTCCAGTGGTGTGGGTGGTTTTGAGACCTTTGAGAAAGAAGTAATTGGTTATGCTCAGAGCGATTTTAACCCTAGGTTTAATCCATTTTTCATCACCAAAATCATCGCCAACGGTTTGTCGGGTACTATTTCAATCAAACATGGTTTGCGAGGCGTGAACTATACACCAGTTACTGCTTGCGCATCTTCCACGCAAAGCATCATACAGGCGTTTAACTACATTCGATTGGGCAAGGCCGACATCATCATTGCCGGTGGGTCAGAAGCTCCAATAACCGAGGCATCGATTGGTGGGTTTAACGCTATGAAGGCTATGTCGACCAATAACAGTGGTTTCGAGACGGCCTCCAGGCCGTTTGATAAAGGTCGGGATGGGTTTGTGGTCGGCGAAGGCGCCGGGGCAATAGTTGTCGAGAGTCTGGATTCTGCCGTGAAACGAGGCGCTGAGATCTATGCCGAAGTCGTTGGGGGAGGAGAAAGTTCCGACGCCTATCACATTACCGGAACGCACCCGGAAGGACTTGGCGCCTTTCTGGCAATGGACGCGGCTATCACCGAAGCGGGCATTGCTCAAGGGCAAATTGACTATGTAAACGCACACGCCACGTCAACCGGTATTGGCGACTTGTCGGAGATTCGAGCGCTTGAAAGATTGTTCGGCAATCACATGGAGCAACTGCAGGTTAGTGCGTCTAAGTCAATGACCGGGCATTTACTGGGAGCCACTGGGGTGATTGAGGCCATTTCCACCAGTTTGTCCGTCCAACAGGATATCATTCCACCGACCATCAATACGGTGAATGTGGATGAGGATATACCCACATCGTTGAATCTGACGCTTGGTAAAAGTGTCGCAAAGAACGTCCAGTATGCGTTAAGCAACAGCTTCGGTTTTGGTGGGCATTGTGCGGCTTTGGTATTAAAGAAGTACAACGATTAGTTAATGGTGTAGCAATGATTCACAGAGATGCCAATACCTGATTCATCAGTCTTAGGCTATACCCATGCAGCTTCTGATGGGTGGGCATCCAACCGAGTAGGAAGCGGGTGAAGTCGGTCCAGGCAATGGTATACATCTGTCGCCATTCCGTTGTTAGTGCCTCAAATTCGAAGTCGTGATCCTGTTGCAGATAGGCCTGGTGGAGCGTGTGGAAGTAATGATCCAGTAGTTCTGCTTCGTATACCTCACATTCTTCACTCGACAAACAGCTGCCTAAGAAGTAGGCTACGTCTTTCATGCCGCAACCACCACCGACGTACTGGAAGTCCACCGCAGCCACATGTTGCCCGTCTGTGCTAAAGCAGAAATTGGCCAGTTTGGCATCGCCATGCACCAGGGTTTTAAACTTACAATTGTTTAGTACTTCGTCGATGCGTCGGGCCTTTGCCTTGAGCTCCTTGTTTTCAATAAGTTCAAACTCGTCGGGTCGGGTATCGAGATGCCAATACGTTCCTATGTCCCACAATCCGGTTGGTTTATGCTGCATAAAATTCATATGGAAATGGGCGAGCCAATCCAGACAGGTCTTGACTTCACTGAGTCGCACTTCCTGTTTGCGAAGTGGGAAGCTATGGTTGAGATCTTCCAGTACGAGGTAAATGTCATCACCCTCGTTAAAAGTTCCAATATGTTCAGGGATTCGAGCGGTCTTGGGGCATTGTTTACTCCAGTGTTTGTACCAGTAGGTTTCTACCTCATATGAGCGTACTTTTCGGTTATGACTGGTGCTTGTGTTCCAACCTCTTGGGTGTTGTGTGGATGGCGTTGCCGCGATGTGTTTAACTACTACGGTATTGGCCGAAGAGCCATCAAGTTGATATCGGGCAATGGTGCCATACCCACTCCAGAGCGATTGAATGGTGTGCAGATGCTCACACACCTGTGCATTGGTGAGTTTAAGAAGTTTTTGTTCCACGCCTGGATGCATGGTGCAAAGGAAGGCTAAAAGAGGGACGATGCGAATGGAAAGATGCCTCCTTGTTCAGGATTCGCTACGTTCTTACTAGCAGGTTTCATATTTCAGTACGTTTCCGGTCAATATTAATTTCTGGTCGAAGTTTTGGCGTAGACAACTTCGACCAAAAGATAGACGCAAGTTTGTAACTTGCGGATTAACCAACCAAACAAATTCATGGGATTTAAATATCAAATCCGGGATCATCAATGCCCTCATTTCGTCAGTTTTTCGACAGTACAATGGGTCGATGTTCTTACAAGGCCGTTATACAAGGATATCATTGTCGACAGTCTTAGGTTTTGTCAACAGCGAAAAGGATTGATTATATATGCCTGGGTGATCATGACCAATCACGTGCACCTTATTGCATCCGCGCAGGAGGGGTCTAATCTGTCTGATATTCTGAGAGACCTAAAACGCTACACGAGTAAGAGGATAATTCATGCCATTGAAAATAACCCGACTGAGAGCAGAAGAAATTGGATGCTCTGGATTTTTAAGTCTGCCGGAGAGCAAAACAGTAACAATAAGTACTACCAATTTTGGCAACAAGGGAATCATCCTATTGCCTTGACTAGCAATCAAATGATTGACCAACGGTTGGAGTATTTGCATTTAAATCCAGTAAAGGAGCAATGGGTAGAAGAGGTCCATCACTATGTGTATAGTAGTGCTATAGACTACTCAGGAGGGAAAGGATTAATTCCAGTTGAATTTATTGACTGGTAGTTCGAAAGCTACAAGCTTTAACCTATTTCTGGGTCGAAGATACGCATGCCTTCGGCGCTAATCTTCGACCAGATTGACCTACGCTACACTCCAACTAGCAGGTTCCTCGTTCTAGTATATTTCTGGTCAATCTCAATTCCTGGTTGAAGTTTTGGCGCAGACAACTTCGACCTAGAGATAGAAACAAGTTTGTAACTTGTACGTTAACCAAACTAACAAGACCATAGGGGGATTTTATTTCATTTTCGAGGTCTGATTTCTCTTGTTCAACTTCGGCAATGTGGTTGGGTTTAGAATCGAAACTCATTCCTGGTCGAAGTTTTGGCGCAGACAACTTCGACCTAGAGATAGAAATAAGTTTGTAACTTGTACGTCAACTAAACTAACAAGACCGTAAAGGGGCTGGTACTTTCGCCTTCGCTACGCTCCGGCTAACGCGCTTCTCGTCCCAGTACAACAGATTACATAAAAAAATCCCCTCACCGATTGTGAGAGGATTCTCTATGCAATGTGATCCAGCTGGGATCACGAAAATCCTTGTAAAACTCTGATAATCAATTAATTGCAAAATTCATGTACAGAAGTTGTGCAAGGTAAATTGTGGTTTTAACTGACTGAAAATCAACATGTTATGCTGGAAAAATTGATAAAATTTGATTCATGACGGGATCATATGCAATTGATTGAATTTTTTTATTTGACTGGTAGTCAAACAGTTGCATTCATATTTTGGGTTCGAGTCCCAACGGGATCATAACGAAAATGAAATTTGATTTCATTGAATTTCACCTTGTAAGAGGTTCAAAATAGTCAGATGTGACTATTTTTTAGCGAACCTTCGAATTCTACATTTACAGATTGCGGAAGTTGATGATAATGGCCAATATCAATGAGCCTTTATTCTTTGATTTTGCAGTTGTTGATAGCGCCAGATACAACAACAAAATTGAATTAGTTAAGCAATATGAAATTATTAAAAATTCAAATTGATTCTTATAAGAGCATAGTAAAGCAAACTGTTAACATAGAACACAATTGCATTGGGCTTATAGGTTTAAACGAATCTGGTAAGACTAATGTCTTGCAAGCTCTTAGTCATCTTGACAGTGATAAGAAATTTACGCTGAAGGATAAATCTAAAATTACTGAGGAACTACCCATTATCCACTATCATTTTGAAATGTCTGATCCGGAAGTAAAGAGAATACAAAAACGTTTAGAGAAGAAGCTGCTAGACTCTTTGCCAATTGTTGGAGAAGGGGCATTTCTGGATCAGCTAAAAATTGAATCAGTTGTCATTACCAAATCCCTCAAATTTGACGACTCGGAGTATAAAAACGTTTATGAGGTAAATATCGACTTTGCCTATTCCATAAGCAATGAATTCAAAGAATTTGTTCCGAATGAGGCAATAGGAAATGAATATCTTATTTCATTTGGTGAGTTTGAACATAAAGTTTCCGAGAACTATTTCCATAAAAATTTAATTCCGGTAGACATTTCATTGTATTTCAGGGAAATTGAAAAGTCCAGTGTTCTGAATGAGGTCAAGGTTTTACTACATATGGAAATCAATAACCTGATCCCGCAGGTAAAGTATTGGGAATTCAACTCTCAGTATTTAATACCTGCGGAAATAACGTATACTTCATTTATGGAGAATGACAATCCCGCAGAGAATAATGCGCCTTTATTCAATATGCTATTAATTTCGGATTTAGATATTTATGATAAGGATGATTTAAAAGCCAAAGTGAGTATCTGGAAAAAAGACTCAAGTATAAGGAGAAAAGACTCCAACATAATAACAAGGGATGTAAATGAGCATGTTAAGAACATATGGATAGACTACGACCAAGAACTTAAAATCGAACTGGAGGAGACGAAAATTACAATTCATGTCAATGACCCCAAAAGCTCGGTAATGAATTATTATGACATGGACGTGCGATCACAAGGATTCAAAACATTTATGTCATTCATTTTGACCATATCAGCGGAGTTTCAAACTGGATTTCTAGAAGATCATTTTTTGATTTTAGACGAACCTGAAACACATCTACACCCTAGTGGAGTAAAGTATATGAAAAATGAACTTCTGAAACTCGCTCAGAACAACAATTATGTATTTTTTGCTACACATTCAATATTTATGATTGATCGAGGTAACCTAAGAAGGCACCTGATCGTGAGCAAGGAAAGTGAGCAAACTAGACTTACAACTGTTACTCGGAACAATATACTTCAGGAGGATGTGATCTTTCAGGCCCTCGGAACTTCGGTAGATGACTTTTCTTTATCCAATTCCAATCTTCTTTTTGAGGGTGAACTGGATGTTAAACTATTTAGTTATTTCATCAGCAAGTGTCTTGCAAAAAAAGAGAATAAATTGATCGACTATGACTTTCTAGACGGAGGTGGGACAAAAAGAATTTTGAAGTTCTTTTGTGATAAATCTATCCCCACTACTTCCAAATGGACGATAGTTTTAGATAATGATTCACCTGGAAGAAAATTGCCAGAAGAACTAAAAAAATGTACCATTGGGGAAGTTTATAACAATATGAACTTTGTTCATTACTCAAATGAAAATGATTTCGAACTGGAAGATATTCTTCCTTCGGAACTTATTAGTGGTGCATTGAATTTAGCAATTGGTGACTGGGAAACACGTTTCGAATTGGACTTGGACCAAGACAAGTCAGTCTCGAGAATTGTTGAGGAATTTTATGGAAGAAACGGAATCAGAAATGGTGATCGGAAACGAATAGAGGAGAAATTCAAAATCGAATTGGATGGAAAGATAAATGATGTTCTCAATGCCATCTCTAAGGAAACCAGCATTGCTTCTAGACGTGAGAGCTTTCAAAAGGCCTTGCCTAGCTATTACGAATTTTTGAAAGAGATGTTGACGGAGTTCGATATACTAATCGAATAGACAAACAATACCTTTTTCAAAAACTCTGTGAGACATTAACCAAATATCATGGCTCAGATGCACCGGAGTTTTTTAATCAGAAGCGCATTGACCAATGTAGGTCTAAACCTCTGGTTTTTATTTACTCATAATCTATGATGATATGAAACTAGCACATCAAAAAATGTTGATTCCAAATGATGGAACCGACCCGTTTGTTAACTGTGAGTTAGAAAGGAAGCAATATGGAGATATCCTAACAAGTGTTGTCAACTCAAGCCGGGATGGGTTCGTTATGGCACTTGATAACAAATGGGGTACAGGTAAAAACCACATTTATAGAAATGTGGCGTCAACATCTATTAAACTCTGGGTTTAAGACCCTTTATTTCAACGCGTGGGAAAATGACTTTCATGATGAAGTTGTGGTAGCCTTATTGTCTGAGCTTGAAGAGTTTAAAGACCTCAATAAACCTGGTTACGATTCGTTGCTCCACAAGTCCGCTAAATTCCTTGCCCATCTTGGTCCTTCAATTGTCAAGGGAGCGGTGAGCAAGTTCATAGGAGATGAGGCGGTGGCTGACATTGCAAAAGCTGCTTCTGAGTTTGGTTACGAGGAACTAGAGAAGAAGGTTGCTGATTTTGCAGAAAAGAAAAAGGGAATAAGTGAGTTTAGGGAGACATTGGAACACTATGTTAATGCATTTAGCGAAGATAAGCCGTTGGTATTCATAATTGATGAATTAGATCGGTGTCGGCCAAAGTACTCGGTCGAGGTATTAGAACATGTTAAGCATTTTTTCTCCGTACCAGGAGTGGTTTTCGTTCTTTCAATAGACAAATTGCAGTTGGGGCATGCTATTAAGGGTTATTATGGAAGCGACCTAATCAATAGTGAGGAATATTTGAGAAGGTTTTTTGATTTAACCTTTAGTTTGCCTGAGCCGAACTCAAGTTTGTTCATTTCCTATCTTTATGATTACTATGGATTTGATAATTTCTTCAAAGGTGAGAGTCGCTTGCTTAACGATAATTTGGCACACGACGGGCCAAATTTCTTGAATTTTGCCAATTTGCTGTTTTCATCATTAAAACTCAGCTTGAGACAATTAGAGAAACTTCTGGGAAGGCTTAGATTAATTGTTGAAAGTTTTAATCCCGAGCACCTGGTTCTGCCTGACCTTTTACTCTTCATTTGTTACTTGGATTCGGTAGACCCTATATTGTTGAATAGAATTACAGAAAAGAAGGTTGATCTCAACGAGGTAATTCAGCTTGTAGAGAGTTATTTAATGCCTATCACCAGTGAAGAACGGGGTCAAAAGCAATTAATGTATCTAATGACGAATTTCATTGTTCTTTACTTCAATTATAGGAACAGCAGTTCTATGATAGACGCCCCTCTAACTACCGCCACGAGTAATGGTGGCTTTACATTTAATTTCAGATCAAAATTTCTAGAAGACGATGACTACACGTTAAAATTACTGAACTATTTATTGAGCACTTATCGCACAACCAACATCAATTTGGGTTATGTCATAAAACGATTCCACCTAACCGCCCCATTCCAGTAACTTGTGTCTTGCCCCTTTCTGGCTTGACCAAATAAATCAAAAATCTGTCCATCAATGTACAGAAAAAGTTACAGCACTCACTTTCTGAAATTTACAATTAGCAAAATGATGTTTGATCCATATAACGCATTTGTTTTCAGTCGCTTAGTAGATACGATGTATCGAAATTGAATGTACAGATTTTGTACAGAAACCCCGCCTTTGTACACCTAAATACGCCCTTTTACGCCTTTTTTGACCTTTGGCCTAGAAGCACAAAACCCCTGTAACTACCGTCGTTACAGGGGTTTTCGCTGATTTTAATCGTGATCCAGCTGGGACTCGAACCCAGGACCACCTCCTTAAAAGGGAGATGCTCTACCAACTGAGCTACTGAATCATCCGCCAAACAAAAAGAAACAATTCCTTTCCGTTTTTTGAGGGTGCAAATTTAGCTGTTAATTCATTCAAAACAACTTCACCTCAAGAAAAATTTATCTTTTTTTCAAATGTCACATGAAGCTTGGTCTCCACCGCCCCAATCGACCGCAATAATGCCAACATCTTAGGGTTAAAATCACCAATCCATGCCAGCTCATTCGACCTTAAATGCCTGTCGTTTCGAATCACGTCAAATACCTTCATCATCAATCCCAACGCCACACCAGACTGCTGATACGCCGGAACTACACCGAAAATAAGCCCGCGAATACGGGTTACCGGAATGCGCCAATTCACATACAAAAACTTCAATTGGTTCCAAAAGTTGAGATTGCCGTTCACATACTTGAACCACTGGTTTACGTCTGCCACACTCAGATAAAACCCAATCGGTTTACCATGGGCATACGCAAACCACAACAAGTCTTCTCGCAACACGGGGCGCATTGCCTTCATCATGGACAACACCCGATCGGCATCAATGGTTTTGTAGTGACTGTGTACCTGCCAGGCTTCATTATATACAGTAGCAAAATCTTCAGCATACTGTCTCAACTTACTCTTCTCCACATGCCGGAACTCAAGATGTGGGTTGTCAAATGCACGTTGTGCCAATGGCGCAATCCGCTCAGATTTAAATTCATCAAGGCTCACCTCTTGCGTCGATTGCTGAAAAGATACCTCAAAGCCATACGATTTAAACAACGATTCGTAATAAGGTGGATTGTAGTTTTCCTGATAACTGACAGGTGTTGTACGCTTTAAAAGAAGTCCCCAGTATCGATCACGCTCACCATAATTGACGGGAGCTTCGAGAACGACGCAACCCTTGTTTCGTAACCAGGATTCCCCCCGATTAAACAATAGATTGGCCGCATCCTGGTTGTTAATACATTCAAAAAAACCAAAACCACCTTTTCCGGTATCGTTGACAAAGGCGGCCATACGAGCTACATAACCCTCCTCGTGTTCCACCAACCAAAGACCAACGTCGTTGCGGCTCACATCATCCCACAAAACCTTTTTAATATCTTGTCGGAGGTGGGGAATGTAGTGCGGGTCGTGCTGATATAGGTCAGAGGCGACGTCGAGAAACGCATCAAACAAACGAGTGTTGGTAACCTCAATCAGCCGCATAACACGTTGAGTGTCTGTTGGATGGTTTGGTCCATTAACTCACCAGGGTTAGAGGCAAACTCGCCTGTTTCGCGATTGGCAAGAATGAGGTTAATGGAAATCGCCTGGTGACCAAGCAGCTTGCTCAAGCCATAAATGCCCGCCGTTTCCATTTCCAGATTGGTGATGATTTGACCGTCAACCGATGTGTCTCTAAGCTGTTCAAAAACATCAATGGAAGCGGGTAGTCGCAGGGACCTGTTTTGAGGAGCGTAGAAGCCTGGGGCAGTTAATGTTATACCTCGTTCAAATACATGTTGGAACTGCCCAACAAGTGTTTCGTCCGCCTGGTGAACGGTAGGTTGTACCGGTAGTTGTTTGTTCTCCAGGGCCAACTGCCATTTGCGTTCCAGGTTGGAGGCCTGGCCAGGAACGTACCAGTTCATAAGGCCTTCGAGACCAATGGCAATTTCGCTGAATAAGGTGCTGCCCACGGTTATGTTTTTGTGAAGACTGCCTGAAGTACCAATACGTACTATACGCAAGGATGTATGTTCTTCTTTTACCATCCGACTGTCAAGGTCGACGTTGAACAGAGCGTCTAACTCATTTAACACAATGTCGATGTTGTCAGTGCCCATTCCCGTGCTCATACACGTAATGCGCTGTTCGTTAAGCGTTCCGGTATGAATCACAAACTCCCGATTTTCCTTTTTTACTTCAATGGAATCGAAATACCTGCTTACAGAGGGAACCCGGTTTGGGTCTCCTACGGTTACGATCAGATCTGAAACATCTTCCGGCAACACGGCCAGGTGGTAAATGGAACCGTCAGGGTTGCGTATTAATTCCGATTCTTTCAAGTTTCTAATTTTTTTAAATGGTACCTTTGCGGCAAATAAACACATTTAGATGAATTCGATAAAAACCCCAAAGGATAACATCATCCTGGTACCGACCGATTTCTCAACAGCTTCCGACAACGCACTTGAGCACTCAGTTGGAATTGCTGAACTATTTGACAACCAGATCATGCTACTGTATGTAGTAGAAGAAAGTATCTTCAAATCCATTTTTGGAGGCAGCATGGAAAAAGCCCTCATGATGGATACCATCAACAACAAACTTAAGGAGAAAGCAGCCGAAATTCAGGCAAAATACCCGGGCATTGTGGTAAACACCATGGTGAAAGAAGGGAAAGTATACCGCCAAATCATTGAAGTATCTCAAAACCTTGCATGCGATAGCGTTGTAATGGGCTTTAATGGGGTGAATGGTGTAGAGCGGTTTATGGGAAGTACAACCACCCGTGTAATTAAGAGTTCGAGTGTACCCGTTGTAATCATCAAAGAGATTCAATCGAGCATCAACTACAAGAAAATTGTACTACCGATTGACTTGACCAAAGAATCACGACAAAAAGTAGATTGGGCAGTTCACTTTGCCAAGAAATACGGATCAGAGATTCACGTAATCACTGAGATTGAGCAAGACGAATTCCTGATGAACAAAGTAAAGGCAAGCTTGAAGCAGGTAGAAACCATCCTTGCCAAACACGAAGTGAACTTCGTATCAAAGATTTTGAACGATCAGGAATATCCTGAGCATTTCGGAAAAGACATCATTCAGTACTCAGAAGAGATCGATGCCGACCTGATCATGATCATGACTCAAAAGGAAGCCGGTGTTTCTGACTACCTTCGAATTGGTTCCTTTGCGCGACACATCATTCACAATTCGCGAAAGACACCAGTGATGGCTTTGTCGCCAAAAGAAATGGCAATAAGCTATCGGGCTACCGAGTCCTTCGCTTAATAGAAAATAGGTCGAGCTTGGTCGACAATGCCGCTGGTCGGTTTGACACTGTGACGAATTGTCACAGATTTGCATGAGTTTTTGAATGAAGAGAGTCCTTAAAATCATAGTTCTGGTAATTATGTTGGGTGCCTTTGTGGCCACATTTTATTACCTGTTTAATAAGTCGAAAAGCGAGCCGGTAGTGTATTCTACTGAACAGGCGTTTACGACCAATATTGTCAAGAAAACCGTTGCAACCGGATCGGTCGTCCCGCGGAACGAAATCGAGATTAAACCCCAATTGAGTGGTATTATTTCGGAGCTGTACGTGGAAGCTGGCCAGGAGATCAAAACCGGAGATTTGCTGGCGAAGATCAAGGTCATACCCAATATGACCAATCTGAACAATGCAGAAAACCGGGTTAACCGGGCGAAAATATCCCTGAGCAACGCACAACAGGATTACGACCGGAACAAACCTCTGTTGGAGGAAGGTGTGATTTCTCCTCAGGATTTTCAACGAATTAACATTGCCCTGGCCAACGCCGAGGAAGAACTGGCTGCCGCAAACGACAATCTTAAAATTGTTAGGGAAGGGGTTTCAGCCAAATCAGGTAAGGCTTCTAATACGCTAGTGCGATCAACCATTTCAGGAACGGTATTGGATGTACCGGTAGAAGTTGGGAACTCAGTCATCGAGGCCAATAACTTTAATGCGGGTACCACCATTGCCTTTGTTGCCGACATGGATCAAATGATCTTTGAAGGGAACGTTGACGAATCCGAAGTGGGAAAGCTCAAGTTGGGTATGGACCTGATTCTGACCCTTGGAGCCGTAGAAGGGGAAAAAATTGATGCCGTATTGGAGTATATCTCGCCAAAAGGCGTAGAGGATCAAGGTGCCATTCAGTTTGAAATAAAGGCTGCTATCAAGAACAAGGAAGGTGTGTTTATCCGAGCGGGATACAGTGCGAATGCCGACATCGTTTTGGATAAACGCGACAGTGTTATGGTTATTTCTGAGGCATTGTTACAGTTTGACGATAAGAAGAAGCCCTTTGTTGAGATCGAAACCGGGAACCAGGTGTTTGAAGTAACTCCAGTTAAAATTGGTCTTTCCGATGGTTTGAATGTGGAGATTCTTGAAGGTGTGTCCATGTCAGACAAAATCAAATCTAAACCCATTGACCCGGCAGCGGGTAAGGGTGGTGAACAGGGGAAACCTCGTCGGGGTCGTAAACCTTAGTCTATTATTTAGCCTCCATTCTTCCAATTATGTTTTTGAGCCGGTAAGCGGAGTCAAGCTGTTGATGGGTTGAATCCGTGGGAACAATGTAATCCATCTCCAGAACGGGTTGGCCGGCATTGACCCAGGCAGTATACCATAACGATCCCGTTAATTCGATACTGGCACGAAGTCGACGTTCAACCATATCGTTGAGAAGAACGTGGTATTGTTCGCTGTACCTGCGCGAATACGTTTTTACCACGCTGGCACCCCGAGGTTCGAATCCATATTTCTTTTCGTCGGATGTTTTACTGCTTAACCGTGCTTCGAACAGGAGAACGGAATCCTTGGCTGCAAAACTTTCTTCAAAACGCTGCCATATAACGGCTTGAACACTGTCGATGTATCGTGCTTTCCCAGTAAATAGGTCGTAGTCAGAAACGAAGAGCTCTGGAAGTCTTGATTCCCAGAAACCGTGAATACCGTGTTGATCGGAGAGTTGGCCGTTGTAGTTTTTGGTTGTGTGAAGAGGAACGTGCAAGTCGCCAACATAGTGCCCCAGGTCGGCGCTCAGGCGTACGATGGCATCAAAGTTCCGTTGGTTGAAGGCTTTGGTGAGCTGATGATGTACCAGGTTGAGGTGCCAGGGGCCAATGCCGTGTTTGTTTAAACTGTCCAAACCGTATTTTTCCAACGCATCCTTCCACCGTTTCGGAATGGTGTCAATCGGGACTTTTTGTTCGTATACGTCAGCGTCGAGATAGTGGTACCGGGCTTCGTGTTCGGAAACATATCTGCGCTTGTCGGCATTAACCGCATACGAACGTATCAACTCGATGTGATTCCGGTAAAAGGGAAACATCTCTTCGGGAAGGGTGAACACGGCGGCGTAATTGATGGTTTTATGGGCAAAGAAACCCCAGGAATTTACAGAGAGGGGCCAAAGTGCGAAAAGCACCAGGCATAAGCTTAATTTTTTCATGTAGCAATGGTTTTGCTACGAAGTTACTCGGTTTCCTCGTCTTTGTCTTTCGGACGGTATACGATGCGGAAGATGGTGGGGCGTGGTCGTTGAAGCCGTTGCTGTTCTTCCTGAAGCGCCTTCTCATTTTCCATGTCGATCCACCATTGTGGCATGACTTCGTCTTCCTCAAACGGATCTTTATCATCTTCCGGGCCTCGATGACGATATAGAAATGCCATGGCTATACCGGTGAGTGTTCCAAACAAATGACCTTCCCACGAAATATTCATCTTGTGAATCCAGCTATACTGCGGAAACAACCCCCAGATCATACTTCCGTACAGGAAAACAAGAATAAAGGCAACCGCCGTTAGGTTCTTATTCTTCCGTATAAAGCCTGTGGTGAGCAAAAAAGCAACCATGCCATACACCATTCCACTGGCTCCAATATGAATGCTTCGCTCTGCCCCAAACAACCACACACCAAGGCCACTAAAAAGCCAAACCGCAAAGAAGATCGACCAGCTGCTTCTACCATAGAAATGGAATATAAAGCTACCGGCTACCAGAAAAGGTATGGTGTTGGAAAACAAGTGCGAAAAGTCTCCGTGAAGAAACGGCATAAACAAGATGCCAAGCAACCCTTCTATTTCGTGGGGCTGTACACCCATTCGGTTTAGTCCGAGCGAATAGGCCTCATTAGCAAAAAACAACACCCAGAAGAAGACGATAAAAACCGCCGGCCAAAGAATGTCATCCACAACACGAAGTAAAAGCTGAAACATTATTCCGTTATTGTGCTTGTCCAACCATCACTTTCTGCGATTTCGGAAAGCAGTTTACTCACAACATCTAAAGAGGCAGGATGTTCACCGGTCACCACCACTTCTTTGTTTGTCTTCTTATAACGGAAGGCAAAAACCGTGCTTGGCAGGTCGGAAATTTGCGATGGGTAAATCGAATCAAGCGATGCCCAATCCTGTGCATTCAATGTTCTGAAAAGTGATTTGGTCTCATCCTTTGAAAGTTGTTTCGTGAAGGCACCAATTTTTTCAGTGAATCGTTTCCCCTCAAACGTAGCTTCGCCTTGCCCGGTAATGGTTAAGCTGTATATCGGGCAGGTGCCAAAGCAGGCGGTGCGCTGATAAACTATGGACGCATCCCTGGGGGCGTTTTGGGCTGTTCGACATGAAAACAACGTTATGCCAACTAGCCCCATTAAAATGAAGGCATACCGTTTCATATACTTAAGGTTTGGTTAGGTCGATGATAACAACACCTGGCTTTTTGCTTTTGTCAAATTTGAAGAAGCCATCGTTCATGGTAAGATTCGACTTGAAGGAAGTGATGCTATACGTAGAGTTCACCCCGTTTTTGTTCATCACCTTCATGTTGGTAATCTTGTGGGTAGCCTTGTCGATGTTCAGTTTCACCTTGAAGTAAGGTTTGTTTTTGTTTTGAGGTGTTAACTCAATGCGCTGAATTTTCTTACCGCCAGAAACGATTTCGCCTGTGTATTTATAGTTGAACCCTTTTTTATAGATAGTGAAAATTTCACTTGGGTTAATCTCCTGTGCATTCGGATCGTATTTGGTAACCTGAACCTCGTTTTCTTCTTTGAAATAGGTCCACATGGTTTTACCATCGCAATAGATTTCCTGATCGTTCAGGTTGATTCTGAACTTCTTGCCTTTCAGGTAAAGCGTTCCGGATTGCTTTATGCTTGAATTCGACTGAGCGTTTTTTACGTTAATCGTAAAACCTGCTTTAATGGTTTTATAGGTTTGGTAGGTTCGGCTTACGTTTCCAAGAATTTTATTCGCCGTGGCATCCTGTGCAATGAGGCCACTGATTCCGGCTAGTAAAAAAACAACTACTGAAATTCCAATCTTTACTTTTTGTCGCATCGTTTTTCTTTTTGTGTTCTGGCTGAGAAATGTTTTGAGTTTGTTCTTCATTAACAGAACGAACAAGTCTGCGGTTCATTTTTCGCGCCTGCAAATTTACGGAAGGTCATTCAAATACTGTTCCAAAGCATATTCGTCATTCATAAGAACCTGTCTGGCCTTACTTCCTTCGAATGCTCCAACAATACCTGCCCGCTCCAATTGGTCAATGATGCGACCCGCACGGTTGTATCCTATTTTTAATCTACGCTGTAGTAACGACGTGCTTCCTTGCTGATGTTGAATCACTATGCGAGCAGCATCCTCGAACAACGCATCGCGGTCGTTGCTGTCTAACGCCTCGTCGTTACCCGACGAATCTTCTTGTACTTCCGGAAGGTGATAGGCTGAGGAATAACCGCGTTGTTCACCTATAAACGAGGTAATAACCTCCACTTCGGGTGTATCAACAAATGGACACTGTAATCGAACAATGTCGCTGCCATTAGAAAATAACATATCGCCCTTTCCAATGAGTTGGTCTGCTCCGTTCGCATCCAGAATGGTACGTGAATCGATTTTAGAAGTAACCCGGAAGGCAATTCGGGCGGGGAAGTTTGCCTTAATGGTACCGGTAATAATGTTTACCGAAGGACGCTGTGTAGCAAGAACGAGGTGGATACCAATGGCCCGGGCAAGTTGTGCCAATCTGGCAATGGGGTGCTCCACTTCTTTCCCAGCCGTCATGATTAAGTCTGCCACTTCGTCAATAACCACTACAATGTATGGAAGGAAACGATGGCCATCATTCGGATTTAACTTTCGTTTCTGGAACTTTGCATTGTACTCTTTGATGTTACGTACAAACGCATTTTGGAGCAACGCATATCGGTTGTCCATTTCAACACAGAGGCTGTTCAGGGTTTGAACAACGAGCTTGTTATCGGTGATAATCGCATCGCTTTCGCCAGGAATTTTAGCCAGATAATGACGTTCTATACGCTGGTAAAGTGTGAGTTCTACTTTTTTAGGATCGACCAAAACAAACTTAAGCTCTGCCGGGTGCTTTCGGTAAAGCAGCGACACCAATAAGGCGTTTAGCCCAACCGACTTACCCTGACCCGTAGCACCGGCCATAAGCAGGTGAGGCATTTTGGCCAGATCGGCAACATACACTTCATTGGAAATGGTTTTACCCAAACAGACGGGTAGCTCGTGTTTCGATTCCTGGTATTTTTTACTTGCAATACCCGACCGCATGGAAACGATCTCAGATTCCTTGTTAGGTACTTCAATACCAATGGTTCCTTTGCCTGGAATAGGAGCAATAATCCGAATTCCAAGAGCAGCAAGACTAAGTGCTATGTCGTCTTCCAGGTTTTTTATCTTAGAGATTTTGATACCCGGGGCCGGTACAATCTCAAACAAGGTTACCGTAGGCCCGATGGTAGCCTTAATCTGAGATATTTCGATTTTGTAGTTACGCAGGGTTTCTACAATCAGGTCCTTGCTGCGCTTAAGATCTTCTTCGCTTACCTCCGTTCTTCTGTCGTTGTACTCGTTTAGAAAGGTGAGGTTTGGAAACTTGAAACCCGATAGGTCCAGGGTGGGATCGTATTCGGTGTCCAGCCCCTGATGTTTGATTTCGCTTGCCGATAGTTCCTCCTCCTCTGCTGTTTCCTCAATTTTTAGATCGAGATTTTCAGGTTCCTCTATCACAGTAGGAGTTTCTTCAACCGGTTTTACGATTTCAAATCCGTCGTTGTCGTCAATTTTGACCTCGGGTTCAGGTGTTGGTACAACTTCTTCTTTTTCCTCAATTTGAATATTGTCTTTTGAGAATAGCGTTTCCTCCGGAACGTAGTCGTCGTCTTTGTCGAATTCCAGGTCTTCCAGCTTTGTAGCTTTTTTGGCGGCTCTCTTTGCCTTGAGTTTTGCATACGTTTGGCCAAACCACTGGTAAAGATCCACATCAAAGTTCCAGATAAGGATACTGGCCAGATAGGCTAACAAGATCAAAACCACACCAATGGCACCTACCATAGACGATAACCAGTTGTAAAGTTCATATCCGAATACACCAGCAAGAATTGGGTAGTAGGCATGAAACACAAGCCCCAGGAGTAAACCAAAAAATGTAATGATGAGCAACGTGTATTTCAGCGCAACATAAATGTTAAACGCTTTGGAGTTGGTGTAAATCCGCAAACCTATCACGGCCACCAGATAGGGTAGGGTGAAGGCCGTTAGCCCAAATCCCTTGTGCATCAACAGAAAGGAAAGCTTGGCACCAAGAAGCCGCATCCAGTTATGAATGGCATCCGGGTATTTAGAGAAATACGCGGCGCTACCGGAAACAGCACTATCGTCACTTTTCCAGGTAAATAGAAAAGAGAGGAAGGACAAAAACATAAAAACAGCGAACAGGCAAATCAGACCACCGACAATCTTGCGTGTACGTGGGTCTTTCAACAAAACATGGTCCAGCCAATTCGCTTTCGATTTGGAAGACGAGGATTTGGTCTTGGACTTAGATTTCTTTTTTGACTGGGTTTTTGCCATAGCGGTAACACACGAAAATAAACGATGTGGTACGCATTAAAACGGGCTGGAACCTATATGCAGTGTGGAAAATCAAGAAATTTCATAGGAATTCCCTTCTTCTGCGATTACCGTGTTTGGGAATACAGATTTAGCTTCCTCCAATAACGCCGACATTTCGTCGTATCGGGAAGAAAAATGCCCTATAAGTAATTGATTAACAGTTGCTTTTTTGGCAAATTCACCTGCTTGCAGAGCCGTGCTATGTCCGGTCTTTATTGCCCTGTCTAGTAAATTATGCAAGTAAGTGGTTTCGTGGTAAACTGCCGAACACCCGGCAAACTCGTCGGTTAGGTCGGGGCGATAAAGCGTATCCGTTATGTATCCGTAGCCAATAGCCTTGGGAGGAGGATCGCTTAATTCGCTGTTTGGAATTCTCTCCCCATCCGGGGTAACATAATCTTCTCCGGCTTTTATCTTGTTATATTCCGATCGAGGAACATTGTACCTTTTGCAAGCCGCAATGTTTAGGGATCGATGGTGCTTTTTCTCACGAAAAAGGTAGGAATAACACGGTATTCGGTGGGATACCGGAATTGCCTTTACCCACCATTTGGAAGTTTCGAGGTTATATATACGCTCTTCATCCAACTCGGTGAATTCTATGTCGAACGTGGAATGGCCATTGCCAAGCTCCACAATGCGTTCGTGGAGGTCTTTCAAACCTTTTGGACAAACAATTTTTAAGGGAGTCTTACGGCCGTTTAACGACATGGTGTTGAGCAGTCCCATAAGGCCCAGGTAATGGTCGCCATGAAGGTGAGAAATGAAAATAAAGTCAATCTTCTGATAATTGATGCCGTACAGCAACATGCGTTTTTGACTTCCTTCACCACAGTCGATCAATACCCGCTCACCATTAAAGGACAGGACCTGTCCACTTGGGTTCCGACTCTTTGTGGGAGCCGCTGAATTGTTTCCTAGTATGGTAAGTTGTGCATTCACGGCACAAGAATAGAAAAATCCGTGTAGGATTCGCAAGCGTTGTTAAAATTATATTTTCGTAGGCAAATTACAACGGAAAATTATACCTAAATATGAATAAAACAGCTCTCATTACTGGCGGAACTTCGGGCATAGGTTTGGCTACAGCAGACTTGTTGGCTGCCAATGGATATCAATTAATTATCACTGGGCGCCGGGCCGACCGATTGGATACCATTTCGGCAGACCTTTCTTCCAAGCACAACGTATCTGTTGAAACGCTGTGTTTTGATGTTCGCAATAACAACGAAGTACAAGAGCACCTTGGCGGACTGGTAAAAGCAAATCGGCAGATTGACGTTTTGGTCAATAATGCTGGTTTAGCCAGTGGTTTGGATAAGATTCAGAACGGAGATGTAGAGGACTGGGATAAAATGATCGATACAAACGTAAAGGGGTTGCTTTATGTAAGTCGGCAGATTATACCTCAACTGATTAAACAGCAATCTGGTCACATTGTGAACATTGGATCAATAGCTGGTAAGGAAGTTTACCCAAACGGAAACGTCTACTGCGGAACCAAGCACATGGTGGACGCTTTGAATAAGAGCATGCGGCGAGAGTTGGCAGAACACGGTGTTAAGGTCTCAGCCGTAAACCCAGGTGCTGTTGAAACCGAGTTTTCGATCGTTCGTTTACATGGAGATACCAATAAGGCAAAACTCGTATACGAAGGTTTTGAAAACCTGGTAGCCGAAGACATTGCCGATGCCGTGCACTACATTGTTTCACGACCGGATCACGTCAATATTAACGACCTGATCATCATGCCAAAGGCACAGCCTGCGGCAGGTCAGGTAATCCGAAATAAAGGGTTATAAGAGAGCCGGTGGGTTAGTATCCAACCGCTCCGGCAATCGCCAGGTCTCGACTGTGCATAACCATCACCGGGACCTTGCTGTTGTTTACAATGTCTTGAGAATACGACCCCATTACCATGCCTACGCTTTCGGTATCGGCCATAATCATTACCAGACCAGCGCGTACTTCTTTTGAGTAATTCATAATCGACTTGGGAATGTCAACACCAAAGTCTGCCTTAAACGTTGATCGTATTCCTCGTTCACTAAGAAAACGTTGTGTTTGTCGCCCGTAGGCTTTTAGCCTCATTTTTACACGTGGACCACTCTTCTTACTAACGCTGTACACATGCACGGTAGCACCAAATGTTTTCGCCATAACCGCTGCATACGGAACTTTTTGACGTGTGGTGTCGTCGTCGTCAAGAGGAAGTAGAATATCCTGAAGTGGTGTTTCCTTTGTTGTTTCCTGAACCGTAATTACAGGACAGTTTGCCGAGCTCACAATACGGAAGGCATTACTCCCGATCCAAAATGGCTGCCAACCCTCTGTACCGTGTGTTCCAACCACAACCAGGTCTGCACCAATTTCACGCTCAAGAGCGTTGATTTCCTTGTAAACCTTTCCTGTCTTCTTGATGAACTCGATATCAATCCCCATGTTCGAACCAATTTCGCCCACTGCTTTCTCGATCTCTTCGGGCGTGCCTTTGTTGTCACGAATGACATAAACCGCATGAAGTTTGGCATTGAATCGTTGAGCCGTGTCAGCAGCTTTTTTTAGAGCGACCAATGCAGAGAGAGAGTTGTCGAAACCGACAAGAATGTTATTTATCTGAAAATCCATAGCAACACTTTTTACTTACGTAACGAATATAACGAAACCGTAAAAAAATTAAAAGCGAAACACAAGGAATGTTGCTGACTTGTGTATTATTTTTTTACATGTAACACACTAACAATGAAGATTTTGCCTTTTTGAGTAGTTGATCAAAGGTCGGTGTACGCACCGTAAACCATAGATACATAAGGGCCATTCAGGAAGGACTCTGTATCGATATCCGTTTGGTAGATAACGCCGCTAGATTTACTCTTAAGAAGCCAGTAAGCCATTTCGCAAAGTGGTGCTGCGGTGGTGGACTGAATAGCTCTGAGTTTGGCGTTTCCAATTTTCATTGGCGTTACTTTCAACGACTTTTCGTGGTTGCGTAAAAAGCCGTTACTGTCCTTGCCCGTAACAGAGGCATATATGATAACTACGTCATCGTCAACCACCGGAATGGTTTCCAACATAATGTCGAACAACTTCTTTGCCCGATTTTCCGAAATTGGAATTTCACTCAGGGTTTTTTCCACCCATTGATAGTGCCCTGGGTATCGAAGCGTTTTGTAGTCGATGTTGGTAATCTTATCGGCAAAGGCCGAGGGAAGGTTCGCCGCACCACCCGAGGTGTAGTTGTCTTCGTACACGGTGCCGTCAATGGTAATCAATCCTCGTCCGGAAAGCGCAGGGAATAGTTGGCGTTGGTTGTTTCTCACTACAATGGCATCCTTCACATATTCGGTAGCAACACCAATTGGGCTCCAGGTAAAAGCATAATGGTGTGGTGAAGTCGCATTTTTTGAGAGTGCGCCAACCTTCATTTGCATGCTGTCGAGTTTGTCAGTGTTATGGTCTTGCTTAAACTCTTCATAAAGTCGAAGTGCAAGTACATTGATGTAACCAGGGGCAAGGCCGGTTTGAAGCACGAAGCCTGTTGAAGCATTTTTGGCCAGTGCCGAAATCTGTTCCGTTTCTGAAACGTACTCGGTTAAGTTGGCGTAGTGCATGTTGTGATCAATAGAATATTGGGCCATTTTGGGTGCAAGACTGCCCGGCAAACAGTCAAGTAACACGTCGCACTGGTCAAACACACCTGAAAGCGAATCGTCGGTCATGTTAACCGGAGTTACATTGGTCGTACCAAAAGCTGAGGCAATCCACTCAATAGCGGAGTCGAGTTGCGACGTACTTATGTCGCCAATAAAAACGGTGGCGTCCATTGCCTCGTTGGTTTCCAAAAGCAAGGCCGCTGCCCGTCCTATTCCTCCTGCACCAGCTATAAAGATATTTCCTTTTACCATTTTATAATATTCTTACAACAGCCACAAAGTTAGTCGGCTGTAAATACCGCCATCAACAGTCAATCCACACTCGTATTTTTTTGTAACTCGTATGCTTTATAGAGGTATCTTCGCCGCCGAAACGAAACAAGGTTCATGCGAATATTTGTTACCGGTGCAGACGGGTTATTAGGGAATAATATGGTAAGGCTTCTTCTAGAGGAGAAGCATGAGGTGAAGGTCTTTATTCAAACCGGGAAGGATCCCGGATATTTAAAAGGACTGAATATAGAGGTGTCGTATGGCGACTTGCTGAACTACGATGAGTTGAATACGGCAATGGCTGGGGCTGAAGTAGTTATTAACGCAGCAGCCGTTACCGATACATGGCCCAACCAGGGGCCCCTGTATTGGAAGGTGAACGTCGACGGAGTGGAGAACGTGATTCGCGCCGTGAAGGAAAACAATGTGAAGCGATTAATTCACGTTGGAACTGCCAACTCATTTGGCCCGGGCGATGCGTCTTCTCCCGGAGATGAAACCCGCCCGTTTGAAGGCTATCGATATAAGCTCGATTACATCACTTCGAAGTATAAGGCACAGCAATTAGTGTTGAAGGAGGTGAAGGAGAACAATCTTCCTGCGCTCATCGTGAACCCAACGTTCATGATCGGACCGTACGATGTTAAGCCTAGTTCTGGAAAGATGATCATCTCAGTGATCAAAGGGAAGGTGCCTGGTTATGCGCCGGGAGGACGAAACTTTGTATATGTGTTGGATGTTGCTCAGGCCGTTGTGAATGCAGTTACTCGTGGTAAGATTGGTGAATGCTACATTTTGGGTAGCACCAATCTCAGCTATAAAGATATGTTCTCAAAGATCGCCTCGATCTTCGATGTTAAACCACCCAAAATGGGTATTCCCGGTTTGGCCGTCCTGGTGTACGGTAGGGTTTTGTCTATCGTTGGAAAGTTAAGCGGTAAAGAACCAGTTATCAGTTACCCATTGGCCCTTATTTCGAACGAGTACCATTATTATTCCAGTCAAAAAGCCGTGAAGGAATTGGGAATGCCCCAAACCGATATCGAATACGCAATAAACCAGGCGGTTGAGTGGTTCAAGCAAGAAAAGTATTTATAGGTGAACAAGTTTTTTCAGGACAAAGTAGTATGCATTACCGGTTCCAGTCAGGGAATTGGAAAAGCCACCGCAATTTTGTTAGGCGGGTATGGAGCGAAGATAGTATTGAACGGGAGGAATGCTGAAAAACTGAAGGCGGCCGAAGACGAACTAAAAGCGCTGAAAATAGATTGTTACGCAATTGCCGCGGATTTGTCTCGATCAGAAGACTGTGAGCGACTTATCTCGGAAGCCATTGCGTATTATGGTCGACTAAATGTATTAATCAACAATGCCGGAATAGCGAGCAGAGGGCGAATTGCCGAATCGTCGCCCGCTAATTGGCAAAGTGTTGTCGACATCAACACAATGAGTGCCATCAATACCACGTTTTATGCATTGCCTCATCTTCGAAAGACCAAGGGACATGTAATTCTGATCAGTAGTATGGCGGCTAAGGTTGGCGTTCCAGGACATGCGGGTTACTCTGTGTCTAAAATGGCTTTAACCGCATATGCCAAGGCACTGCAGGTAGAGCTTGAAAACGAGGTGCACTGTGGTTTGGTATACGTTGGGTTTACAGCGAACGAACAAAGTAAAACCATCTTAAAGCCCGATGGTACTTACGAAGGGCTTAAGGAACGCAAAGGACTCAAGTTGGCTAAACGGGAAGATGTGGCCCGAAGCATAGCGCAGGCAATTGTTGGCCGACGCAAAGAAGTGACCTTGACGTTGCTGGGCAAATTACAACATATACTGCTTAAGATAGCACCCGGTGTTGTATACAAAATGCTCAAGAACAGCTACAAGGACTACGATAACATGTATTCATAACCGGACCACAGGAATTTGATCAACTCTCATTTCAGGCTACCTTTACACCATGCTTGATAACCTAAAACTGGAAAGCGTGCTGGTATTAGACATTGAAACCGTTCCGGCGCAACCAAACTTCGATGCGTTAGATGATCGATGGAAAAAACTTTGGAGTCATAAAGCGCAATACCTCACAAGCGAAGAACAAGGACCAGAAGAAATCTATAACCGGGCCGGAATTTATGCCGAGTTTGGCAAAGTGGTTTGTATATCGGTAGGCGTGTTTTTCCACCAGGGCGCCGACCTTCACTTCAAAATTAAAAGCTTTTATGGCCACGATGAGAAAGAAGTGCTGACCGATTTCTGTAATTTACTTAATACTAGATTTACATCACCAGGCCAGGCTCTTTGTGGTCACAATGGGAAAGAATTCGATTTCCCTTTTCTTTCGCGACGTATTTTAACCAACGGTTTGAAACTGCCATTTCTGCTCAATACTGCGGGGAAGAAACCATGGGAGGTTAATCATATCGATACGATGCAACTCTGGAAGTTTGGCGACTACAAAAGTTATACTTCTCTAGACTTGCTTGCTGCACTTTTTGATGTTCCTACTCCTAAAGACGATATTGACGGAAGCATGGTGTATCAGGTGTATTACGAGGAAAACGATCTGGAACGAATTAAGGAATATTGCCAGAAGGATATTGTCACACTGGCAAACGTATTACTTCGGTTTAAGGGAATGGAAATTCTTGGCCCGACACAGGTTCAATACGCATAACAGGGTTTATGAAGAAGCAAGGAAACAAACACGTTTGGTCCGATTACGAATTATTGGATTGCGGTAATGGACAAAAACTGGAACGATTTGGTAAGGTTGTTCTGATTAGACCAGAACCTGGTGCGCTATGGCCAACACGTTGGAAACGCGATAAATGGCTGCAACTGGCGCACGCCGAGTGCAAACAATTGTCCAACAACAAAGCTGAGTGGAATAAACTCAAAGAAGTAGACCCTCAATGGCAGATCAATTACCCCCTGGGTAAGAAAAACCTGGTATTTAACCTTCAGCTAACCCGGTTTAAACACGTAGGTATTTTTCCGGAGCAACACATCAATTGGAAGTATATACACGATTGCATCCGACAACATTCGGGTCAGCCACGAGTGCTCAACCTGTTTGCCTATACAGGAGGTGCCTCATTGGCAGCAAAATCTGCGGGTGCCGATATTGTGCACGTGGATAGCATAAAGCAAGTGGTAAGCTGGGCACGTTCCAACATGGAATCAAGTGGTTTACGAGATATTCGTTGGGTGGTGGAAGATGCGCTTAAGTTTGTAGCACGGGAGCGTAAAAGGGGAAGACAGTATGACGGAATTATCCTTGATCCGCCAGCATTTGGTTTAGGAGCAAAAGGAGAGCGATGGAAGTTGGAAGCTTCCATCAATACCTTAATAGAGAATGTCGCAGGAATCATTAACCCCAAAAGTCATTTTGTGGTGTTGAATACCTATTCACCCGGTTTTACTCCGTTGGTGATCGATAATATATTAAAGCACTATTTTCCTAACAGCGAGGTGTTTGCCAAAGAATTATACCTGAAGAGCCAAAGTGGGTATAGAATGCCCACGGGAGTTACCGGCATCGTTCAACGATAATTTTTTAGTCACATGCAGCGTATTGTGTAACCTGTGCGTCATTATGCATAATGACGCACCCGGGTGTGGATTTCAAAACCGGTGAGTCAATTGTTAAGTAATCTGATCGATGAATAAAGTGGAATGAATATAAATAGTTGATTGTTAACGATTTGTAGGCAATCGAGAACTAAATTTCACCACCTATTTTAACGGATTTTAGACACAATAATGACACATAAATTGTAAATTTGTAGAGGTGACCAGGTCTAGTTTCATACTGATATTGTTGGTGTTTTTTTCATTTGCGGCAAAGGCGCAGCCACCGTCCGTAAATTCTTCTGGAATAAAATTCACTAACATTTACTGTAATGAATTGAGAGTAAGCTGGACAGCCGGTAACGGTGATTCGAGAGTTGTATTTGTGCGCGAAGGCTCTTCCGTTGATACATTTCCAACTGATTTTCAATCATATAATGCCAACCCTCAGTTTGGAGGTGGCACGAAACTCCGAGAGAGTTACACCGTGTTTAGCGGAACAGGAAATACGGTAGACGTAACCGGATTGAAAAAGGGTACGCGATATTACTTTGCTGTTTTTGAGTTTAATAATAATTCGGGTCAGTACGAATACCTCACCGGCACCGGTGTGGCTACTGCCGATGTGAAGACTGGTGGAATAACGGCCGATTTCGACATAAACGATCGTTATCAGTGTCTGGAGGGAAATAATTCAATTTTTACCAATAAGTCGTCCAATACAATTGGAGGAGGAATGACGTATAACTGGAATTTTGGTGATGGTTCATCCACCGTGGCCACCACAAGTCCGAGTCATTCATTTACAAAAGGAGGCATCTTCAAGGTAAAACTTACTGCAACCACCACAGGTTGCAAAACGGATACCGTTATTACCGATACGGTTGTGGTACCGTATAACGTGAACTTCTTTGTCGACACCATGATCTCGTTTGATACGGTTCAGTGTTTTGGCGCCAACCAGTTTAACCTGGTCAACAGGTCGAAGGTGCCCAATCCACCCATATATGGTGCCTGGGATAGGAGTAGAAGTTCCTGGACAACCAGTCAGGGTCACATGGGAACCGCGTTTAACTTTGATTTCCAAACCTCTACACCAGGAAAGATTACTGTAAAACTGGTAATGGCGCGCCAGGTGCAAAAGGGAGCAGAGTTCTGTTTGGACAGTATAGAGCGTGTAGTGGAGGTCCGCCCACCACCATTAGATACCAGTGATATTTCTTTTAGCGATTCGGTTCTTTGCCTGGCTACAAATGAATATACGTTTACACTGGGTAACACATCCGATATCGTATCGACTACCTGGCGTGTTGGCGACGGCAACTCGAGTACAGACAATCCAGCAATACATAGCTACACGGCACAGGGAAGATATGAAGTAGAACTTGAAGTGGAAGACATTAATGGCTGTAAAGGAATTTATGCCGACTCGGTTGAGGTTGTGGCTACACCAAACAACTTCTTCTCCGGGTTGAGCGGAACCTATTGTTTGGGGGACCCGATTGTAAACCTAAAACCAAATCTACCTGGAGGAGAGTTTAAGGGAGGAAATGTAGACGCCACGGATTCAACATTCAACCCCAATGTGGTGGGCTCATATACAGTAGAGTACATTTACACCATAGGTAATTGCAAAGACACCTTTTCGGTTACCACCAATGTGTTGGACCGCCCAAGCTTTAATATTGGAAATGACACCATTATCTGTGTCAACACAAACATCACACTTCGGGCTGATGACGACAATTTGAATTACTCTTGGGACGATCAGTCTACCGACCAAACCCGGGTGGTTTCCCAACCCGGTATTTATTGGGTTGATGGCGAAGATGGTCAGTGTAAATTTAGAGACTCCATTGAGGTTCGTCAGGTAACCTTACCTACTCTTGAACTGGGTAATGATACGTCGATTTGTGGAGGTGAGGCATTGTTCTTCGATATTCAGTCGGATGCAGGAAGTATTACCTGGAGCGATGGCAGCCCGGAAGGATTTACAAGAACACTCTCAGAATCGGGATTCTATAAGGCTGTTATCAACCATCCCTGTGGAGTGGTTGTCGATTCTATAATGGTAGATATTCTGCCCACAGCGTGCGATATATTTATTCCTAATGCGTTCTCACCGAACGACGACCGACTTAATGAAACCTTTTACCCACAGGGGTTATTTCAGTTTACCAGTATGATGATTTTTAATGAGTACGGGATGCAACTGTTCGAGTCGTATGAAGAGGGTGTGGGATGGGATGGAAAAGTGGCTGGTGAGGTTTGCCCGCCAGGTACCTACTACTTCCTTATCAGGTATCAATTACCCGTAAATGGTACGTACACCAAGATGGTGGCCAAAGGCCCTGTTTACCTTATGTGGTAGGTTTTCTTTATAATAGGTAATTTACACCTACAGCCATTCCAAATTGAAACAATCTGAATTGAACCAGTTCGTCTTTTGCTGTGCTTAATAATGGATAGCTGAATGCCGGTTGAACACTGAAATTGGAATGTTCGTCGAGTCGATATTCGAACCGTGCCCCAAGGTTCAGGCCTATGTTAAAAGACGACGAGGAATAATCGTTGTTAATCGTAAAGCGATCCTCTCCCTTAACCGAAAAACCCGGTAGGGCAACACTGGTCTTGTCATTGATCAGGAAGTCAAAGTCGAGTCCCGACGAGAAAAAGAACTGCATTTTGTTGTTAAAACTCTGCCGAGTGAAGGTTTTCTGGTACACCACCGGTATTGATAGATAACGATAGCGATGGTAAAAATACGCGTCCTTTTGCGCTATGGTTTGTGAAAGGTCAATAATTCTTCCTATTTCTGGGTGAACCGTGTCGTGAAACTGCAGGTCTTCCTTTACTCGGGTGAAACTCAGACCCTTATAATGTAAACCCACTTGAAGTGCGCTGAATTTATCAAGGTAGAACAGGAATTTCACACCACCGCCCCAGTTCTGACGGACCCGGTCCATGTCGTTTAGTGAATCGCGTACCGATTGATCCCCATTGTTAAGCGACATATGATGGTAACCAAAACCAGGCATTATGAACGCCTCGACACGAGTTTGGCCAAACGCCGTAACGTGCATGGCTAGATAAAGGGCAAGTATAAGAAGTTGTTTCAAGATGTAATGCGTTCTTTTGATAGTGTTAAAAACCTGCGATACAGGAATAAGGAAGCAAGAATCAGAGCCAGTGTAAGGGCAATCCAAATACCAACCATGTCAAGTTTCCAAACGATGCCCAGGATGTAGGCAGCCGGTAGTGCAATGGCCCAATAAACAACCAATGTGATCAAAGAAGGTATTTTGGTGTCGTTCATACCGCGAAGCAAACCCAGACTCACCGCCTGAAGCCCGTCGAAGAATTGGAACAGTGCTGCCAATATCATAAGGTTCGAAGCAATTTCGATCACCATAGCATCGTCAGAAAATATGCGTACCAGTGGCACCCGGAAAACAACAAACACAAGTGCAAATAAAGCCATGAATGCCGAAACCAGAGCAGTTGTGTTCCGGCCGATCTCAAGTGTTTTCTTGTACTTCTTTTGTGCCCAGGTCTCACCTGTTTTAATCATGCCAGCAACACCTAAACCACTACCAAACATGTACGTGATGGATGCAAGTTGGATAGCAATGGTATGCGCTGCCAGATCTTTCTCGCCAATCCAACCTGCCATAATCGCTGCTCCGGCAAAGGCCGATACCTCAAAGAAAAATTGACCTCCACTGGGGATGCCAAGTTTTAATAAGGTAAGGATGTGTTTTCGATAAAGTCGTGTCCAAAAGGTTGATATCTTGAACCGTATTTCCGGTTTACGGATACAATAAACCAATACATAGATGGCCATAAAGCACCTACCGATTAGCGTGGCATATCCAGCTCCAACCAATCCATATGCCTTAAATCCAAGATTCCCGAAGATAAGTACCCAGTTCAAAAATGCGTTCAATCCTAAAGCCAAAAACGTGGCATTCATCGCCGCCTTAGTGAGGTTATGCCCGTCTGCTACTGACTTGAGCGTTAGATACAAGAACATAGGAAAAACGCTGCATGCAACTATCCGGAAATAAGGTCGCGCTTCGGCATTTATGGCTTCGGTCTGCTGGAAAACCTCGAAGAAATGGTGTAAAAGCAAAAGAACACCAAAAGTAAATAGGGCAACCAACCAGTTAATAAAGAGCGAGGCGCCAATGAGGCTCTCTGTTTTAGGTCTGTCCTTAGTCTGTTCTGCTGCAATATTGGCAGAAAAAACCATCAAAACTCCAATACCAAAGATGGTTGCAATAAAATAGACCGTATTGGAGATTCCGGCCGCAGCCAGTGGGAGGTAACCCAGTTCGCCCACCATAGCGTTGTCGATTAACCCCATAAGCACCAAACCAATATTACCGGCAACTACCGGTGCTCCAAGCTTTATAAGAGAGGAGACAATGGAACGATTATAGTACCGACTGAGCTGCATGCCGCAAAAGTAGGTGAACTAGGCATCACAACGGAAATAAATAAACTCGATCGCCTGATAGAGGGCAAAGGCATTGCACCGTTTCCAAAAAAGTCCGTTGTTTGTTTAATGAAGAAATTGGTTGTGTTAACCGGCGCGGGTATAAGTGCAGAGAGTGGTATTCAAACCTTTCGAGGAGCCGATGGCTTATGGGAGGGCCACGATGTTACCGAGGTTGCCAGCCCGGAAGGGTGGAGACGAAACCGCGAATTGGTACTCGATTTTTACAATCAAAGAAGAAAAAATGTGTTAGACGTAGAACCCAACCGCGGACATCACGTTCTTCATGAATTGGAGGCAAATTTCGATGTACACATCATAACACAAAATATTGATGATTTGCACGAACGTGCCGGAAGTTCAAACATACTGCACCTGCATGGCGAGATATTGAAGAGCCGGAGCACGGTGGATGCTACTTTGGTTTACACCATGACCAAGGCTACCATTGAGTTGGGTGAAACCTGTGAAAAGGGAAGCCAGTTAAGGCCACACATCGTATGGTTTGGGGAAGCAGTGCCTATGATTGAACCGGCTGCTGAGCTCGTGTCTGAAGCAGATATATTGGTGGTGGTTGGAACAAGCATGGAAGTATATCCGGCGGCCGGATTAACCCAGTTTGCACCTGTTGATTGTCCTATTTATTTGATCGACCCAAATCCAACACATTCGGCGTCTAAACGGTTTAAGCACATTGTGGCAGGAGGTAGCGAAGGATTAGAGAGGTTAAAGCAAGAGTTGCTCGAGAAATATGGATAGGCGATCTATTCACTTACGTTAACGGTGTGTAGAATTTGGTGATCCCAATAGTCGTTACTATCACCTGCAGTGAACAAGTTTGCCCGATGTTCAAACTTCCCCGCTTTGTGATAAACACGCTTACTTGAGAAACGAAGCTCATCTTTCGTAGGGTTAAATTGGTCAGGGTTGGAATCGAGATACTGGATGCGATAATCCGGCTTTAGTGGCACCGAGAAGAAAACACGCTCGGTTATCGTGTCACCAACATGTGGGGTCCAATTGGATAGCGAAACAATAGGTACCATCTCTTTTTGGTAATCGGAGGAAGCTTTACTAACCAGTAAGGTGTGTTGGATTTCGTTGGTCCAGAAGAAGAGGCGATTGGAGTCAAGCCCTTCCTGGTTTATTGAGTCAACGAGGGCGAGGTAAGTGTTGAGGTAATTGCTGTCCATTTGTCGTTGAATCATAATCAGGCGCATTAAGTCATCTTTTTTGTAAAACTGACACAGGTCTACCAACGATTCGTAGTGGTTGATGGCCTTTTCGGGAAATAAGAAATGGTGCGACTCGATAATCTTGTTTCGCAGATAGGAGGATGTATCCTTTTTATCTTGACAAGCGGCGAGGGCCCAAATGGAATAGGTGAAAATGATTAGTGATTTAAATTTCATGATTCGAAGAAAGCCAAAAAAAAGCGGAACCCATTGAGTTCCGCTTTCGAATAATGAATATGAAAAAACCTATTTGACTTCTTCGAAGTCAACGTCTTCTACGTTGTCGGCTTCGTTTCCGGCATTAGCACCTGCTTCAGCGCCAGCGGCTGGATCACCAGCTGCACCGCCTTCAGCTTGTTGTGCATTGTAGATGTCTTGAGACGCCGCCTCCCAGGCTTTGTTCAAGGCTTCCATATGTGCTTCTAACGCAGCCTCGTCTTTTGCTTCTACTGCTTTCTTCAAGTCTTCTTTCGCCGACTCGATGGCAGCTTTTTTATCTTCAGGAACTTTGTCTCCGTATTCGTTCAATTGCTTTTCAGTGGTGAACACCAACTGATCTGCCTGATTGAATTTTTCGATCGCTTCTTTGGCCGCTTTGTCAGCTTCAGCATTTGCTTCTGCCTCCTTCTTCATGCGCTCGATCTCGTCGTCGCTCAAACCGCTGGAAGCTTCAATACGAATCTTCTGTTCTTTACCAGTACCCTGGTCTTTTGCACTTACATTAAGGATACCGTTGGCATCAATGTCGAAGGTAACCTCAATCTTGGGTATCCCGCGTGGAGCAGGAGGAAGATCCGATAAGTGGAACTTACCAATGGTTTTGTTATCACGCGCCATAGAACGCTCACCCTGAAGTACGTGGATCTCAACCGATGGCTGATTGTCAGCAGCGGTAGAGAATACTTCTGATTTCTTTGTTGGAATGGTCGTGTTTGATTCGATCAGCTTTGTAAATACGCCACCAAGTGTTTCAATACCTAATGAAAGCGGAGTTACGTCCAACAGAAGAACGTCTTTTACTTCACCGGTTAATACACCACCCTGAATGGCAGCTCCAACAGCAACTACCTCATCCGGGTTAACACCCTTTGAAGGTTTTTTGCCGAAGAACTTTTCAACTTCTTCCTGAATTCGAGGAATACGGGTTGATCCACCAACAAGGATTACTTCGTCGATCTCGCTTGCATTCAAACCTGCATCGCTCAAGGCTTGTTTACATGGCTCAAGACTTCTTCGAATCAAATCGTCAGCCAATTGCTCAAACTTCGCTCGCGATAGTTTGCGTACAAGGTGTTTTGGTACACCATCAACCGGCATAATGTATGGTAGATTGATTTCGGTTTCGGTGCTGCTTGAAAGCTCAATTTTCGCTTTTTCAGCTGCCTCTTTCAAACGTTGTAAAGCCATTGGATCCTTGCGCAAGTCGATGTTTTCGTCGCTAAGGAATTCCTCTGCCAACCAGTCAATAATTACCTGATCGAAGTCGTCACCACCAAGGTGTGTGTCACCATTGGTAGACTTTACTTCAAATACACCGTCACCCAATTCAAGAACTGAGATGTCGAATGTTCCACCACCAAGGTCATACACCGCGATGGTCATGTCTTTGTCTCGCTTGTCCAAGCCATAGGCCAAGGCAGCTGCCGTAGGCTCGTTTACGATCCGTTCAACCTTCAAACCAGCAATTTCTCCTGCTTCTTTGGTTGCCTGACGTTGCGAGTCGTTAAAATATGCAGGAACCGTGATTACGGCACGGCTCACTTCGGTACCCAGGTAATCCTCAGCAGTCTTCTTCATTTTTTGAAGAACGATGGCTGAAATTTCCTGTGGTGTGTATTTTCTATCTCCAATTTCTACACGTGGAGTGTCATTGTCACCCTTAACAACTTTGTAAGACACTTTCGACAATTCGCTTGCCACATCCGAAAATCTGGAACCCATAAATCGTTTGATCGACATTACAGTGTTCTCTGGGTTGGTGATTGCTTGTCGCTTGGCTGGGTCACCTACTTTGCGTTCCCCATTACCATTGTCCAAGAATCCAACAATCGAAGGTGTGGTGCGTCTACCTTCACTGTTAGGAATAACAACAGGTTCGTTACCCTCCATCACGGCTACGCATGAATTCGTGGTTCCTAAATCTATTCCTATTACTTTGCTCATAATTTAGCTTTTTTAGTTTCTCTTGAGCAATACAAGTGCCAGTCTTGGTTTTACGACAGGCTGACCACTCAGAACGCCTCTGAATTTATCAGAAGTGGCTAAGTGTTTAAAAAACAGCAAGTTGCGTTTTTTGCTTCCAGAAGTGTGATACGTGACAAATAGTCACTAAGGTGTGACAAAGTTGAGTTCAGCGACCCGCGACGATTTCGCCAGGCGGTTTCGCATGATGTCGAGAATCTTTACGTGGTCGTATGCCAGAATGCTAAGTGATGAGAAAATGCCCAGACCGTCTTCAATATTGGTGAACTCCGGTTTCTTCTGAACAATGCCAATACTTGGCTGATTCACTTGGATATAAGTATACAAATCTTCCCCGCCTCCATACAGGTAAAAGCCCATGTCGATGGGTTCCCGTTGAAGGTTGGAATCGGCCTCAATTGCCGATGCAAGAAAGTCGTAGAATAAGTGGCTTTTTATAGCGAGCGATTGTTCTTCATAACCACGCAACCGAATAGTGAGCTTGTTTTTGAAGATCACCCAGCTTACACTATCAACGCGCACATTGCCCGGGTCATTTTTTGGGTACTCCTTGTACCGAAAGCGAATCTCACAATCGTACATACGCGCACGTGGAGCCTCCCGGTAGTTGATGAAGATAAAGCGATTTGAATCGTCATCAATGTTGAGGCTGGGATCCTGCGATCGAATGGGTGATAACATTTCAGTATTCCCTACAACGTCTGCCCGCGACCGATAAACCTTGTTACTTACATTATTAACTACCACTAATTCATAGTGATAGAGTCCGGTAAAATCGGAAGGTTTAATATCGTATGCGGTTCGGTACAAAATGTTTGGGCTTTGAGCGAAAACACCTTCCTCTTTGGGTAAGCCAATGGTGTCTCCGTCAACCCTGTTCAATACCACTGAATTCAACTCAATTCCATCGCGATACTCAACCAGCGTAACGGTTAAATCACTAAACTGAATACTATCTGCCGTGGCAGCAAAGCTAATGGCGTCTCCTTCCTGATTCAGGTACGCCCGATTTACACGAATGTAATTATAGGTAGCCGAAGGGTTAAGCAGTCCATATACAACTGGAATTTCTTTCCAATCCGTTGTTACGTCCAGACTGTTATCGCAACCACCAATAAGTACTGTAAGTAATGCAATACTGAGAAGTTGTTGTATTCGTTTTTTTATGTGTATGACCATTAATTCAATTGAACTAGCTTTGCACCTAAAGCATTCGGCAAATATGAAATATTTAAGCTTGCTATTACTGTTATTCCTGTCAAAATTTACAAGCGGACAAAGCAATCCGCGGGTATATACAACGTTTGAAAACGTTGCAGTGTTTGACGACTTCAGTTACATAACCAACCGATGGGAGCAAAAGAACTCATCGGCGGAGACCTTTATTATCTCCGAGAATACCTATACCATCCAACGGGTAAAAGACAGTTACTTCTCTATTTCTTTGGCCAAAGACGTTGCCGGTTTGTCTGATTTTGAAATAATTACGTCGGTTGAATTAGAGCGAAACAAGAGCAATAAAAACGCTAGCGGTGGAATTGTTTTAAAAGCGCAACCTTCTGGAAACGGGGCCTTGATATTGGAAATAAATGCAAAACGCCAATATCGATTTCGGATTATTAAGAACGGCGCAATGAACGTTTTGTTTGGTGACCGAAACGATGGATGGATGAAATCCAAAAACCTGAGAACCAAAGGTATTAACGAAATCCGGGTGGCTACAAAAGGGAACGAGTACGACGTTTATTTTAATAACCAATTTGAACGCTCGCTTATTGAAACTTCATTCAAAGAAGGCGGTGTGGGATTTTATGCCAATGCGAGAAGTACATTGAAAGCCCGCTTGTTCATCATAAAGATTAACGGAGAACTCGAAGATCCAACGCCCAAAGAAGACGAGATTGACGAAGTGGAAGAAACCACCGATGATACCTACACGGAATTGGTGCGTGTGTTTAAGGCCAAGATTGACCGACAGCAAGCAGAACTCGATAGTTTGTCGGAGGAACTACACATCTGCCAGGCCAACTTGTCGATCGACACGGCTTCAGCCAATAAGGTAAAAACACTCACCAGGGAAATCAACGTGCTGAAAACGGATAAGGAACGGCTGGAAACAGAAATAAGCCAGATTCAGAAACGGCTGACTTATTTGGAAAGCATGAAAGAAGATATTGAAAGCCAAACCAACGGTGATCTGATCATTCACTTAACCGAACTTCTCTCCAAAGAAAAAGATCGGAACAAAAAATTAATTGCTGAGAAAAAGGTGCTTCAGAAAGAAGTAAACGAACTCAGAGGTAGAAATTAAGATTTAAGCATGGCGAAGACAGAATTCAAAAAGGTGACCACCCACACCTTACACGAGATGAAAATGCGTGGCGAAAAAATAAGTATGCTAACCGCGTATGACTTTTCGTTTGCCAAGATCATTGATGACGCTCAAATCGATGTAATTCTGGTGGGCGACTCTGCCAGTAATGTAATGGCAGGACATATTTCAACATTACCGATTACCCTTGATCAAATGATCTATCACGCGCAATCGGTTATTAGAGCTATAGATCGGGCCTTAGTGGTGGTAGACTTACCATTCGGTTCCTATCAGGGCGATAGTAAGGAAGCCCTCAAAAGTGCAATCCGAATTATGAAGGAGTCAGGGGCACACGCAATAAAACTTGAGGGAGGCGCAGAAGTGATCGAATCGGTTAAGCGTATACTCTCAGCCGGAATTCCGGTAATGGGGCACCTCGGCCTGACACCGCAAAGCATCTTTAAGTTTGGTACGTACACCGTACGAGCCAAAGAGGAAGCCGAAGCCAATAAGTTACGTACCGATGCTAAGCTATTGGAAGAAGCTGGTTGCTTTGGGATTGTTCTCGAAAAAATACCGGCTGATTTAGCGAAGGAAGTAACCGACTCACTGAATATACCCGTAATCGGAATAGGTGCCGGTGCCGGCGTTGACGGACAGGTATTAGTGTTACACGATTTGCTTGGTATTACCAAAGAGTTCAACCCGCGTTTCTTACGTCGATACCTGAACCTCTATGATTCCGTTAAAGGTGCCGTAGAGAATTACATTAAGGATGTTAAAAGTCAGGATTTCCCGAACGACAAGGAGCAGTACTAGTCTTGGTTGTCGGTTTAGGAGATAGGTGTTATGAGGAAGATGGAGTTACCAGCTTCCCCCGGCACCACCGCCACTAAAACCGCCACCGCCAAAGCCGCCGAATCCGCCTCCACTGAAGCCACCGCCTCCTCCTCCGATGTAACCACCGGTTCCAGGACCTACAACCCAGCCGCCGCGTCTTCCGCGATACGTGCTACCACTGTTGTCTCCGAAACGGGAAAAGATTATGAAGGCGATCATTATGATCACGATTATCAACCAGGTTGGGAAGCCGTTTTTAGTTTGTTTGTCGTTTTTGTATTCGCCAGCCGCATATTGAATGAGTCGGTCAACCGCCTTGTCCAGGCCTTTGTAATAACCGGTCTGTTTGAAGTTTGGGATCAAAATCTGATCCACAACACGACCAGCCAGTGCGTCTGGAATTCGATGTTCCAACCCGTCGCCAACATGAACAAACGTCTTGCGATCTGTGGTGGCAACTGTGATTAAAACCCCGTTACTGTGTTCTTTACCTCCAACACCCCATTCCCGGGCTACACGAAGTGAAAAGTCAAATATGTCGTCTCCTTCAAGAGAGTTGATTAAGAGGATAGCAATCTCATTGCTGGTAGAATCCTGATAGGCAAAAAGTTTCCTTCTTAACTGATCACGTTCAGATTGATTTAAAACCCCAGCTTCATCGGTCACAAATAGGTTGATTCCATTGTTACCTCGATCGAGCTTAGGGATTTCTCTGGCAAAAACCGTGAGAGACGAAACGGCGAAAAGAACAAGGACTAGTTTACGCACCATAGCTGATATCATCGGTTAGTTCGTTGCCTTTGTCTTCGTCTGAAGGGAAATACGTGCTAAGTTGCTCACCTGCATGTTCAATGCCAACAACCAGACCTCCTGGAATGTCGCCCTGTGCAAATTTGGCAAGCATAAGTTCCTTGGTTGTTTCCCAAAAATCATCGGGCACCTTAGCATCGATACCTTCATCGCCAATAATGCTAAACTTACGATCTTTAATCGCAGCATAAATCAAAACACCATTGCGTTGTTTGGTCTTTTCCATCTCCAAATGGAAAAAGAGATTCTTAGCTTTAAACACGGGGTCTCCTTTGCAGTATCGATCGAGGTGTACCCGAATTTCGCCGGAACAAGTGTCTTCCGCCCGCTGGATGGCCTCCACGATCGAGCGTTCAATTTTTGAGGAAAAGGGTTTCCAGGCCATAAACGATCTTAGTCTCGATTGAGTAAATCGTCCATTTCCGGAGCGTCTTCGCTTCCTTCACTTGCCTTGAACAAGGGCTTCTCGTCAAAGCCAAAGATACCACTCAACAAAACGTTCGGAAACTTGCGAATCGAGTAGTTATATTTCGTTGCAACTCCGTTGAAGTCTTTTCGGGCAACCGCAATACGGTTTTCAATGCCTTCGTATTGGTGCTGGAAGTCACGGTAAGCCTGAACAGCTTTTAGGTCAGGGTATCGTTCAACGGTAAGAAGAAGACGCTGCAAAGAACCGGTAAGTTGATTCTGGGCTTGCTCAAACTTTGCAAAGTTTTCAGGAGTAAGATTGTCCGCAGAGATATTAACGCTGGTTGCTTTTGCACGAGCTTCTATCACTTCGGTTAATGTTTCCTGTTCAAAATCTGCTGCATTTTTAACGATGGCTGCTAGTCCTTTTACCTTGTCGGCACGAGCCTGGTAAACGGTCTCAACATTGGCCCAGGCGTTGTCTACCTCGGTACTTAACTTAAGCATACTGTTGTACCGACCCATTAGAAAGAGTCCAGCCACAACCACGGCTAAAATGATATAGATTCTTGATTTCGACATATTTAGTTTTTTGTTAGTTACAAGTATACGGAAATATCTTCCGCTGTTTACTTAGCAACTTCGATGCCAAACGTCTCGCGCACCTGATAACGGTTGCGTTCTCTGCCAGAACGGCTGATCAGTTCACCTAAAAAGCCTGCCACAAAGAGTTGTACACCAATAATCATGGCAAGTATTCCCATGTAGAAAAGAGGCCTTTCGGTCATCTTATATTGTTCAAACACCAACTTGGCAATCGATAAATAGGCAGCAATAACAAAACCACCGGCGAACGATATTCCGCCCAATGTGCCGAACAGGTGAAGCGGCCGTTTACCGAACTTGCTTACAAACATGATGGAGAGTAAATCGAGCGGTCCGTAAATAAAACGAGACAATCCAAACTTGGTCTTTCCAAACTTTCGGGCCTGGTGCTGAACCACTTTCTCTCCAATATTTGAGAAACCGGCCCACTTGGCAATTACCGGAATGTATCGGTGCATTTCGCCGTATACTTCGATGTTTTTAATTACCTCGTGGTGGTATGCCTTTAAACCGCAGTTCATATCGTGAAGATGAACACCCGACATCCGGCTGGTTACGTAATTGTAGATTTTGGTTGGAATGGTTTTACTCAATGGGTCATATCGCTTCTTTTTCCAACCTGAAACCAGGTCGTATTGTTGGTTTACAACCATGTCGTACAGTTCCGGGATTTCCTCTGGAGAATCCTGAAGGTCAGCGTCCATCGTAATTACAACATTGCCATCGGTGTATTTGAAACCTTCGTTTAGCGCCGCGGATTTACCATAGTTTCTTCTGAATCGGATACCTTTTATACGATCGTCAGAAGCTCGTAGTTCTTCCACAACCGACCATGAGTCGTCGGTGCTTCCGTCATCAATAAACAATATTTCGTATGAGAAGTCGGCTTCTTTCATTACCCGGCCGATCCATGCCGATAATTCACGAAGTGACTCATCTTCATTAAACAGAGGTATTACAACGGAAATATCTTTCATGTAGCGTTCCTTTGGGTTAAGACGATTGATAGTTTACATAGGCTGCTTTGTTTACAACAAAGTCGCACTTGCCCACCAGGTGTTGCCCAAACATAGGGTTATTCTCAGACCTGGAACAGTTTGTTTGTTTGTTGAATATCCATTCTCTTTTGGGATTGGCAACCCATAGATTAGCTGGTTCACCGACAGCCAGGTTTATCGGTTCCTGTCCGAGGAGTTTTCTGGGCGTAATAGCCGTTAGTTCAACAAATTTTTCCAGTGGTATGTCATCTGAAAGATGTTGGTTGTAGATGGAGTAAAACGACTGCAAGCCATTGATGCCATAGGCTGCGTAATCAAACTCTACTAACTTGTTCTCAATATTTTGTGGGTTGTGATCCGACACAATGGCGTCAATCGTTCCATCGAGAAGACCTGCAAGCAGTTGTTTTCGGTCTTCTTCCGTTCGGAACGGAGGTGTTACCTTGTAGTTTGTGTCGTATTCAAGTACAGCCGAATCGTTGAAAATCAAGTGCCAGATGCTCACATCACACGTCACTTTTAACCCCATTTGGCGTGCCTCTCTGATAATGGCAACGCTTTTGCCCGATGAGATATGTGAAAAGTGGATGGCAGCATCGGCATAGGCTGCAATGTCTATTTCTTTTTTGATTTGGCTTGTTTCCGATAGGTCGGGCTGTTGCCTTAATCCGGTGTGGATAGTTGTTTCACTTTCATTAACCGAAGCATTTTGAGCAAGCTTTTCGTCTACCGCATGGCTCATAATAAGGCCTCCAAACTCCTTGGAATACATTAATGCCCGCATGAGAGCTCCCGAGCTTGGGTAGGTTTTGTCGCCGTTGCTAAAACCCACGGCTCCAGCACGTCGCAGGTCAAACATCTCCGTTATGTCATCGGAGGTGAGGTCTTCGGTAGTCGCACCAATGGGCAAAAGATCTTGTACTACTTCCTCACTTCTTTTAAGCAGGTAGTCGATTTGAGACTTGTTTTGGGTAATCGGTAACGTTGTCGGATGAACAGCCAGTGCCGTGAATCCACTAAAAGATGCTGCGTCCGTTCCGGAAATGATGTCTTCCTGATGTTCGTAGCCAGGATCTTTTAGCTGACAGCGCATGTCGAGCATTCCAGGAAGGATAAAGCAATTTTCTGCAGGTACCTCAATGTCAACGTTCTGGCTCGAAACTTCTTCGGAAATAGAGGTTATGATTCCGTCTTCAATGAGTAGGTCGACAGTTTTTCCATTAAACGGGCTGGAAGGGTCTACGATGGTTCCCCTGCTAATGCGTATGGATGTGTTAGACAATAGATGTTCTTTTTATCCAGGTTGTTACTGACTTACCTCGGTAGGCCAAAATCTCAACAAAAATATTTCAAATGCGAGAAATATCAAGGCAAGAATGATGCACCATTTCCAATAACGCTTGCCAAATCGTTTGGTGGTTACAGTCTCTTTAACATAGGTTTCCGGATTAACAACCTCGGTAATGGAAATCTCCGGTGCGTTTAACTTAATGTCGTCTATGCTGTAGTAGGTGTTTGAAGATTCGCTGCGATCGTAGTTGAAAGCAATCACCTGCAGTATAGAATCTCCGGTGCCCAGTTCAACTGTTCCGGCAGCGAGATCGTCGTATCCGGCATCAATAAATGGCGAAGAACCCGAGGTATTTACAACGGGTATCCATTCGGCATCATCCCCCTTTAACTGCAATTCTCCCTGTAAACCTCTGGCTTCGGGTACAGCCTTGAATAGGTTGTGTGAAGAAATGGTGTAACTCAATGGGTAGTCCAACGATCGGTTTAAAGCCATTTTGGGCAACAGGGTTGCAAACAACCAATGCGACCGGAAGTTACTCCACTCATCTGCCAACGGCGTAGCCAATTGGTATATTTCTCCACTTCCAAGTCGGGAAGAAGAAAGAAAAATGTCGCTATTCTCCAACACAAGCACTTCGTTTACCGCCTTGTTGCCAACCGACATTTGCACATATTGGTTCACTTTGGGATAGTCCAAGTTCCGTTGCGCATTTGATCGTTCGCCTGTCCATACTTCGTCGAACAAGGGGTGTGTCAGGTTAATTTTTCCAACTCCAATCGGAAGCTCTACCCGCTTACCGTACGGTAAAATACCCAAACGTTTTGTAAGGTCGTCCAGGTAGTTACTACTGCTTGAGCGAGAAGGAATTAACAACAGACTACCTCCCTTGGAAATGTATTCGTATAAGGCAGAGATAAGACCGCTGCTAATCGAGTTCAATTCGTTCAGAACCACAAGATCGGCTAGAACCAATTGGCTCAAATCGATGTTGCCAGCTTCTTGCTTAATTACTTCGAAAGATGCATCCCGCACAAATACCGAAGTCAGCGGATCTTTAACATCGGAAGTATAATCACTGCCATTGGCCACCAAAATCCGGACGTTTGGTTTAACGTTGAACGAAAGGTGATAGGTGTCGTCGAATAGGATGGGAGCATCCTCGATATGAAGCAGAGCCTTTTTCCAGCCGGGTTGTGAAACGCTAAAACCGATTTGGGTGGAGAAGCTTTGTCCGGCTTCAAGGCTTACACTGGCAACGGCTTTTTTTACTCCATTGATCTCCAGTGAAAGAGGTACACCGGTTACCGGTGTGCTTCCGTAATTGGTAAGCGAAACATGTAACTCCACAGGTTCGTTCAGGTGGATAACAGGGTTTTCAAACCAGGCTGTGTCAATGCTAACATTTCCATTCTCATTTGGCGTGATGTTAACAATAGATAAGGCGGTAACCGTATCCAATTGCCCCCCAAGTTTAAGCGATTCGGATTTTTGAAGATCCGAAAACACATAGATTTCTTTGCTCCCTACTCCGTTGTTCGCTAAGCCCGTCTCCAGTGCTTTAAGAGCGTCTTCCAGAGGGCGTGAATTTTTTTCGATGTCTACATTGTCAATGAACGCAATGGCGTCGTCTTGACTCAATGGCTGCTGTGGGTTCGACTCGTTGGTGTGAATCAAAAAGCGATCTGAATTTGGGTAGGCCTTGATCAGCTTTCGTGCTTTTTCCTTGGCTTCCTCGATAAGTGGCCCCTGACTTCCCTCATTTTCCATACTAAAGGAGTTGTCGAGGTACAAGCCAATTATTTCATCGTTGGTTTGAAGTACGTTGTTGATCGGCTTGTAGGGTTGGGCAAATGCAAATACAAGAAACGAGATGGCTAGTAAGCGCGCCAGCAAAACCAACAGGTTGCGTACCTTTTTTACCGATTGAGTCTGTTTTTGAACATTTTGGAGAAATCGAACATTCGGGAAGAGTATTTTCTTATACCTCCGGAAGTGGAACAAGTGGATGATGATAGGGATCGCCAACAACAGGAGGGCCCACAAGAAACCAGGGTAAACGAAACTCATATGTGTTAATACGTTCTCTTTCGGATTTTATTTTGGCAAATGTAAACCACAGCAATACAATTTAGAGGTCGATGGGATGGAATGACCAAAAAAAGTATCAGCGCTTTTTTTACTCCTTTTATCAACGTTGGGTTTTAAATCACCGGAACTTCGGTTTATTTGTGCTACACCAGAGTTTATGAAGTATGTTACAGTCGCGTGAAGTTATCATTGAGTCCGTTTTTGTACACACGGTAGGTAACAAAATGAATGAGGAGCGAATTTTTCTGTCAGATCAGGAACTTGAGCGAACAGATGCGGTTGATGATGCCTTAAAAACGTATTTCTTTAGTGCGTTTAAAGGGGAGGAAATCTATCATTTCGATCATGACGTCAACCTCGATTTGAATGAAGTGTATGCCTATGTGTCCGCCATATTTGAAAACCCAGATGCATTGGGTGAACAATCCGTAAACATTGCCAAGCAGTTATACCACAGTGGTTCTCACCCAAATATCAAAAGCGGTGAAGTGTGTATTGCCTATTTCCGCGATTGCTTTATTGAGGGAGAGACGGTAGATGCCATTGGTATATTCAAATCGGAGAACAAAGACACCTACTTAAAAGTACTTAGTAAGGGCAATAACTACGATATGAGGAGCGAAGAGGGAATCAACGTGAATAAACTTGACAAGGGGTGTTTGATTTTTAACACTTCGCCTAATGAAGGGTATCTGGTTGGTGTAGTTGACAATACGAACAAGGGAAATGAAGCGAGGTACTGGACAGATGAATTCCTTCAGGTGAAACCGCGAAGAGACGTTTATTTCAATACGCAGAATGTGATGTCAGCCTGTAAGAACTTTATTTCGGATGCCCTCCCTGAGCAGTTTGAGGTGGAGAAGGCAGACCAGATTGATCTACTGAATCGATCGATCGAGTACTTCAAAAAGAACGAAACCTTTAATCAAACCGAGTTTGAGGGCGAAGTGTTTCAAGATGAAGGAGTGATTCAGTCTTTTCAGGAATTTAATCAAAGCTTTGCCAACGAAAATGAACTGGAGCTTGAGGATAATTTTGAGATATCGAAGCAAGCCGTAAAGCAAAAATCACGTGTATTTAAAAGCGTGTTAAAGCTCGACAAAAACTTCCACATTTATATTCATGGTAAACGAGATTGGATTGAGCGCGGTGTAGATGAATCTGGCAGGAAATACTACAAGGTTTATTACGAAAACGAGCATTAGGCTGTGGCCGACATGTAACTATTCCAAGGGCAAACGCGTATAATCAGTATATTTGATTCCAACAACTAAAACAGAACTTTCATGGATTTAGACATCTGGTGGCAACAAAAGGAAACGTTTGAAAAGATATTCTGGATTATTGCCTTTCCCTCCAGCCTGGTTTTTTTGGGCCTAATGATCATGACCATTTTTGGTGGTGATAACGATGCACATACGGAAGTAGACGGAGACTTTGAAGTGGACGACGGTGGAATTGAGTTTCAATTTATTACCGTAAAAAACCTGGTAGCCTTCCTCACCATGTTTGGATGGATTGGTATTGCCGGTATCGACATGGGGTGGGGCCACACCAAGACCATTGTTATTGCACTGATCGCTGGTTTGGTTATGATGTTTATCGTATCGGGACTTTTCTACTTTATGGCCAAAATGACCGGTAGTGGAACCCTGGTGATGAACAATGCCATTGGAAACCTTGGTGAGGTTTATCTTACTATACCTGAGAACAAGTCAGGAATGGGTAAGGTGCAGCTCAAGGTTCAGGGAACACTGAGAGAGCTGGATGCAATGTCTGACGGCGACCAGATACCAACTGGAAAAATAGTCAAAGTGGTTGACGTAATCAACGACCACATTCTGGTAGTGTCGCCAGTGGCTAATTGATTGACTAACCTTGTTTATTAAACCCTAATTATAACTATATGGACATTTTTATTCTGGCCATAACGGCCGCAATCATTTTCATTTTTGTAACCACTATTGCCCTTTTTAGGCGCTACAAACGATGCCCGTCAGACAAAATTCTGGTGGTCTATGGTAAAGTAGGAAGGGCCGCAGACAATACCTCATTGTCGGCGAAATGTATACATGGTGGAGCTGCATTTGTTATACCCATATTTCAGGATTATGCCTTTTTGGATCTTACGCCTCAATCCATCGAGGTAAACCTAACCAATGCCCTGAGTAGACAAAACATTCGTGTTGATGTCCCTTCGCGTTTTACCATCGGTATCAGCACCGAGCCGGGTGTTATGAATAATGCAGCGGAACGATTGCTCGGACTGGATAAGGAAGCAATTCACAGCCTCGCACTCGACATCATTTTTGGTCAGTTGCGTCTGGTGGTGGCAACCATGGATATTGAGGAAATCAATAACAACCGAGATAAATTTTTAGCAAACGTTTCGAACAATGTGGAGGCGGAGCTGAAAAAGGTGGGACTTAAACTAATCAACGTAAACCTTACGGATATTAGAGACGAGTCTGGATATATCGAAGCACTGGGTAAAGAAGCAGCAGCAAAGGCGATTAACGATGCACGAAAAAGCGTGGCCGAGAAGAACCGTGATGGTTCGATTGGTGAAGCACTGGCGGTTCAGGATCAGCGTGTTAAAGTGGCTTCGGCCAATGCAGATGCCAAAATTGGTGAGTCAGTAGCAGAACAAAAAGAGCGTATTCAGGTGTCGTCTGCCATGGCAGAGGCAAAAATTGGTGAAGCGCGTGCACTACAGGAGGAACGGATCAAAACATCTGAAGCAAACGCATCGGCGGTAGAGGGAGAGAACGAGGCCAAGGTGACGATTGCCAAGTCGGATGCTGAACGACGTATGGCTGAGGCAGAAGCAAGAAGATTGGCCATTGCGGCGGAAAAGGTAAAAGAGGCAAAGGCCTTGGAAGAAGCTTATGCGGCCGAGCGAGAAGCTGAGAAAATCAGGGCCGAACGTGATCGGGCAAGCCAGTTGGCCAACGTAATTGTACCAGCAAACATTGATAAAGAAAAAGTGGAGATTGCCGCGGAGGCAGAGGCCGAACAGATACGACGTGTGGCAAAAGGTGAGGCGGATGCGATTTACATGAGAAAGGAAGCCGAGGCACGAGGTATTTACGAAGTATTAACCAAGCAGGCAAGTGGTTTGGATGCCGTTGTTAAGGCAGCCGGGAACAACAGCCGTGACGCTGCCATGCTCCTTATTGCTGACAAACTTACAGAATTGGTTCAACTGCAATCAGAAGCCATCAAAAACATCAAAATCGACAAGATTACTGTTTGGGACGGTGGTAATGGTGGAGACGGAAAAAAGAGCAGTACGGCAAACTTTATGTCGGGCTTGTATCAAAGCGTACCACCTCTTCAAGACGTGTTCAATATGGCCGGTTTACAACTACCAGATTTTCTGAAAGGTAAATCACTTGAAGACGTTCAGGCGGAAGCCGAAGAAATACGTGGTGCTCAAGAGGTAGAAGAGATACCCGAAGGCAACACCAATGAGAAGGAAAAAGAGTCTGACGAATAAGTTTGGACGAAATCACGAAAAGGGGATTTGAGGTAAAACTTAAGTCCCCTTTTTAGTTTTACTTTGCCGCCTCGTACATGTCACTATTCAACGCGCTTAAAATACCGTCGAAATTTGTTCGGTTAAAACGACACTTTGGAAACAAAGCCTTTACACTTTTGGATGCCGGATCGGGTAACAAATCTGCAACCGACTTTAAGACGTATTTCCCAAACGGAACGTACCATGGCATCGACCTGGTTAAGGACTATAACTACGTAGATGGGGATTTTGACCGCATGGATGCGTTTTACGAAATGGACCTGACCAAGCTTGATTACGACGCAATCCCCGACAACCACTTCGATGCCTTGTTGATGGCGCACATCATAGAGCATTTGCACAATGGAGACGAAGTGATTAAAAAGCTTACTCCAAAACTTAAGTCGGGAGCCGTAATCTATGTGGAGTACCCAGGTGAAAAAAGCACCACGCTACCGAGTCGTAAAGGCACATTGAATTTTTATGATGACGATACTCACGTACGGGTGTATTCGGTACCGGAAATTTCTACGGTGCTTGAGGAATCAGGTTTCGAGGTGATCGCTGGAGGTACCAGACGCAGCTGGCGCAACATCCTTATGATGCCCATTAAGTTCGTACACAACCGAATCAAGTATGGTTACATCATGGCCAGCGTGTTTTGGGATTGGTATGGATTCGCAGAGTTCGTATGGGCCCGGAAGAAGTAACTACTTCAGTAACAGTACGGTGCCAGACTCCTTAAAGGTTTCACCGCTGTAGTATTGTCCCTCTACCAGAAATAAATACACCTCGGTTTCGCATATTGCACCCTGATAGGTGCCATCCCAGGCCTGATCAATATTGTTTGTGTAAAAGATTCGTTCACCCCATCGATTGAAGATCGAGAAACTGTACCCTTCGGGATTCACCGATAACATTACGGGTTTGTAGGTGTCGTTTACTCCATCGGATGTTCTTGGGGTAAAGGCAGATGGTATTAGTATTTGCCCGCTGTCGAGCACCGTTAAATACATGGGGCGTTGAAACGTATCCGAACAACCAAGGGTGTTGATGGCTACCAGGTCTACAGAGAAGCTGCCAGTATTATTAATGGTAAATATGGGATGTTCTTCGTCGCTGGTATGAACGGTTTGCCCTGTCTCGTTTAGCAACCACCAACGATACGTACTGGCGTCTGAGCTTTCATTTCGGGCACCAAAAGCGGCATTGGGAAGATGCTTTTCCGTTGGAGAAATAGTAAAGTATGCGGTAGGCGACGGGTAAACGCGAATCAGTTGATTAAACGTGGTGTCGTGCTGCCCGCCGGGTCCATACGTGATCAGTGTGATGTCGTAATACCCCTCATGGGTGAAGGTGTGTGTTGGGTTGGGTAAGCTAGACTCGTTTCCATCGTCAAAAAACCAGCGATATGAAGTTGCATCCTGAGATTGTTGTTGGAACTGAACGAGCAATGGACCACATCCGGAGGTGTCTGATACCGAAAAGTCGGCTAAGGGGAAAGGCGGACTTACATAGAGCGGTTTGGTAATCGTATCGCTACAAAACCCATTGTCAACAATTTGCCTTACGTTGTACCAACCCGAATCACTAAAGGCATGAATGGGGTGTTGGTTGTCTGAACTCCCGGGAGGGTCGTCAAAGTCCCAGTCAAAGGTTAAGCCACTAGTTGGTGTGCTTTGGTCAGTAAATTGTACCTCAGAATACGGCATTTTGGGTGTTCCCGGTGTGAAGATGAAGTCCGCAACAGGTCGATCAAAGACTCGAATCATGCCCTGTTTTGTTATCGAATCAGGACATCCATTTACATCGTAGCCCACATATTTTACATCGTAAAGACCTGCGTAGGGGTAGAAATATGAAGGTTGAGAATCCCGCGATTCTGCACCGTCGCCAAACGACCATTTGTGAAAAACTGTGAACGTTGATCGGTTTGTGAAGTTCACTACGTCTTCAACGCAAAGCCCATGGTTAAGTGTGGTGTCAAAGTCTACTGTTGGAAACGGGTTGAGCGACACCTGTTCGAAAGCGGTGTCGGGGCACCCCGACTCGTTTCGTACGATGAGTCGAATCGTATAATTGGCCCACCCGTTAGAGTTACGGGCAAACTTGTGGTAAGGTTCCTGGTCCAAACTCGTCATCCCATCACCAAAATCCCATTCGTTTTCGGCGTTGTTGATACTCACATTCACCAGTGTGTGGTATCCCGAGTCACAAACATCGAGTCGGAAGGGGGAGAAGTCAGCAATGGGTTCGGGTAGCACCTTAAATACCAATGTGTCTCGATCCAGGCAACCATGCTGGTTCTCGGTTTCAAGGTGTACTTCCATTCTACGGGCCACGTTCGAAATATTTTGATAGAAATACAAAGGGGCGGCAAGGTCGGAGGTGTCACCGGTGCCAAACCACCATTTCGATCTAACCAGATTTGTTGAAGCGTTTATGAATTGAACCGACAACGGAGAACAAAAAGAGTCTATGTTGTTGCCAATGTCAGCAATGGTATATGGGAATACATACACCGGACGTGTAGAGCTATCCACACAGCCTCGGTTTGAAATAGATCGGAGCCAAACATCTCGGTTGAGACCGGAAAATGGGTCAGTGCCTCGTGCATACTGATGCGTATTATGGAATGACGAGTCAATACGACCATCACCAAAATCCCATGCATAGGCAATAGCTCCTTGCGAATGATTTGTGAATTCAAATTGGTCCTCGATACAAATACTATCATCCGTAACCGAGAAGTCTGATATAGGTTGAGCGAAAACCGTAATGTCCTCCGATATGGTGTCACTGATACAGTCATATCGTGATTTTGAGAAAAGGCTAACCGTATAGGTCGTGTCGGCAAGGTGTTTCCATGCAAACGTGTAATTCGTATCACCAGATGACAGGCCAAAGTTGTTCGATATTGACCAAAACGACGAATCGTTCAGCACGCTTTGGTTGGTGAACCGAACACTCAACGGACCACAGCCACTTAATGTATCGGGAGAAAACCGCACAGTAGGGGTGGGGTGAACCAAAATACTGTCGTACATCGTGTCCAGGCATCCATGCTCACTAATAGCGATAAGTTCCACCAGGTAGGTAGTGTCAAAAAGGGGAAGCTCAAAGAAGCTGTCTGCCGGTTGTGTTTCCTGAGAGGAGTCTCCATTACCAAAGCTCCAGTTGAAACGCATATCGTTAATCGATCCGGTGTCGTACGGAATAGAGGTGTTAGAGAAGTTAACCATTAGTGGAGAACAACCTTCTGATGTGCTTACGCCGTATCGGGCAAGAGGCTTCGGAAAAACAAGAATCGTCTGTTGCAGACTGTCGGAACAGTTATGTTCCGTGTATCCCGTAAGCTGAATGGTATAGAGGCTGTCTTTGGTTTTGCTGGCAGGATAAACCGATGTTCCGTTTGCACTTGTTTGTTTGTTGTCGTTGCCAAGGTCCCAAACAAATCGCATAATTGAAATCGATCCCGTGTCGTTTGGGGAAGATGTGTTGTTGAAATGGATAGTTAACGGACCGCAGCCAGCTGTATCGGAACGGGTGAAACCTATCTGAGGTTTGGGGAAAACGCGAACCGAGTCGGAGATTGCCGCCGGGCAACCCGTAGATGCCCATACCGTGAGTTGAATCGTAAATATGGAGTCTTGCGTACGTGATTCGGGGAAAGAAACATCAACTGGGTTGGAAACGGTATCTGTATCGCCGTTCCCAAAATCCCACAAGAACTTCATGTCATTTATGTTGCCAAGACCATTTGGGTCAGACGTATTGGTAAAGTCGATTTTAAGAG
>JAEPQQ010000109.1:8831-12158 GCA_017640445.1 Bacteroidia bacterium | reverse complement strand
CACGGTTCTGGATGCAATGAACTCGTCTATACCTAGAACGGGTTCAGTACCTAAAACGATGCAATAGTAGAAAGATTCTATTTCTTTTTCTAAGATTTCTTGCCGATTTATGATTTTGTGGTAGTTGGTTGTGTCATCCATCTGTTCTTCCACGTCGATCTCCTCCATGTGCAATGGAATATCAGCACCCGAAACCACGCGAAGGCTTTGGTTTTGGAAGTTTAGTGTATGGTATTTGTCGTTCTGGAAGAAACGAAACTTATGTACTTCTTTGTCGGCTATTTTACTAGCCGAGATGGTTGCGACACATCCGTTGTAAAATTCCACTCGGGCATTTACTACATCCGGGTCTTCATAGAGTACGCCAACACCTGTAGCTGAAACGTGTTTAACCCTTGATTTGGTCATCGATAGAACAATGTCGATGTCGGGTAGCAACAAGTCATTAATAAGCGATACTTTACGTTTGTTACTTGGGCGGCGCATGTAATGATTGCATTCAACAATGCGTGGCTCCAGGTCCATGTCCTTGATGTCGTTATGGATGTTCTGGAACCTCAGCCCGTTGCTTATCTGAATATGAACACCTGCTTCGTGGGCATATCGCGACAATCGTTTTAACTGATGGTTTGACATGTGAGCTGTGTCTGCCACATAAATATGCTTGCAACTCTTGATTACCTCCACAAGGTTTTCGTACAGGCAAAAGGTAGGGTCGAATATTAATACAGCATCAACTGCTCGGTCGAGTTCTTCGTAGTTCCGAAGCGGCAGCAGGTTTTCATAATTGCTATGACTCTGGAGGCCACAGCACAGGCCAAACATCTTCTTGTCGAGAAAGCCTCTAATCATATCGTCGGAAAAGTTGCCCTTACCAATGATACCTACATTCAGTGTTTTTGAATTTATTTGCATTCGGAAATACACTTGCGAATTAAATTTTAAATCACTGGTGCAAGAAATAATGTTTTCAGTGGTTGTCGAAAATAAAATACACTTTGGAAGATTCATTTAAACACAAAGGCCGAAGAAAAAGACTGGTACAGGAACTTAGAGGTAAGGGAATCACCGACCAGACTGTATTGGATGCAATCTTAACGGTGCCCCGGCACTTCTTTTTTCCAAAAGACTTTTGGGACGAAGCGTATGAAGACAAGGCATTTCCAATCGGTAGCGGTCAAACCATATCGCAACCGTATACGGTGGCCTTTCAGACACAGTTGTTGCGTGTTCACAAGGGTGCACAGATATTGGAGGTGGGAACCGGCAGTGGATATCAGGCCGCAATTTTGGCCCATCTGGGAGCAAAAGTGTTTACAATTGAGCGTGTTGAGGAATTATATAGGAAAACGACCCAGTTGTTCGGAAAACTCAAGCTTCCGGTAACCTGCTATCTGGGAGATGGAAGCATGGGATTACCTCAAAAATCACCCTTCGATGGCATCGTAGTTACCGCAGGGGGAAATAGTTTGGCAGAGCAATTGAAGGAACAACTAGGTAAAGGCGGTCGATTGGTTGTGCCAACCGGAAACAGGTCAATCCAAAAAATGGTACTTATTGAACGTCTTGTTGAAAACAAATATGAAAGGACGGAACATGGAGACTTTAAATTCGTGCCTTTGCTGGGCAAAAATGGTTGGGAGACTTAAGTACATTTTTACATTGGTTTTGGTTGCATGCCTCACGCAGGTCAATGCGTCATCCAATCTGGTTGTTTCTCTTAAAGCAGGAGATGGAATTCAAACCTTATTAAGTCGATATAAGCTACACCAAAGCACGTGTAACCTCGACTCTTTTCTTGAGTTGAATGACCTAGGTCCGACGGACCATCTTATTTTGGAAAAAAGATACACCTTGCCGCTTAGAGTATACGATTATACCTCTGGAACCATTCGAGCCACTCTTGGAATTGACGATTACGACAAGGCCCTGCGCATACAGAAGTACAACCAGGGTTTGGTTGAAAGCGGGGTAAAAGAAAAAGGATATAAGGAAGATGGCAAGCTCTGGGTTCCTTATCACGAATTGTTTTGTGTACCCAAGACATCCGATTTTAAATCGTATACCATGACGGTTCCAATTCTTGGAGACGAGTATAAAGAAATTACCGTGGAGGATGAGTCACTGGCAGGTTGTGTGTACTACCTCGTAAGTGGCCACGGAGGGCCTGATCCTGGTGCTATGACCAAGAAAGATGGACATTACCTCTGTGAAGATGAGTATGCCTACGATGTTACATTGCGACTCGCCAGAAATCTATTGAGTCATGGGGCCAAGGTGTACGTTATTGTAAGAGACAACAATGATGGTATTCGGGATGAGCAATACCTCGGACACGATAAAGACGAAGTTGTTTGGTTTAAGCAACCCATACCCATTAATCAGGTGCGCAGACTAAAGCAGCGGACAAACGCGGTGAACGAACTTTACGAGAAGGAAAAGGAGAAAGCCAAACTGCAAAAGATGATTGTTGTTCACGTGGATTCGAGAACTGTAGGAGAGAAGATCGATATTTTCTTCTATCACTTTCCGGGTAGTTCGGCAGGAAAGCAAAGTGCAGACACCTTGTTGCACACCATCGATGCGAAGTATAAAGAACACCAAAAGAACAGAGGTTATAAGGGCGTGGTTAAAGCGCGTGACCTTTATGTTCTAAGAGAGTCGAAGCCAACAGCTGTGTATATCGAACTCGGTAACATTACGAATGAGTTTGACCAAAAGCGCTTACTCATCGTGGATAATAGACAAGCCATAGCCAATTGGTTGTTCCTTGGGGTGCAGAAAGATGCTAACCGAATTCTTGGTAATTAGGTTTACCCAAACTTAGGTAACCCCATAAAAATTTCCGTTCCATTTCCCGGGTCGCTTTCTATCTTGAAGATTCCGTTGAGTAAATCGGTGTATTTGCGAGCAGTTCGCAGGTTTAAACCAATGCCAATATCTTCTGTTGAAGTAGGTGGAAGCTCTTGATCTTCCATAAGTTCCTCAATTTCGGTTTGCTCGAATCCATCTCCTGAATCATGGATAATGGTATTTACATAATCGTCGGTTTCTGAGGTTTCTATCGAAATTGTACCATTCTGTGGTGTGAGCTCAATAGCGCTGAACAGGGCATTCCGCACCATAAAGGTGTAGATGCCGCTGTCAACAACTATAGGTTGGTTTACTTGCCCTAGCTTAATATTAATGCGTTTAGCGTCGATCAGGTCGTCGTACATATCAAGAATCAGGCTTATGACGCTCCTGCAGTTGAGTAACTCTGGTTTAAGGTCTTCTTTTTCAATCTCGCGTTTCGACCAGTCAATAAGCTCATCCAACGTGTTCACT
>JAEPQQ010000109.1:4851-8821 GCA_017640445.1 Bacteroidia bacterium | reverse complement strand
CTGCCCCATGCGAAGACTCAAAGCCCGCAGTGGGTGTTGAATATCAGTGGAAATCGCGTTAAAGATCTTTTTATTGGTTCTGTTAAGACGCCGCAATTCAAGATTCTGAGCCATCAATGAGCGTTGATATTTTGCAACCAAAAAGGCCACTGGTATGCTCACTACAGCCGGAATAAAGAATGAAACGAGAACGCCTCGTAAAATGTTGGTGAAGCCAAATATGGTGGCTAGAATAAGGTACATGCACACCGACGAGGCAATGGCCAGAGCCACTAGTAACCAGGCGTTTGTACGCAGTTTCTTTTTTTGTGTGATAACCGAAATCATCAGTAATAACTAAGTAGTAGTAGTGTAGCAAAGAAACGAACTCAACCCAAGGATTCCACCCAAGTACGTATAATTGATAAGCTTAGAGGCTTAATTGATAGGTGATGCAAGAATATATGGAGTTTAGTTTCTGATAGCGTGAATGACCTTGTATGCCTTAACTCGATTAGCGAAACTGACCTTAAGCAGGTAGACACCGTGAGCAAGAGCATAAGGTGTGAGCGTCATCTCTTTTGAAACTCGTTCTTCCTTAAAGGCTACACGTTGTCCAATAGCATTGAAAAGCTCCATTTTTACCATTAGGGGTTGATGGTCGCCATGAATTCGAAGTTTCAGGTACGAGTCAAACGGGTTTGGAAATATCTCTATCCAGATACCTGAACAGCAGGTGTCTTCCCTGAATAAAATGCATTGCGAGGTATCGGTGCAGCCCGACTTGGATAAGATCACCGCATATCGCGCGCTGGTGTTTGGAACGAAAGCCCGTTCGGTTGCCCCTGGTATTATTTCATTTCGATCACAGTTGTACCATTGGTAAGACGACATCGTTTCCTGGGCCAGTAAGGTGTCATTAAGTCGACTAATTTCTTGGTTTAGCGCTACTACGGAAAGATTAGTAAGTACGCTACTGTCACATCCAAATCGATTAACAAACGTATCTAAGATCTGATGATTTCCGGCTCTATAGGTGAGCCCACGGTACGTAGCGATCGAATCACATCGGGTAACGGCAATGGTGTCAAACGACTTCTCTAAAATACTCAGGTTAAGATAAACCGTACTGTCGCACCCATTTCTATTGGTTAAAAGGAAGGATGGAGAGGAGGTCGATATGGAATAGGTGATGCCGTCAATCCATGTTATCGAATCACATGTTTGTCTTACGTCGGTATAAGAGCTGCTATGATGAAGAGTCAGGTTAAGGGTTTGGATACTGTCACAACCGGTTGATGACAACAACTTCTTTTGGTATATACCTGACTGCGTGTATAGTTTATCATCGGTCCACCTAAAAGAATCGCATTCAACCTTGTTTTCCGTTAGGTTCGAACTTTTGTAAATCTGCAGGTTTAGTAAAACCAGACTGTCACAACCACTTGATGCTGTTACAACAGCTGTTGCCGTATCGGTGCTTTCAAAGTAGGTACGTCCGTTGATCCAGGTAAAACTATCGCAGGATTGAATGGTGTCAAATCCATGTTTGGTCTTATTCAATCTCAGGTTCAGGTGAACGATGCTGTCACAATCATCGGTAGAGGAATATCTAAAACTTGGTAGTTGTGTCGAGGCGAAGTAAGTTTTTCCATCAATCCAGGTAAAGCTATCACAGGCAGAAACCGAGTCGGTAGTATGAATGGTCTTTGAGAGAAATAGCTTAAGAAAAACTACGCTGTCGCACCCTTTATCCGTCCTGAGTATGTAATGAGCAGAACTGTTGCTGCTGGTATAGGTAACCCCGTCTTGCCAGGTGTATTCGTCGCAAGCGTAAACGGTATCGAATGCAAACGCACTGCGATACACGGTGAGGTCAAGTTGAATGATGCTGTCGCAGCCGTACTGCGAAACCAGTGTGTCTTTTGGAGTTTTTGTGTTTTGGAAATAGGTTTTACCATCCGTCCACTTCAACGAACCACAAACTTCCCGATGATCTGTAAAAACTACCTTTTCATAGTACCAGCAGGAGTCTTCAATCAGGTCTACACAAGAGGTGTCGCGACGAGGCCAGTTGTTGTTGCTCACCGTTAAACCATCAAGAACATTACCTAGATAAGAAGCGTTAGTGACCTTCTTATTGCTGCCAACAATTGAATCTTCCATAGGGTAATACGCAATCAAATTAGAATCTTTACCCGAAAGCCTGGTAAATCTTGATCCAGCAATTTTTGAAGCACTGCGGGCTTCGTTCCAGATACGTACTTCGTCGATCAGACCTTTTGCAGAAACCCCGTATGAACCTCCCTTAAACCTGTAAGACCCAATCGTCAGTTTTTCATTGTTCAAATTGATTTTGGAAAATCTGCCGGATATTAATTCCGTTCGTACCCGCTTTCCATTAACATAGATACGCACGGTATCCTTCGTGTGTACGACCGCAATGTGGGAGCATTTTCCATTTGGAATGACAGAATCCATGGATTGCACGTGTCCATTATAATCACAATTACCATTGGTGGCCCAGACCCACTTTACTCTTCCATTAACAACGGCCAGGGAATAGCCATCCCGGCTATAGTTACACCAACCCTTTCTAAGTAGAATCATCTGTCTGGAAGTGTCAGGCCGAACCCAAAGTTCAACCGTTTGATCTTCAGCAATGTTGAGGTTGCTGTTGTGCCCAACTTCGACATAACTCAACCCACCATCAAACTGCATGGTATAGTTTATTTGAGAATAAGATGGTGCTGAGGACACGATCATCAGAACGAAAAGCGTCCAAAAAGACTGGGTTTTCCTCCAGACGATTAGAGATGCAATGTGAATGGTTATCATTGGATTGCGTTTGTTGACCTTAGGTAGGTTGGACGCAATATATTCATTGAAACTCAACAAAAGTCGAGCCACCTCATAAACGGTTGTTTTGAGTCAGTAAGTGGTACTCTGTATCAGTCGAACGAAATCAGTTCTTTCGAGCTAATCAAAATCATCGGGGATAATATTCTTGACACGCCCTACCTCACCTGTTTCCAGTCTCACCTTAATGCCATGTGGGTGAGAGGCCGACTTTGTGAGGAGTCGTTCTACAAAACCATGTGTAAGTTCTCCCGTTCGCTGGTGGTGTTTCTGAACGATTTCTACTTCCGTTCCTACAGTAATGTTTTTTCGCAGTTGCCCATTCATATGCTGAGGTTGGTCATACGACCACTTTGTGTAGCGCAAAAGTATGTCTTCAAATTGAGCAGTATGGAAGTATGATTTGAAACCGGGTGCTAAACATCAAGGCTACTCTAACTGTAAAAAGTAATGTCAATCTAAGTGTTTATCTGAGATTCGTGCAGACAGGATACCTCAGAGCATAGAAAAGTTGCTCAATTAGTCGTTGATCTTCAGTACAGCCATAAACGCTGATTGTGGTATTTCAACACTACCAACCTGACGCATTCGCTTCTTACCTGCTTTCTGCTTCTCAAGAAGCTTTCGCTTACGTGAAATGTCACCACCGTAACACTTGGCTGTTACATCTTTACGCATGGCCTTGATCGTCTCTCTGGCTACAATTTTGCTGCCGATACCCGCCTGAATAGCAATCTCAAATTGCTGTTTCGGTATAAGCTCCTTCAACTTAACGCAGATTTTCTTACCATATTCGTAGGCCTTATCGCGGTGTATGATTGCCGATAACGCATCTACCGTTTTACCGTTTAACAAAATGTCCAACTTAATCAGGTGAGACTCACGGTATTCGATTGGGTGGTAATCGAAACTGGCATACCCCCTGGAAATGGATTTGAGTTTATCATAGAAGTCAAATACCACCTCGGCCATGGGCATTTCAAACGTAAGTTCTACCCGACTGGTGGTAAGGTAAACCTGATTCTTCAAAAGACCTCTTTTCTCCATACACAAGCCCATTACCGCACCCACGTATTCGCCAGCTGTAATAATTTGAGCATTGATATACGGCTCTTCAACATAGTCCAGATGG
>JAEPQQ010000109.1:0-4841 GCA_017640445.1 Bacteroidia bacterium | reverse complement strand
TCCCTTCTGGTAGGTCAGTAGGGTTGTTTACAATGGCCATCTCGCCTTTCTTGTTGTAGGCGTGGTACGATACGTTGGGCACTGTTGTAATTACCGTCATGCCAAACTCGCGCTCCAGGCGTTCCTGGATGATTTCCATGTGCAACATGCCCAGAAAACCACATCTAAAACCAAAGCCCAAGGCAGCTGACGATTCCGGTTCAAATACTAGAGAAGCATCATTGAGTTGCAATTTGCCCATTGAATCCCTGAGTTCTTCAAAGTCTTCAGTATCAACTGGGTAAATACCAGCAAATACCATTGGTTTTACATCCTCAAACCCCTGAACTGCTGTTTGTGTTGGATTGTCAACCGTGGTGATGGTGTCACCCACCTTAACTTCTTTCGCCTCTTTAATTCCCGATATGATGTATCCTACGTTTCCGGTGTCAATCGAGTTTTTAGGTTCTTGTTCCAACCTCAAAATACCGATTTCGTCTGCGTCGTACTCTTTCGCCGTGTTTATAAACTTAACCCGATCACCTTTGTTAATGTGTCCGTCAATAACCTTGAAATAGGCAATGATGCCCCGAAATGAGTTAAACACGGAGTCAAAAATCAATGCCTTGAGAGGAGCCGTGGGGTTTCCGGTAGGAGGAGGTACACGCTTAATGATTGCTTCCAGTATTCGGTCAACTCCAAGTCCGGTTTTTCCACTGGCCGGAATGATGTCGTCACGCTCACATAAAATAAGTTCCTCGATTTGATCTTTTACCTCCTCTGGCATCGCACCAGGAAGGTCCATCTTGTTCAAAATGGGTATGATCTCAAGTTCGTGATCAAGGGCCAGGTACAGGTTGGAAATGGTTTGAGCCTGAATACCCTGAGATGCATCAACTATCAGCAGAGCGCCTTCGCAAGCAGCAATGGAACGCGAAACCTCGTATGAAAAGTCCACGTGGCCTGGCGTGTCAATTAGGTTTAAGGTGTATGGAACACCTTCGTGCTCGTAGTCCATTTGGATGGCGTGAGACTTAATTGTGATTCCCCGTTCTCGCTCCAGGTCCATGTCATCCAGCACTTGAGCCTTGAGATCACGTTCCGAAACCGTCTTGGTTTCCTGAAGCAAACGATCGGCCAGGGTGCTTTTACCGTGATCAATATGGGCAATAATGCAAAAGTTGCGGATGTTTTTCATGAGGCGGCAAAGATAAATAAGTCTGGCGCTTTGTTAAACGCTATTTCAAGTTTACATATGGCTTTTGTTGAATCAGGCTTAATAAGGCCTTTTCCCCGTGAAGACGTCAGTATAATGTCTTTAACAAACCATGGGGTTGCAGAGATGTTGATAGGTTGCCAATTGTCTGATAGTAATTAGTAATATTGCGCCGATGTTTAAGTTCCATGGTGACAAGAATCGGTACCACGACATGACACGTGAGGTGACCGAACAGTATGTGATTCCATTTGTGTCAGAATCGATCAATATGGATCGTAAACTTCATGTGTTGGAGATCGGAAGCGGGGAAGGAGGCGTGCTTGCCGCCTTTACCAAACGAGGTGATCAGTGTCTTGGTATTGAACTAAGTCCTGCACGGGTGAAAAAGGCGGAAGAAATCATGTCAACCGAAATCAAGGAAGGAAAGGTGCGGTTTATTGCTGAGAATATCTATGATATAGACCCGGAGTCGTTTTCGCCCAAATTTTACCTTATTATTCTAAAGGATGTGATCGAACAAATTCACGAACAAGAGAAAATTATGATGCGGTTGGGTGAATTTCTGGCGCCAGGAGGTGTTATATTCTTTGGTTTCCCACCCTGGCAGATGCCGTTCGGAGGTCATCAACAAATAGCGAAATCGAAGATAGGAAGTAAGTTGCCCTATTATCATTTACTCCCAATGCCATTATTCAGAGGTTTTCTAAAGCTAATGGGTGAGCCCGAAAACATCATAGAGGCACTAGCCGAAATAAAAGAAACCGGTATTTCCATTGAACGCTTTGAGCGCATTTCTAAAACGGCTGGGTTTACCGTAGATCGGTCGAGGTTCTTTTTGATTAACCCAGTGTACAAATACAAGTTTGGACTTCAACCTAGAAGGCAGATTGGCCTGATCAATGCCATTCCGTTTGCTCGAAACTTTGTTACCACCTGTGCCTATTACATACTGCGTAAGTAGGAATTGTTAAGGCCAGAGCGACGCATTTATCATAAGGCCCAATACCATTCCGTTGTTTTCACTAAAACGGCGAAACGCATATTTGTAACCAATTTGCAGATTGCACAACACATACTTGTTAGAATAAACGTGAAGACCTGCTGTGGGAGTAATCTGGAATGAAGAATAATCACTCTGGTAAAGCCCGCCAATCTCAGTGCCAATAAATGGAATTAGGTACTGCCTTGTTGGAAACCGTTCGAATGGTGCATTAAGACCAAGATTTGCAGAGAGAAAGGCCAATTCATCGGATGGATCATCAAAATTGCGCAAAACATTAACATTGGTATAAACCTTAAGTTGAGAAGGACCTTTGGAATGAGGTAACTCCTGGGTTTTTCGGACTATAGCAGCAAATTCTACAGGGTGTCCAACGTAATCCGAATGTCCATCGTTTCGGTAGTTTTTTGGCGTGTGGATTTGAGCGCCTAATCCTAACATATATGTCCATGTCCAGCCTTGATTACTGTCTGGTTTGTCTATGAAGTCATTGTGCGAAGTTCCGAAGCAGGTTGGCCCCAAAAGCAGTAACAGTAAAATAGAGAAGAAGTGGTGTTTCATCGTATTGTAAGTTGGTGAAACCCCAATTTAATACATAACCTGCAAGCAATTAGATAGTTGCATACGATCCGTTCGTTTTAGCCGACGATCAGCCATAATCGTCGACCAAAGACTTTCGTCGACTAAGGGCTTTGGTTAAGAAATTCAACAAAAAGGGCAAGCGGTGTCCTAGCCTTGCTTATTAATGCGTATTTTTGCCGACTTTAAAAAATCGGATAAAGATGAACGAAAAATTGATCTATTTACTACCACTATTTGGTCTCATCGGCCTTGCGGTGATGTTTGTAAAGTCACGGTGGGTAAACAACCAGGATGCAGGAGAGGAAAACATGAAAACACTCGCCGCTTATGTACGCGAGGGGGCCATGGCTTTCTTAAAGGCAGAATACCGAATTCTCGCCATTTTTGTTGTAGCAGCAGGAATCTTGCTTGGTATTCTTTCAAGCGTGGTTGAAACAACCCACTGGTTTATAGTAGTGGCCTTTGTGATTGGAGCTGTTTTCTCGGCAGTAGCTGGTAATATAGGAATGCGTATTGCAACGGCGGCTAACGTTCGTACAACTCAGGCGGCTCGTACGAGTCTTCCACAGGCGCTTCGGGTTTCTTTTAGCGGTGGAACCGTAATGGGGCTTGGTGTTGCTGGTTTGGCAGTATTAGGTCTAAGCTTACTCTTCGCATTACTAACCAAGTGGTTCGTATCCGGAGATGCGAGCTTCTATAGTGAAATGACGCTTGTTTTGGAAACCCTGGCTGGTTTCTCATTAGGTGCAGAATCCATTGCGTTGTTTGCGCGTGTTGGTGGTGGTATTTATACAAAAGCTGCCGACGTGGGAGCTGACCTTGTAGGAAAGGTAGAAGCAGGTATTCCTGAAGATGACCCTCGTAACCCGGCAACAATTGCCGATAACGTTGGAGACAACGTGGGTGATGTGGCAGGTATGGGAGCCGACCTGTTCGGATCATACGTAGCTACTGTATTGGCATCCATGGTACTTGGAAACTATGTGATCAAGGATATGAATACGGTTGGAACGTTTACCGACTCTTTCGGTAATATGGGCCCGATCTTGTTGCCTATTTTACTTGCGGGTCTTGGTGTAATTTTCTCAATCGTAGGAACCTGGTTCATCAAGATTAAGGATAATTCAGCTAAAGAAGCACAAGTGCAATCCGCCTTAAATAAAGGAAACTGGTCGTCGATTATTATGACAGCAGTTGCCTCTTTCTTTGTAATTAAGTGGATGTTGCCAGAAACCATTACCATGAAGTTTTTCCAGGTGGGCATGGTAGAACTTTCGTCTATGCGGGTGTTTTATTCAGTTCTTATCGGGTTGGCCGTTGGAGGTTTAATCTCATATTTTACTGAGTACTACACAGGTTTAGGAAAGAAACCTGTTCTTGATATCGTGCAAAACTCAAACACAGGTGCAGGTACGAATATTATTTCAGGTCTTGCTGTAGGTATGATCTCTACTTTCGCTCCAATCTTGTTGTTTGCAGCAGCTATCTGGGGAGCCTATGCATTTGCAGGCTTTTATGGTGTGGCAATTGCCGCTTCTGCCATGATGGCTACTACAGCTATGCAACTTGCGATTGACGCGTTTGGACCAATTGCCGATAACGCAGGTGGAATTGCTGAAATGAGTGAACTTCCTGAAGAAGTACGTGAACGTACCGATATTCTTGATTCGGTAGGTAACACAACTGCGGCGATCGGAAAGGGATTTGCGATTGCGTCTGCAGCACTTACGGCACTTGCATTGTTTGCTGCGTATGTAACGTTTACAGGTATCGATGGTATCAATATTTTCAAGGCGCCTGTATTGGCCTCTCTTTTCGTAGGAGGTATGGTTCCGGTAGTGTTCTCGGCACTGGCTATGAAATCGGTAGGTAAAGCTGCGATGGAAATGGTAAAGGAAGTACGTCGCCAGTTCAAAGAGATTCCAGGTATTATGGAAGGTACAGGAAAGCCAGAATATGGAAAGTGTGTAGATATTTCAACTCAGGCGGCACTTAAAGAAATGATGTTGCCAGGAGCCATCACCATCTTAAGTCCACTATTGATTGGTTTCCTTACAGGTG
>JAEPQQ010000108.1 GCA_017640445.1 Bacteroidia bacterium | reverse complement strand
ATGCAGCGAGTTACTGTAGCTCACTAATTGAACTAAACACATTGGGATTTTGATCCCATATAAAAACCCGGACCTACAAGTCCGGGTTTTTTTGTGCCTATACTGAAGGAAGTTGTCAAGTCATGTTGCTTCGATAAGCAATTCAACCCTATGTAGTTCCTTTGTGGAAGCCACTGCTTAAGGGATTCAACTCATTACTGAATACATCTAAGGCCTGGAATAGTTGACCTCGACCAGCCACAGCAAATATTGAATCAATTTATTGAGTAATGCCTCTGGTCGATTAAATAGTGCCTCACCATGGGTGAGTGGGCAGTTGCCCCGAAGAACTTCGGACAATGTGGCTTTTAATTGACTGCCTTCATTAATGAAAGCCATTATTAGGCGGTATATTGGTACCATGAGAGGTCTATTCAGGAGGATTACCCTGTGCGTTGCACTGATAGTTGCCGGGGCGGTTGAGGCACAATCAAAAGGAGCACAAAGTGTCGATAGCCTTATCCGGGTGTTGGAAACACAAACATCGGATGCAGCTCGAATTAAGACCCTGGACCAGTTGGCTTTCTTGACAATGTACAATAATCCCGAACGTGGTATTGGCTACGCAAAGAAGGCGTTGGACTTATCCCTCACACTGGAAGATAAACCGTTACTTGAAGACATCTATGATAAAATTTCGGTAGGAAATTACCTGCTTGGGAACTACGCAAGTTCTATGGACGCATGCAGACGTTCTTTATCGATTCATGAACAGAAGGGAGATAGCATCGGAATACAAAACAACTACAACTCCATGGGTGCCCTTTTTAATGCGGTAGGAAATCACGAAAAAGCACTGGAATACTTTGATTTAAGCCTAAAAATGGCAGAGGCCTTGAGGCTGGCAAATGAGTCCAGGTTGTTGCACGTCAATATATCGGAAATCCTATTGGACGAAGAAGAACTAGACAGCGCAAAGTCGCACATTGTAAAAGCACTTGAGATAAGTATAAACAGTCAATCGGAAATTGGAATTGGTGAGTCTTATTTTTCACTGGCGGATTATTTTTCAGAAATCAAGGAATACGATTCGGCATTGATTTATGGCCATAAAGCTCTGGAAATACACCAAGTAGCCAAACGTCGGGCATTTATGGCCAATACACACGCCCTGTTATCTGCTATTTATTTCAATCGTGATATGTTAGACAGCAGTTCGATTCATGCTGATCGGGGGCTTATTCTGGCCCAGGAAATTCCACATCCAAGCATAATGAAGGAGCTATATCACATACTTTCTTCTATCTATGAGCGCCAGAACAAGTCTGATAAAGCGTTGGAGTATCATAAGAAGTACTTTGCTCTTCACGATAGTCTTTCGCAAGAGATGGTGCGCGAACAAATTGTGATGATGGAGGCCGAGTACGCTCTAAACAAGAAGAATGACCAGATTAATCAGATGTTGAAAGAAGACGAGATTCAGGAGCTAAGGCTACAAAAGAAGAATCTCTTGCTCTATGTCTTGTTGGGTTCATTCCTATTGCTGTTGGTTTTGGGTGTTGTGCTTTACAACAATTACCGGCTGTCCAAAGAGTCCAAAATACTCGCACTACAAAGTAAGTTGCTGCGATCGCAGATGAACCCTCATTTTATTTTCAACTCGCTCATGGCAATTCAGAGCTTTGCCCTGGAACGGGAGTCGCGAGAAGTTGAAAAATACCTGTCCAAATTTGCCAATTTGATGAGATTGATATTAAAAAACTCCAGAGTGGAAATGATTAATTTGGAGAAGGAGTTAGAGGTGCTCGATGATTATGTTGAATTACAGATGTTGCGGTACGAAAACAAATTTCGATACGCTCTTGAGGTGGACGGGGTAATAACATTACCCGTTGTAATGATACCTCCCATGCTGATTCAACCGTTCGTAGAAAATGCCATTGAACATGGGTTGGCACGAAAAAAATCCGACGGTGAGCTAACGATTCGAATACGGAAGAAGGGTGCTTTTTTGCTAATAGAAGTAATTGATAACGGAGTGGGTATTGACATAAAAAAGAGTATGCTAACAGATGCAAAGTCACATATATCGCTTGCCACAAAAATTATAAAAGACCGGTTGGCTGTGTTCAATAGAAATAGTAAGGCCAAAGCAAGCTTGGAAATTGGACCAGCTTATACCATTGATGGTCAGGAAAAAGGGACACGCGTAGCGTTAAAATTCCCTTTGATTAAAGAACGTTTCTGAGTGCCTAATGGAAAGACGTATGAATACAGACGGTTTTAACGAGAAAATAAACGTTGTCATTATCGATGATGAGGCACCCGCAAGAAAGGCCATTCGGCTCATTCTCAACAGAAGGATGAGAGATCGTGTGAACATTTGTAAGGAAGCCGACGATATGGAAAGTGGATTGGAAGCGCTTAGAAAACACCGACCGGATGTTCTGCTACTAGATATTAACTTGAGAGACTCAACTGGGTTTGAGTTATTGAAAAGAAGTAAAGAGGATTTTAAGGTGATTTTCATTACGGCCTACGAGGAGTTTGCGATTGAGGCATTTCAGTATAGCGCGATCGACTACATTTTGAAACCAATTGATGAAGACAAGTTGGTTACTGCAGTTCAATCGGCCTATGAGGCTCAGAATTTCAATGAGCAGTACGCCTTCTTTAAAAAAGTGCTTCAGGGCCACGCAGATACGCAAAACAAGCTGGTCCTCAAAACCACGGAAAAGATCCATATTGTAGAGGTAAACGAAATTATACGTTGTGAAGCCGACGTTAATTATACCCGTTTTTATATTGCAGATGGGCGTAGTTTAATCATTGCTCGAACACTTAAGGAATATGAACTGCTACTCAGTTCCAAAGGTTTTGTGCGTGTTCACCGAAGACACCTGATTAATCTGGACCATCTGCATAGCATAAGAAGAGGGAAACAGGGATATGCAGAAATGAATGATGGCTCCCGAGTTTCGATCTCCCCGCAGAAAAGGGAAGAACTTATGATGCAGATTGGACGAAGATTCCTGGATGTGAAGGTGATCCTTCGCGATTAGTAGTGTTTCCAAATAAGAAAAGGTAGCCACTTTCAAGTGACTACCTTTTTAAAAGTAGAGCGCAATGCTACAGTTTCATGAGTCGGGATCGCGATTCCACAGTCCCATTAACTTCCACTTGAATCAGATAGTTTCCTGCGGGCAGGTCGCGTACATCAACGCGTTCAATTGTTGAGCCCGTAAACGCCTGGCTTGCCACTTGCTGACCCTGGGCGTTTAGAATTTTTATCTCACCCGATTCATGTACATCAACATCCACACCCCGATCAAGATGTACGAAATCCTTGGCAGGGTTTGGGTAAACGGTTGAACTAAGGTCCTGGGTAAGCACAGGTGTTGATGCGGTAGCCGTGCTTGTAAATTGAATGATTCTGCCATTTTCGGGGCTTCCAACCATTTGGTCACCTAATTCTTGTGCAATTTCAGGAGATTCAAATGTGCCTTTAAGGCCACCAAATGTAGATACCTGAAAATCCTCCAAGAGTCGGTAACCAACACTTGGGCCGGTATACTTTCCATACGTAGCTTCCGAAATGTTGACGTCCCCGTAATGAAACAGGAAACTGCCTGTACTCATGTCGATCACAATCTTGAAGTTGGCGTACTCAGAATCCGTCCCTGTTTTGATTCCAACATTTTTATACTGGGCGATAAAGAAGTTGTTCTCTACCTTGTAGGCAATTTCCGAGCTTCCGTCACTTTTGCCAACAAACCTTGTTCCCAATATACCAAACCCCATAATGGTGTATAAATCTTGACCACCGTTGAAGTAGGTTCGAATTACCCCTCCTTTGCTTAGGAAGACCTCGTTTCCCTCGTCGCCAATTTTTACGTTGTTACCAAAGATGTTAAAGGTTTCATTGATGTCAGCTTTTAACTCGGTGGTTGTGGTATCATAAATGTCAAGTTTGGTCATACCAGTAGTCTCCCGGTATACATCGTTGCCCAGGCTTACTTCGAAATCCTGAGCTCGCAGACCGGTAGAACCTGAGCTTAGAAGCAGTAGTAGAACCAAGGGTCCAAACCAGGTCTTCCGATTCCAATTTTTGTAATTTGTTTTCATATGTATTCTTTTATGTTTTACGACACTACAGCGATTAAAACATTCGCCGCAGAATGAAATTCTTCTTTTAGATCGACCTGATTACCAAGATGTTGCTCCCTTTTTTCGCCAAACGAGTGAACGTGGTATTCTGTTTATTTAACAGGCCTTAAACTGATTAAACCGAGCTTGGGTAAGAAAGTCGACACACGGGAACTATGTCTCTTTCTCGTCATAAGCAACCGCGTAGGTGAGGGGTAGGTGCTATTTCTGGGTTTTACCTATACTGTAGCACCTGTAACGGGTACGTGCAAACCATACATCCAGATACGCGAGTGTGTCAAAATGCGATTCTGTTATTTCATGTTCAAATCCGGCGAAGCCGGATGCACAGTACCCTTGCAGCAGTCCGATTTACCCAAACACGAACGTTGGGAAACGCCAAAGGGAGACTCGGTTCTAACAAGTCCCTGTTTCTCATCAACGTGTGAATCGACTGACCATGAAAAAAGCCGCTCATTGAGCGGCTTTCTTTTTTACTTTCTATCGTTATTTCTAATGAACAAGCACCCGTTTGCAGTACGTACCATTGGCCGTATTGACCCGAAGAAGATATAAACCACAAACCATGTCAGTTGGCAAAGAATACGAAACCTCCGGCCCCCATTCCACCATGTGGTTCCCAACCATGTCGGTCAATTCTACGCGTTCAATGGCACCGGAAGCAAGCTCAATTGAGAAGGCGGAGTGCATAGGATTGGGATAAACCGATAACGCGGTACCAGACCTTAATTCTGTAGTTCCGGAAGTTGCAACAGAATCTTCTGTGTTGTGTAATCGAACCACACTCATGTTAAAGGCATCCATGTCTTTTATCGTGGTTGTTCCTGCCAGCACAATGTTTCCATCGCTCTGCTTTGCCGCCGCTTTAAAGAACAAATAAGAAGGGTTAAGAGAAACCGGATGATTAATGTCGCCCTTTGACCCAAAGTTAAAATCCGGACTTCCGTTTTCTTTGAGTTTTAAGGCATAAACGTCTTTATATGAGGGGCCCTTCAAATAACCGAGAGCAATCACGCTGTTGTTCTTTTCAACCATCACGCGATTAATAAAAACCCCATTGGTGAGGCCAATATCGGAAGTTTGAACACCGTCGTTGGAGAAGGTACTGTCGGGTGTTCCATCGGATAAAAACCGAAAGATCATGCCGTTCTTGTCTGGGTTTTTTCCTTCTGAACCGGCAGCAACCATACGCTCTTCATTATCGAATTGTACATCAATAATGGTGTTTAAACCACTTCCCTTGTCATAGGTGAAATACCCTTTACCGCCAAAGGTACTTGTCGGCAGGCCAAACTGGTTAAGCTTTGCCACGGCACCGTACTGAATGCCATCAGCTACGCTGACACCACCCAAAAGAAATCGACCGCTTTTGTCCATATCCATAGACAGCAAATCGTCATTTCCTAACAAGGGGAGGAGGGTACTTCCTTTGCTCGCAAACGACTGATCTAGTGCACCTGCCTGGGTAAACTTAAAAACGGAAAAGTCTGTGCCATTGTCATCCGAATAAGTTGATGCCGCCACATATACACTTCCGTTAAAGAGCTCCAGATCCTTTGCCCGACAAGAGGTTTGTGCTCCGGCATTGAATAACGTATATCCTTTGCTCCCAACACCAAAACTTTTGTCAATGGATCCATCCGGGTTGAGGCGTAGAATAAAGCCATCTGTAACCGAATTGGAATAGGAACTGCCAACTACAAGTAATTTACCATCGGGCAATTCAATGAGGCGCTCCACCTTGTCGCTGGAACCACTGTTTAGGTCAATGGTGGTATATCCATTATCGCCAAACGTGTGATCCACTGAGCCATTTTTGTTTAATTTGGTAAACAACAGGTCGAAGGAGTTGAGATGGTTGATGTAACCCGCCATTATAATTTTATCATTCCGAAGACAGATAACATCCATGAGGTATTCAGCGGTGTCAGTTTCGTTGTTGAGATATACAAAACCTGAGGAACCAAAGCTTTCATCGAGGTCACCGGGGTTTTGACCAAACAGCGGCAAAGCGAATACGAACAGAGCAATACATGTAGTAAGTGATTTCATTTTTGTGTACTTAAGAGGTTTTCAATTGCGTTTCAGGTTACAACATTAGGAGACGAGAGGCCCGCCAACCAGACGTATTGGGTGGAGGCACGTTAGATGTTGGCGAGTGGTTATATTTGAGTGGTAAATGAAATTAGCGCACTTGCGCATTTTTGAAGGAAATGACTCAAATCATAAAGTATCTGGTATTACTTACTGTGCTGGCAAGTGTTATGTTGTCCTGCCGCGACAAGGACGTGACACCGGGTCTGGAAGAATACCTGAACCTTCCTGAAGAAGCTTTTGATTACCAGGCTATTGCCGTTCCGGGTTATTTAGACTCCGATCTGATTCTCTTACAAGATAAGACACCTGAGAACAACCCGGTTACAAATTGGGGGGCCACGCTCGGAAGAGTGCTTTTTTACGATAAACTCTTGTCTGCAAACCAACAGATTTCATGTGCCTCGTGTCATCAACAGCAATTTGGTTTCAGCGATACAGCTCGATTTTCAATGGGGCATGAAGGTGGAAAAACAGGGCGTCATTCAATGGGGCTTACCAATGCCCGTTATCGAGTTAGCAACCTGTATTTTTGGGATGGTCGGGCAGACGGATTGGAGGATCAGGTTTTGAGGCCAATTTTGGATTCCATTGAAATGGGAATGAACCTTTCCCTTCTCGAACAGCGAGTTCGCTCACAGACGTACTATCGCATACTGTTTAACCGGGCCTTCGGAGATTCACAGGTTACATCGAAGAGAATTGCACTGGCATTGGCTCAGTTTGTGAGAAGCATGAATTCTTTTGAAAGCAGGTATGATCAGGGCAGGAGGTCGCATAACCGCAAGGAGGATTTTTCGAACTTCAGTGAGCAGGAAAATCTCGGGAAAAGGCTGTTTTTTGATGTAGCCAAAGGCAATTGTGGTGGATGCCATTATTCGGATGCATTTGTCATGGATGTTCCCAGAAATAATGGATTGGATGCCTGGGAATTCGCCGGAGATAACGACATCGGGTACCAGGCCGTCACTAACAATGCGCTGGACCAGGGTAAGTTTATCGCCCCCTCACTTAGAAACATTGGGATTCGCCCACCTTATATGCACGACGGACGATTTCAAACCCTCGAACAGGTTGTACGTCATTACAGTAATGGGATTCAATGGTCGTCAACCTTGGACGCACACTTGTTTGGCCCAGGAAACCAACAAGCGGTTCAGTTCAATCTGAGCACAACCGAGATAAACGCGATCGTGGCGTTCATGGAAACCCTAACGGACACCGAGCTGATAAACGATCCTCGATTTAGTAATCCCTTTAAGTAAGAGCCCGGGCCGCCAAAACCAACGCCTCTAGGGTTGATTTTTGACGAGTCTGTGGCATTGGGCTTCGAATATCATAAGGTGGTAAGTTTAAAGTCAAATAGAACAACCCAAAGTACATAAACCAACAGAATACGCCTATATTCGATTCATGCGGATTCTTTTTCGCTTACTCACCCTCCAGTTCTTTCTCCATCTGACATATGTTTCGGTTGGCCAAACCTATGGCAGTTACATTCTCGACGGAGGAATGGAGGCCACCCAACAGCTTTCTTCACATTGCTTAGGGGCAGATTCATCCATTCTAAGCATAAGTAGGTCGGGAAATACGGAATCAATTCTTGTAAAATCGGACCGCGATGGAGAGGTCGCCTGGTCAAAAACCATTCGAAACCCGTTGCACCAACCCTTTATTGGTGGTGTGGGTTTGCCAGATACCAGCTTTGTTATTTGCGGAACGATTGAGGCACCTACAGGCGCTATCCGCCATTGGATCAACCTGATTAAAATTGATAAGGATGGAGACGTTGTTTGGTCAAAAACCTTAAATGCCTACAGAGACTTCCTCCCTACAACAATTGAATACCACAACGACTTTATTCATATTGCAGGAACCTGTTTTGACAATAACCACGTTTCACAGATTTTCTACATTCGAACAGATACATCGGGCCTGATAAGGACGTTTGACTCACGAAAACGGGACTATGAGGATGAAATTACAACGATGGGTTTTTTGGGCGATTGGACAATAATGGGTGGGTCCGCCAACTTCGGAGGAACACGACAGCCCCTACTTATGTCGGTAGACCAGGGGGGTAATATTCGTTATTTCTTCTACATTGAAACCAGTGATACAGGTGCGATATACGACCTCGCCGAAACACGCGGGGCCTTAGCCGGATGTGGTTCGTTTAGCAATGGAAAATCCTTTGTGTTTTTCATGGATATTCCAACCATAAGAAGACTGGATTTTTTCGAGGTACAACTGGGTCGGGGATCCACGTTTAATAATTTGGTAGTAGGAGACGAGGGAGACATTTGGATAACAGGCGGGCTCGAGAATAATCCATCTTCGTTCCGAACAGAACCGATACTTTCTCGTTGGAGTGCCGATGGTAAACACCAATGGACACATGTATATAAAGGTGTTAACTGGACCCGACATTTTAACGAGGTGTTCCTAACCGGTAACAACGATGTTTTGATAGGTGGTAATCAACAACTGGGACACTATTATGGCGTCGAGATTTTTAAATGCGACCCTTCAGGGTATGGAGGGTGTGAACCCACTGTCCTAAATCCACCAACGGATTCTACCCGATTTGGTATTTTCACGTATGTTTCGGAAAGTCAACTGGTAAATCCACAGTTGGGCAATGGTCCGGATGAGTTAACCGACCTGGTCATTCATAGTGAAGTGGTTTGTGAGGGAAGTCCGCCAGTGGCTGACTTTGATTTTGAACAAGATACTATTTGTCCTGGGCAATGCCTTGTTGTCGAAAACAAGAGCCAGGGGAGTAATTTGTTCAAATGGGAGTGGGCCAATCAGGAATTTTCGGATCGAAACCCATCACAAATTTGTCCAACAGAAGAAGGAAGTCATACGATTCAACTTGTAGTGTCAAACACCTTGGGGCGGGATACTCTTGAGAAGCAATTCACCGTGGTGAACCAATGTGAGGCCTTTTGGCACGTTCCTAATGCATTTTCCCCGAATGGTGATTCAATTAATGACGTATTTCGACCTTCGAGTCGCGCCATTGGGCACTACGAAATGTCTATCTATTCTACATACGGCGAACTTCTCTTTAACCAAGTTGGCGACCAACTCCAGTGGGACGGAAATTATCGCTCTATACTATGTCAATCAGGTTGGTATTTTTATCGCATCAAACTCGAAAGTGAGTGGTTGGGGCAACGCGAATTTTATGGAGCAGTCTACCTAATCAGATAGCTGCTTTACGTATTTTTTTCGACACAGAAACAGTAAAAATCACTTTTCTATTGGCCATGCGTAAGGTTTACGCAAGGTAAATGTCACTTTTTAGCAATAAGGTTGTATATTGTGTGGCTTAATTTTCCATGGAACTGCAAAATCCCAGAAAAAGTTCCTTGAAAATGTAGTAGTAATTAGCAAGAGAAATAAAGAGTTATGAAAAACAGATTTACTAATTTTTGGAGGTCGGGACTTTCTCGACTTTTTGTGTTTTTGGCGGCTGTTTTGATCTCCGGTGCATCGTATGCACAGTATTGTAAGTCGGGATGGAACAATGCGTATTGTTCGCTGAACGACATGTACATCGGAGAAGTTGAAATCAGTCAGAACGGTACTGTAATTTACAGTAAAGCAAACGATCAATGTAATGGTACAACCACCTCAAGTAGTACCCTGATCACAAGCACGTCGGCGTTTACCCTAAATGGAGGTTCTACGTATTCCATCAAGATTGGAAGTGGCCGGTTTGGGATGAACATGGCGGTTTGGATCGATTTGAACGGGGATCAGGATTTTGATGATGCCGATGAGTACATGTCTTCAGGTTGGACCAGCCAGGGAGGTAACACTACCAAAACGTACACGTTTACGGTAGGATGTAGTAACATTAAAACGGGAACAACCATTATGCGAATAAAGGGTGACTACAACTTTAGCCCTGCGCACAATGCCGGTTCTTCCTGTAGAAACCTTGGGTATGGAGAAGAGGAAGATTACACTATGACCTTGGCGGTTTCTGGAAGTCTAAAGGCTGGCTTCTTTGTTCCAGACAGTGCATTTGTTAAGACAAATGTGAACCTTGTGAACAGCAACCAGTCAGGTTACCAGTATCACGGTTGGGATGTAGGCGACGATGGAACAGTGGATTATACCACTACCAACGCACGTCATAAGTTTACGACTACAGGTAAATATTGTATTAAACTGAAGTCAACTAACTGTCTTGGAACCGACTCCATCACAAAGTGTCTTAAAATCGTTAACCCTACCGCACCTCCGGTGGCGGACTTTGTTTCCGATGCAAATGAGATAGAACTATATAACACCTTCCAATTAACCGACCTTTCTACAAATGGTGCGATTTATTGGGAATGGTTTATGTATCAGGAGTCTGATTCGGCCGGAACCCACATCGATATTACGTCGGGCGGTACCGATTTTGATCAGAACCCGGAAGTATTTACGGCCAAAGGTATTCCTGGCTTCCCAGATGTAGGAAAGTGGAGTATTGGTCTTACTTCTTCCAACGATATTGGATCTTCAGTAACACTTATAAAAAAGGACTACATCGAAGTAGTAAAAGGGTGTGATGTTGAAATGGGTCCGGGTACCTTAACTTCTATTCCTGGTAACGTAATTACTTGTACAGGTGGTAGCTTGATCAGTAAAGGCGACGGATCAGGTAACTACTCAGCAAATGAAAACGGACTGGATGCTTTGATTGCTCCATGTGGCGCTACCAGCATTACGTTCACATTTGATAAATGGAAGGTTAAGTCGGGTGTTAACCTAAAAATCTATGATGGTCAGGATGCAACTGGTACACCGCTTCATCCTAATATTGGATTTACCGATAAAGACGTACCAACCGCTCCCTTAGTAGCGAAGTCTGGTGCTATGTATTTCTTGTGGAGCTCGGGTGCCCAAACCGACGAAGGTTTCTTGGGTTTCTGGACTTCCACCATTGGATCTCAAAGCCCACCTGTAGCGAAGTTTACAGGCACGGATACCGCTTACAATGCAGTATTCAACACCTTTACCAATACATCTGAGAATGCAACGGGTGAGGTATTCTACACCTGGGAAGTAGATGGTACAGTTGAGTCTAACTCAAAAGACCTTGAAACCATCTTCTTTAGCAATAAAACAACCAGTGTTTGTCTAACAGTTGAAACCTGTGCCGGAAAAAGTAAGACCTGTAAGAACGTAGTTGTTTCTCCAATTACTTCGAAAGCAGAGCTTGACTTTGACGCCGACAATCGTCGACCAAAAGCAGGAGACGAAGTTGAATTCACCGCTATGTCGGATAAGGCCAACACCTTTAAGTGGACCTTCTTCCCAAGCACTTCGGTAACGTACGCCGCTGGAACCGATGAAAACTCTCAGAACCCAATTGTAACCTTTACAGCTCCTGGTAAGTACACAGTTTCGTTGAAAGGATGGAACAGCTTAACTCCAACGGATTCAGCTACATCTTACGCCCAATTGATTAAAGATCAGTTTGTCATTGTAATCGACTACTGTACTCCAGTAATTGGTGTAACTACAAGTGCTGACCTTGCAATCAACAGAGTATTGCTCGAAGACAATGCAATGCCAAGAAACACCTTGATCGATTATGAATCAGAGGAAAGTGACTACACAAACCAGGCAGAAAATGCAGCTGTGGCCACATTAACATTTGGTGGTACATATAACTTAATGGTTTCTCGATTGACAAATTCTAACAAGATCAACCGCAAGGTATGGATCGACTGGAACATCGATGGTGACTTTAATGATGCCGGCGAAATGGTATTGGATGAAGGAACCACGCAAAACCTTGATTTTGCCGGAAGCTTTGTTGTACCTGATCTAGCTAATTCATTTGAAGGTGCTACGCGTATGCGAATTGGTACCAGTTATAATAACGACAGAAACCTTCCATGTGGAGCATCAGATAACCCGAACGCAAACCGAATTGGTGAGTTCGAAGACTACTCTCTGGTTCTTGCTAACGATAATACGTTCCCTTACATCACAATGAATGGATCCGACACAGTTCGTGTTGAAGTAGGATCTACTTATGCCGATGCAGGTGCTACGGTTACGGATCCAACGGAAGGCGATATCACTTCGCGATTGGTTAC
>JAEPQQ010000107.1 GCA_017640445.1 Bacteroidia bacterium | reverse complement strand
CATTCGGTGTTACGCGGTGTTCGCGGTAGCTCTTCAAAATTTGGCTGGCAGTTCTAGGTATGTTCCATACCGCCAGATGTTTGATGGCACCGTCAAAGACAAACCGCGTGTTGGAACCACCTGCACCGCCAAGCTTGTCGGTGTTTGTATTGTAGAATGATCCACCAACCGGGCCGGTTTGCGTGTGAACCAGCACACCATCCACATAATACTTCCAGTTTCCGGAAGCATCTGCTGTTATCGCAGCATGATGCCACTGATTGTCAAAAACGGTAGTGTCCGGGTAACTGTACCTCATTTTAGTACCACCCGAGTTTCGGGTGCTAAAGAAATTCAACTTTCCATTCTTAATCCGTATGATTATGCCATTGGGGCCATAGGTCGAATTGTAGATGTAGTCGTCGTAGATGTACTCTTCGGTTGCCGTTGGAGCAACAGGCGCATGTTTAAACCAAACTTCAAGTGTAATTTCATCTGCGATGTTGGTCAAAGCAGGTAAATCATAGGAAGAATGGTGGCCGGTTAGGTCCAGTACATCCTCCGATTTCTCCAGGATTACCGTGGTATCCAACGGCGACCAGGTACGTTCATCCATCTGCATCCCGAAAGGAGGATGATGCGACGGATTTAACCAGTTGTTTATGAGGTGTTTAAAGAGCCTTTATTTGTGTTCGAAATCGCATTTTTGACCGGAAAACGATGATTTTGCCGCTCTATTCTTTCGAAAAAACATCCGATTGGTTGCTCGGAGACTTCTATATTTGAGGTTTGCGCCTGAATGCCTCAAAAGTCAAACATAACGGTCTTGGGTAATGCCTTATCTATCCGGATAAGCAGGCTGCTTTTTTTTATGCTTTTGTGCCTGGTTTGGCGACCAGGATATGCTCAGGACCTGAATTTCGAACAGTTGAATCAGGATTTGGCTGAAGCATTGCCAAGTGATTCGTTGGTCAACGTTACAAAAGGTTCAATTCAGACGAAACACGATCAGCTTATACTTGCCAAAGCCTTAAGACGAGATGGCAAAGTTGAAGATTCCAAAATACAACTGAAGAATGTTCAATCGTCTACAACCAATTTGCCAGGGTTCCAGTTATACTGTCTAAACGAATTGGGTGAAATTGCCATTGAACAGGGTCAGCTGGATACTGGTTTCCTCTATTTCGATCAAGTTCATGACTTGATATCCAATAACACCATTGACGTGTCGTCTAACTCCGTTAATCCCTTTGTGATTCAATTTTACAATAAGCTCGGAGTACTGTATGCCAAAACCGGTAAGTCGGATATATCGCGGCGGTACCTTGGTGAAGCCCTGCAACGAAGTATAAGTCGTGGCATCTCAGACCTTCAAAGGGGCGATATTCTAATGAACTTGGGGATCTACCACGATTTTGGGGGAAACATCGATTCGGCATCGTACTTCTACCAACAGGCGTTGAGTCTTTTTGGAGAACTCAATTCAGACGAAAAGCGCATTGGAGTATATCACAACCTGGGCGCCATGCACACCGATATGGGAAGTGCCGATACCGCCTTACATTACTTAAGGTTAGCGGCAGGTTTGTTGGACAGTAATTCACATCTTCAGTATGATTTAGGCTTTAACAAGCTTAAAAGCGGCCGGGTTTTACACCAGTTAAAGCGATTGGATGAGGCTTCGCAGTATCTCAATGAATGTTTGGATGTGGTGAGTGGTAAATTCCCATACCTGGAAGGAGAGGCCCTGGAGATATTGAAAGAGGTGTATGCCAATCAAGGTAACTACAAACAGGCTTATCAAACATCGCTCCTCTACGATTCACTGAGTTTGCACCTTCAGGAGAAAAATACCGAGCAGATTGCGCAGGAGATGGAAGGCCGGTACCAGAACGAGTTAAAGGCCAAAGAGATTGAATGGTTAACCGAAAAGAACGAGGCACAAACCAAAACCGTGAACCGTATGCGCATCATCATTGCAGGTGGTGTTTTGATCCTGATTCTCCTGTTTGTGAGTGTTTACTTTTATCGCGGGCAGAGTAAGGCACGCAAAGAGCGCAACGAACAGCTCAGAAAACTTAACTCGGATAAAACCCGTTTCCTCTCTCATATTGCCCATGAGGTACGAACGCCCATTACCCTCATCTCCGGACCGTTAACCGAAACCAAAAACAACCTCGTTAACAAAAAGACCGATGGAATAGCAAAATCTGTAAACCTTGCGTTGAATCAGGTAGATAAATTGGAGCATTTGGTTGAAGAATTGATGGACCTGTCGAAGTTGGACGACGGGGCAATCAAACCGGAATGGACCCGTACTAATTTGTCGAACTTCCTTGATCGTGTTACAGGCACCTTTGATACCCTGGCTCAGCAGAAGAAAATCAAATACCAGATTGAAAATAAGCTACCGTCGAACCAGGAGTGGGTAACTGATTACAGCAAGTTAGAGAAGTGTATAAACAATTTACTGGTAAACGCCTTTAAATTCACTTCCGAAGGTGGCACGATCGAGGTGAAAAGTCATCTGAAAGACGATTTGTTGAGTGTTGAGGTTGCGGATTCGGGTGTGGGAATATCCGAGAATGAGCAAGACAAGGTATTTCAACGCTATTATCAGTCGGAAACCAACTCCCTGGAGGGAACGGGTATAGGTCTTTCGCTGGTACGTGACTATATCGAATTGCTGGAAGGCGAAATACACCTTACGAGTGACGTGGGTAAGGGGAGTAGTTTTGTTCTAAGACTGCCACTGCATATGGAGATGGCGAATGCCAAGCCGTATCGCGAGGTGTTAAGAGAATACCTGCCTTCTAAAGCTCCCCGTCCCCATTCTGATCTTTCCGAAGATCAGGAGAAACCACACATATTGATCGCTGAAGATAATGCTGATATGGCTGACTTTATCCGTGATGTTCTGGAACCTGGCTATCGGGTGAGTTTGGCAAACACAGGGGCAAAGGCCTGGGACCGCCTCCGTCAGCATCAGTATAGTTTACTGATAACGGATGTAATGATGCCGGACCTGAATGGCTTTGAACTGGTGGAGAAGGTGAGGAGTTTTGAGAAGCTGGGCGACCTTCCGGTTTTGATGTTGTCGGCCATGGCGCTGCCAGAAGATAAGATATATGGTTTTCAGATTGGGGTGGATGATTACATGGCTAAACCATTTCACCCGGGAGAACTCCGAGTGCGCGTTAAGCACCTATTGGAGCTTTCCAACTCTCGAAAAACAGTAGAGGTGGAAGAGGTGGTAGAAGAAATATCGGCACATGAGAAATTGATTGGGCAAGCAAGACAGTTGGTTTTGGAAAACCTGTCGAACTCCGAATTTACGGTTAAGGCACTTGCCGAAAAACTAAACTACAGCGAGCGAAACCTGCAGCGGTTAGTTCGAAAGCAAACGGGTTTAACCAGCGTTCAGTTTATTAGAGAAATTCGGTTGTTATCGGCATACAACCTACTACAAAAAAGAGAAATGCATACGGTAGCCGAAGTGAGTTATGCCGTGGGTATTGATACTGTATCCTATTTCTCTCGAGTCTTTACAAATCGCTTTGGTGTTAACCCAAAAGAACTCATAAAGCTGTAGGATTGGCGGTTTTGTTTAAGACTTTGTCCGATATGTAATCGTTTGCGAATCAGGTGTTTGAGACCTTTGTCTGCATAAAAACAAGTATACTCATGCAATACACAAAACAGTTTATTTTACGATTCGTAAGTCTGATCTTTTTGGCTGGAACAGTAGCTACATTCACGTCGTGCAACGGCGATGAAGAACCTCCTACCAATTCAAAAACGGACAATTCAGGCACAAGTAATTGGGACTTGGTCATAACCGTTGACCTGGGAGGAGCCTTTGAGGTAACCGCCGACATGGTACTTACGTTAAAGGAAACAACATTTGACGCGACGATTACCACCAAGGACATTGCCGGTAGTCCGGAAACCCATGTAACTGAATTTACCGGAACACGTGACGGTGACAAGCTAACCGTTTCGAACCAGGTTTTTAACATTACACCTACTGGAGGAACGGAAGAAGAAGTGACTCTAAAACAAGGAGAATTTACCATAACCGGTAATACCCTGAGTGGTACCGGAAATATGGCGGTTGATTTCAAAGACGGTAATCCTCCGTTCGACGGCAGTTGTACCTTCACTGGAACAAAGAAGTAGTCTACACTTGCATGGAAGTACCCGGGCGCTCATGGTGTCCGGGCTTCCTTATTTGGGCTCCAGGCTCATGACATAGTTGTAGCTTTCCTGAAGGTAGTTGGCTACCCGGTCCAGATCCTTAAGCATTTCATCTGGTATAAGCACGTAACCATGCATAATGGAGTTGTATGACTTGAACAGAGTGGTGTCAAATTCGACCAGGTATTTTTTCTGTACTTCTTTGGAAAAACGAATGCCAATCTCACCTGCTTTATTGAGTAGGGAAAACATATAACCATTGGCTGATGTATAGGGCATCGTCTTGCCTTTACGCTCGATGTTCGGGCACTTCCCTACCAGCGCATCATATATCTTGAGTTTTTCGTCGTACATAGGCCAAAGATATCGGGTTTTCCTTTTACATGTTAACAAACATCTGCAGTCAAACCTAAGTGATACAAAGATGCTGCGTTTAGGACAGGATTAAGCGATGAAACAACATCTACACTAACCCATATGGTGGAATTACTCAATGGTACTTTCAATTGCAACGACGTCGAACAACTTTGAAAACAAAAAAACTCATGAAGAAAACCATTATTCTAGCATTGTGCGTAGTATTTTCATCTTCGATCTATGCACAGAGCAAACTTGACAAATCAAACTATCACATTGTCCTGGAAGAGGATTTTGACAACATTACGAACATCAATCAACTAACCGGTGTATGGCAGTTTAGGCCTTTTGAAGATCCCAATATGGGTTGGGGGGATGAACCGTCTGATACAAATTATTTGGAAAGGGGTGAGTTCTACAACCAGTCGCAGGTATCCTTGGCCAACCATCCAACAGAAGCAAACAACCAGGTTTTGAGATTAACGGCAGAACGAATAGACTCTTCTGTCTCCATGATGGACTGTCACGGTAACGTGGTCCAGGAACGGAGGTGCAGTTACATCTCGGGTATGATTGAGACCCGAAAAGACATCATGGGGCCAGGTTATGATCAGGGGTGCTCCATATGGGATGCTAACTGTCAGGTCAACGTACCCTGGAACGGCTTTGTTTATGGCATGTTCGAGGTGCGCCTCAAAATGGATAAAGGAGCAACCTTCCCTGCCGTGTGGCTCGCAGGACCTTCTCAAGTCAATATTTTGGAGGGTAAGTTCTCTGAAATGATGTACAACGTAGGCTTTTCCAGTTTTTGGCAAAATACCAAAGGGAGAGGACGTGATATGCGTAAATACGGCCCTGATCTTTCCCAGAATTTCCATACCTACACAGCTGTATGGACTCCAAATGCCATTACATATTTTTTTGATGGGCGTGAAGTGTGCACGTTTACTGGGTCGGATGTGGACGCCCTTAACCTTGGCAATTCTTGCGCGAATGTGTTTCGTGTAACCCATCAGATGGTAAACTACTGCACCGCTCAAAAGGCCGTTATGGATATCGATTACATCCGGGTTTATAAACCCAATGGAATGGATTACTCACAATCCTACAAGACCCAGCACGAGAATGTCAATTTTAATGTATTTGACAATCAAAACCCAACGCCGGTAAAAGTGAAAAATCGGGCAAGGTGTATCACGTTCGACACTACTTCCGGCACACAGGTGTTCTATGCAGGTGAGGATGGAAGGTTTTACGAATCCATTAACTACGGTACTTCTACAAACCCAAGTTGGACAACGAATCAGGTGCCAGCCAACTATAATCCGCCATTACATGAAGAGATAACTGGAAATTTGGTATTTGACCAAAACAGCGGAAAGTACGTGTATAGAGGACACGATGGAAGAGTGCAGTACTATCACTACGGATCCAATGGATGGTTTCATGACTACATCGATAATAACTGGGGACAGCCCTATGAAGTAGCAAACGACGATGCGGTTCTGGCGATTGCAGATAACAGTTCAATCTTTTATAAGGGAATGGCCGATCAGGAGATCCATTATTTTGCCAGCGGCAGTGGGGCTCATCATGCCAAAATCGGTTACGTTTATGCCCCGGCAGAAAAGGTAAAGGGAGATATTGTATTGGAAAAAATCGGTAACTTTCATCACGTTATTTATAAAGGTGCCGACAACCGACTTCAGATTTTCTGGGTGGACACTACAAACAACTATCAGCATGCCTATATAGACGACAACTGGACAACATCGGCCTATTTGGTTAATGACCGACCAGGTTCAATTGTAATGGGTGATCTTGGAGAAGTCTTCTACATAGGTATGGATAACAAAATCCATCGATTCTATTTTCAGAACAACACGTGGCACCACGATAACTCAATATTGGCATATAGTTATGGTGCTCCAACCCTGGGTTATACGAACGCCGACTACGCCAGAAAGGGCATTACCTATGATAAGAAAACCAGAAAAGTACTTTATTTTGGAGAAGATGGAAGGTTGCAATACTTCGGAGTAGACCCGTCTACTGGGAACTGGTACCACGCCTGGATGGACGACTACTGGAGCACGCCGATGTATGCAAGTTATGATGGCCCAGGAGTCTCCACTATGGCAACCCCGGACCCGTCCATTGCCTTTGACGTCAATACGGGTCGCGTATACTATGCAGGTGCGTTTAATTATCCGTTGCCCCAGCCTCAAGGCTATGAAACGTACCAGGAAGGTCATCTACGGTACTTTGAGTACATTAACTGTGACAATCTAAGAACCAATCCGGGTGGTATTGGAAACCTTGATGCCCCGGCTAAACCCGATGAAACCTTGGGTCTTTTGGAGTCCGTAGTGGAGGATGAGGCCGCATTTGCGTATCCAAACCCTTCAAAGGACGGTATGTTGAACATCCGTTTGGAGTCGCACCAAGGTAATAGTACACCCAAAATTGAGGTCTTTGATATTCAAGGACAACGCGTGTGGGGAGGAGTTCCAAATGGAGATGGGACGATCAACCTTTCCCAGCTGACAGGTGGTGTCTACCAAATAAGAATGTTAAATAAGGGAGCTGTGTTTGTTCAGAAAATCATCTTGAACGACTAGCTCACTTGTACGTAGTCCAATCATGTAAGGCGGTGGGTTTCCATCGCCTTATTTTTTTAAGTGCTACTGTAGTGGCGTGTTGAGAAGGCTAATTTTCCGTGGATATATGATGTTGTGCATACGTTCTGGAAAAAAGACCAAAAACGTTAGTGAAGCTTCATGTTTTAAACATCTCGAGCGTCAGAATTAAAAGCGGACGTCCAAAACTCTATATTTACCGTCTTAATCGAAATTAGGTGGTTAGCAAATGGAAAATCAAGACTTAACAAAAGGAAATATTCGTAAACAACTCTGGTCACTTTCATGGCCCATGATGTTGTCCATGTTCTTTTACACCCTTTACAATTTGGTTGATACCTACTGGGTTAGTAAACTATCTGACGAAGCTATTGCAGCTGTAAGTATATCGCAGATTAGTCTGTTTGTGATGATTTCATTGGGATTTGGTATTACCGTGGGTTCCGGAGTGGTGATGGCTATGCAAATTGGTGCCAAGAATAAGGATGAGGCCGAGCGAGTGTTGGGCCAGTCCTTTGTTTTGAGTGCCATGATGGCTGTGTTTTTTACAGGTCTGTCTTTGTTGTTCAAAGACGTGTTTCTGACCGCCTCCGGAGCAACCGGAAAGATATTTGAACCAGCAAGTGAATACTTTGTGATTGTGAGTGCGGGTTCCATTCTGCTGTTCCTTATGATGGCCATTATGTTTGCGTTTAATGCTCAAGGCGATACAACCACACTCACCAAGCTCTTTGCTTTTTCAACTCTCATTAATTTGGTGTTGGACCCTCTATTGATTTTTGGTTACGGACCTATACCGGAAATGGGTATATCAGGTGCGGCAACGGCAACGCTGGTCTCACAATTTGCCTTTATTGTGGTTGCTATTCGAACCTTGTCTAAACCCGATCGAAGCATTCAGTTTCGATTTGAAAACCTCAATGTGAAATGGGAATCCGTGAAGCAGGTATTGAACATTGGTTTTCCAGCTGCCTTGACTCAGGTTATTTTCCCTGCAGGTCTTGGAGCTTTATCGTATGTAACGGCTTTAACATTCAAAGAACCAGGCGCTGTTGCCTTTAGCCTTGGTTTCCGACTGGAATTCTTTGCGTATTTGCCGGCTGCGGGTTTTGGTTTTGGAGCCATGGCTTTAATGGGGCAAAACATGGGTGCTAAGAACAAAGAACGCGTTCGGGAAGCATTTAATAAGTCCATTTTGTATACGTTTCTAAGCGCTACCGGGCTTGGTCTGGCTGCTGCCGTTTTTTCAGGTTTGATCATTGGCGTGTTTACCGACGATGCCTTGGTAACGGAATATGCCAGTTCGTATATGTGGACGGTAGCATTTAGTTACGGCTTTCTATCGTCGCTTATGGTCGAAGCCAATGCCTTTCAGTCCATTGGTAAATCATGGCCAGGTTTCTGGATATTTTTACTGCGCGTATTGGGCATAACCATACCGTTGAGTTATGTGCTTACGGTACATTATAATCTGTCGATCTACGCTATTTGGGGTGCTGTTATTGCAGGAAACATTGTTTCCGCAGTACTTGGCTTTTTCTGGATAAGGGGTAAACTATGGAAGATTGATTTCCCCAAAACCGAGTCTTCATCAACTGATGAAGATGCCTTGATCACCGAGTGAAAAAATATGCTCCAGATTCGTATTCAGGATAGTGGTTTTCAACTAACCTGAACGCGTTATTAACGTTGTGTCCAAACCACTTTCTGAGTCACAACAACCAAAAAATTAGTTAAATCTACCTTTCGCTTGAAGGGACTTTCGGTCGACACTAAGATAGCCGACCTTAGACTTTATATGCTCAGTTTTCTCCTGGAACAGAACAGTGAGTCATTCAATTTCGTCTCAAATAATATGAATATGAACTACCTAAAAACCACACTAATCTTGATGCTATGTCTGTGTCTAAAACCAGATCAGGCAAAAGCCCAAAGGAATTTTTTTTACTCCGATATCGCCAATGATCAAAGCTTGAGTTATCAGCAACGCATTCACTTGATCGACTCAATTTTTGCTAGTGATTCGATCTATTGGACAGATAGCACAATGGGTGCAAAGTTTTATCACCGATGGAGAGACCGTGTTTCATCCAGAATGGATAGCTCGGGTACACTTAATAGTTACCTCTCATCCCTGCAATCGGGTTATGATCCCAATAATCCCCTGCTAACCGTTCCGGAGGCAGTAGATTCTGGCTTGGGTAGCATTGCAATGATGAACACGTTGGTGCATGAAGAAGCCGATTGGAAAAACGTAGGACCAGATAAACTCGTGGTTGGGGGCAGCGCTTCACATCCTCAGTCGATGGCCTCTATTGGTAAGGTTGATCTCGTTTGGCCATTCAGTTCTTCAATTATTTACGCCGCATCCTACAGTGGTGGTTTGTTTAAAACAACAGACGGTGGTGCAAACTGGAAAGCCGTACCCATCACACTTGAAAAGCAAGTATTAAACATCAAGTACACTTCGGTGCCTCCGGCTATTGGAGTGGTTGCGTTGGTGGTCCACCCAACCAACTCAGATATCCTATACGTTTCAACTGCCAATGGACTTGAATATGGGTATGGAATATTCAAAAGTATCGATGGTGGAGTTACATGGGAACAGCAATACCAAACCTCGCCAACCGCATCCAATGCGGATGATATCTTTCGTAAGATTGTGATGGTGAGTGGTAATTCCAACCACCTGTATGCCATCACATCGGGTCGAATATTTGAGACAACCAATGCCGGGGCAAATTGGGTTGAAGTGAGCGACCCCAACCTCTATCTCCGAAGCGCACGATTAACCGACATCGAGATAGACAAACAAAATAGCAACATCGTTTACGTGGCAGGAAAGTCTGTTTGGAAGGTAGATATGACATCACCAACCACGGTGATTGAAGACTACAGACTTAAAATGCCTGCGCTTGCACAAAACGGATTGAAGCAAATCTTAAAGGTTCCGAATTTCTATATTGGTTCAACAACTACGTGTACAGTAATTGCCAATAAAGACCTAAAAGGATTTAGACTTTGGACCGGTGATGTTGAGTCGTATGACTGGAATAACCCTGGACCAGCTAGTGTTGGAAACAAATGGCAAAACTTCTGTGAGTCGGGTAAGGTTTTAACCGGAGTGAAACCGGACGTAAACCAGATCGTCGAGATGTCTGCCACAAGTACAGGAAACCAGGAGTTTAAGTACGCCTGGCGTAGCGGCATGCCGTTTAGGTTGCAATTGACAGATTTGGACAGACCAAATGGTACCAAACTCGAAATCGTAGCAAGTGATGGTACCAATAGCCAGACGCTTTATGACTCAGATATTCATACGGTGGACGTAGACGGATATGTTGAGATTGGAGGGCAGATCGATCACATGCTTACAGGCAATTACAATAAGTTAATTCTTAGAGCCAGTGCAACGGCAGGGTATACAAATACCTCAAACCCTCTTTCACTAAGGTATTTGAGAATGTATATTCCTGAACCATTGGCCTCTGCAAAGATCGATTTAGACGATTCCAACAATTTGTATGCCTGGGTGTCACTGGCCGATCATGGAGCGGCAAGCCAGTCACGCGGTAATTTTATTCTCCGCACAACCGCCAATCACAACAGTATGCAGGTGTTGGTGCAAAATCACAAGATCAAGTATGGACTTATGGGGGGCTTTTTGGTTACGAAAAGCCCAACGAATGGTGACGGAATTGAGTTATACACAGGCTCGGTACCTATGTTTAAGTACCATATTGATCTTGGCGCACTCAACGATCCAAGTAAAACGTACTCCACTAAATTGAAGGACGGTGGAGTAGGAGGTGTTTTGCACGTAGACTATCGAGATTTTTATCTATTGGGAACAACTCTGTACATCGCCCATGATGGCGGTTTGATAACGTTAGACGACAATGAACCATTTTCCAATGGAAGCACGTTGACCGGATATCAAAGTATTGTAGGAAAAGGTTTGGTGGTAAGCCAGTTTTGGTCGATCGACCGGGAGCGATCGAGTCATCGAAGTCTAATCGGTGGCGGAGTAATGCATCAGGGTTCTTATTATAAAAACTCAGATCAGCTGAATTGGCAGAATAACATCACCTTTGGCGGAGATGGTGCTGATTACGAGATACATACCGACTGGGATGGTGTTTCAAACAAGAACCTGGTTTGGACCATATTCGCATCGGAAACCGGCGAAAAACGAACGTTGGTAAACAACGACAACGGAATTCAGGGGAGTACAGATCAATCTTCTCAAAAAGTCTTGATTGGCTATAACAACATCCCCTCTACCAAACACAATGTTGAACAAGCCGGTAATGGTGATTACTATTCAAGTTACGGCTATAACCTCTACTGGTCAAACGACAACGGTGCAAACTTTAACCTAATCAATACTGGCAATCACAGCTATTCCTTCGTTCATACGTATACCGACGCGAATGGAAATATAAACACTGCCACAAGAGTTATTCAGGCCATAGCCATAGCACCCAGCGACCCGGATGTAATATACGTAGCCATTAAGGAGCCACACTGGGATGACCTTGTTAAGAATGGCCCAAGGTTATATAGAAGAATACGCAACGGGGGAGTGTTGCAATGGGAGGAAATGCCTCTTGTACAAGAAAATTCAAACGATGACCCAACCAAGTATCAGGGTATCTCGGATCTCGCTGTGAGCTATTCCGACCCAAACAAGCTTTGGATCACCTTTGAAAATAGCGGAGGCAAAAAACTGTATTATAGCGACAACGCAGCTGCATCCACTGTTGGCACTGTAGACTATATCGATGTGTCGCCTTCCATATTGGCCGACGCCTTTCCCGTTAACAAAGTTGTGACCGTGCCCAAGACGGATGAAGAACTGTTTCTTGGAACAGATTATGGCATATTCTATGGCAAGAAGATGAGTTCCGGATTATGGGATTGGTGCAGGTATTCGCACATAGACGCTTCTGTAGATTGGGCCATCGGAGGCCCACATAGTAACCTGCCTCTTGGTAAAGTAACCGATATTATGATTGACCAAAGAAACAAGTCGGTGTTGGCCTCAGTTTACGGAAGAGGTATTTGGGAAACGGGTTTGCCTTGCCCAACCTATGATAGTCAAAACTCCGAGTTTGTTTCGAGTGCTACAACGTGGCAAGATAGAAAGGATCGAATCCTACATGATGTTTACGTTAATGCAGGTGGAACCTTAACGCTAAACGATTGTGATCTAAGCTTTGCACCAGATGCAAAGATTGTGGTAGAGGTAGGTGGTAAACTGATTGTAAACAACAGTACGTTGAGCAACTCTTGTTCGAAGGAGTGGGATGGTATCTGGGTGTATGGCAATGGATATACTTCAGGCCAGCCCAATTCACAAACAGGTGGAGGAGAAGTAGAGATAAACAATAGTTTGATTGAGAATGGAGAGTATGGTGTTCGTGTAGGAACAGGTCAGTCGA
>JAEPQQ010000106.1 GCA_017640445.1 Bacteroidia bacterium | reverse complement strand
TTTCGGGAACTTTAACTCCCATGGCATTCCGGCCATCACGTCTACTGCATCTGCTCCTCCAACACCAATTGCAACCATTCCCAAACCACCGGCGTTTACCGTGTGAGAATCCGTTCCAATCATCATTCCACCTGGAAATGCGTAATTCTCCAATACCACCTGGTGGATGATTCCCGCACCTGGTTTCCAGAATCCTATACCGTATTTATTGGATACAGACTCAAGAAAGTTAAATACCTCGTTACTTGTATTCAGTGCTTGTTGCAGATCTTCATCGGCTCCTATCTTAGCCTGAATAAGGTGATCGCAATGTACCGTTGTTGGTACGGCCACCTTCTTCTTCCCTGCCTGCATAAATTGCAAAAGAGCCATTTGGGCGGTTGCATCCTGGCACGCAATTCGGTCCGGTGCAAAATCGACATACGACTTACCACGTTCAAACGCATTGGCAGGCAAATTATCCCACAAATGGGCATATAAAATCTTCTCACTCAAGGTGAGTGGTTTCCCAACTAATTCTCGAGCTGCTTCTACTCGCTCCGCAATTTTTGAATAAACGTCTTTGATAAGGTTGATGTCGAATGCCATAGTGTCGTTTTTAAGAGGTGCAAATGTACTAATTCAACAAAAAAGGCAGAACCAAAGTTCTGCCTAAATTTTCCTTGTTCGTAGCGTAGCATTATCTGGTTATTCTTTCTTGGGTTCTTTCCACAACCATGGGTTCCCAACAATGAAATCCTCGAGCTTTTTATTTGTTAGGCGTTTGGCCTCTTTGTAAGCCTCTTCGCGGGTCTCAACTGTTTTAGTATATACGTAGTGATAACCGGCATCCGTAAGCAATACCCGGGTTCGTTCTCCATACTTGGTTTGCAGCTTGGCCTGGTATCCTTTTACATTGCTCTGGTTTTTAAACACACCAACCACCATGTAATACTCCCATTCGGTGGAATTATCTTCCATATCCTTTATCTCGAGCTTGTTTTCCGTAATCGGATTATGAATTTTAATAGCTCGACCTAGTTCGTCGACTTTTGTGTTTTCTGGTGTATTTGGCTCAAGGTCTTTTGCATTGGGTACGCCATCGTTGTCATCATCCAGGGCATCGGGATCTGGAACTGACACTCCCCATTTATCCACTTTTGCCCCTTCTGGTGTATTATTATCCCTGTCGATGCCGTTTGGAACGCCATCTCCATCAGTATCTTTTGCTCTTCCTCTTGAATCTACCTCCGCACCCGTTGGTGTTTCGTTGTCCAGATCAACACAGTCGCTAACACCATCGTTGTCCGAATCCTTTGCCACACCTCGTGAATCAACCACGCAATCGGAAGCATCAAGAATTTCGGAAACGCCCAAATGCTTATGATGGGGTGTATTGGGCTCAAGGTCATACAAATCGGCCACACCATCGTTATCTGCATCCAGTGCCACTCCATTTTCGTCTACTTCTGCACCCAATGGCGTCTTCAGCTGCATGTCTTTACAATCGGAAACTCCGTCCATATCCGTGTCGACCGATACACCTAATCGGTCTACTGGACAGTCCTTTGGAGAATTCGGCTCCCGGTCGTACAGGTTAATTACCCCATCGTGATCATCATCAAGTGCTACCCCTTGCTCGTCTACCGGAGCTCCTAACGGTGTGTTTAACTCCTGGTCCAGGCAATTAGGAACACCGTCAATATCAGCATCCAACGCTACACCATACACATCCACTTCACATCCTTCAGGTGTGTCTGGCTGTTTGTCCATTGCGTCATAAACTCCGTCGTTATCCGCATCTTTCTTATCCATCACACCGTTGAACTTGTATCCCAAAATGAATTCATGTGAATTAGCACTCAACTTTTCAATTGGCCCGACACTTCGTCCGTATGAGTAACTAGCCACTAATTTTCTGCCTAAGACGCCTCCAGCCATAAAGTTTGCGCCGTAGTCGGTTCTAAATCCAACACCTAGCCAGGCTATATTGGAGAAGTTCAACATCATGTTTATATCGGTTTGCGGTTTGATATCGCTCGCAAAACGAACCAACACGGATGGATCCAGATACACCTTGTCGGGGTCCAACACAACACGGTAGCCCGCATTGGCTACATAGTGACGCATAAAGGCGTATGTATATTCTGCCTGGGTGTTTTCATCCTGAAACCCATTTCGGTTAGCAAATAACTGGTACGATGAAAGCCCAACGTTTAAGTTCTCTCTGGTATATGTAAGACCAGCGTTTGCGTCAAAGTTCGATTGACTCTCTATATTATTGATCAATGCAATTTCAGTTGGATTCAAGGCACTAATCCGGTCAAACAACAGCTTGTTTTGTTCAAAGCCAAGTGACAGTCCAAATGCAAGCTGAGACTTGTCATCAAGGCCCAGTTTATATGAATAGGTACCAAAAATTCCTGATTTTCCAACGATGTTGTTTACATCGTTCATAATCATTAAGCCATATCCAAGATTGGTATTTCCGACCATACCGTCTATCGACGCCACAAACGTCTCTGGGGCTCCATTCACGTCGGCCCACTGCAATCTATTCAAGAGAAACAGATTGGTTCCCTTATCTCCGGCATAAGCTGGGTTAGCCAAATAATTGTTTACATAGGTGTGATTCACCAACGGTGTTTGCTGTGCCTTTACAACTAAGCTAAGACACACGAACAGGGCGATGCTTGTAATTCTTCTTGTTTTCATTGTTCCTATCATTAGTTGTTTCGGACTACGGTGATTGCGCCTTTTAACACTTTACCTACTTCTGGGAATTCAAGCACATAATAGTACGTCCCATCCATTAGAAGCTTACCGTTTTCTCCGGTTGCTCCCCAATCGTTGTTATACCCCTTCGTGGTATAAACCTCTCTTCCCCATCGGTCGAAAATCGATACTTCGTTAACCGGGTAGTTTTCCAGGTTTTGAACCACCCATACATCATTTTCGTTATTGTTATCTGGTGTAATCACGTTAGCTGGTGTAACGGTGTAGTCTTCATTTACCATAACCCAAACCGAGTCAGAGCTTTGACAACCGTAATAATCAGTTCCGGTTACCACAAACAAGGTATTCTCTGTAACCGTAGCTATTGGGTTAGCAATGTACGGGTCGGACAAAAAAGCTTCCGGTTGCCAGTGGTAATCAACGCTTCCTCTTGCTTCAAGTTGTGTTCCAATACCGAGGCTGGCCTGCAAATCGTCGTTCGCCTGAGGTTTGATCTCATCCAGTATCTGGAAGTCGAAGGTGTGTGCATCCGAACAGCTGTTACGTGTTCGTACTTCCAGTTCAACCTCAAAGTTTCCTGACGTTTTAAACCGGGTAACCGGGTTTGCCGTAGTGGCTGTTTCTCCGTTTCCAAAGTCCCAAACAAACTCAAGGTTTGTTTTGTCGGAGTAACTGGTTAGGTCTTCAAATTGAATATCGACTCCAAGACACCCCGAGTTTTGTGTAACTCCATTGTTAACCCGAAACAGTGTGTTGGGGGTTTCATATACCGTTACTTCTTTTCTCAAACTCTCTATGCATCCCATGTCTGATGTTGCGGTAAGATTTACCACGTATGTTCCTGGGAGCTGGAATATCTTCTTGAAGCTTGCATCGGAGGTTTCGAAACCATCCGACAACCGCCAGCTTACATCGTCAATCTGTCCGGCCTCAATAGTGGTAGTACTCGCAAATCCAACTTCCTGGTCCTCACATGGGTTCGTCACGTTAAAGCTGACCACCGGCATTGGGTGGGCCTCTAACTTTGCAATCTGACTTACAGCCTCATCACAAACGCCATTCTTGATTCGGGCGCGATAGGTGGTTGATTCATCGACGTTCTGGAACCAATACAAGTCTCCATCGAACCCGATAGAACTCCAACCTCCATCTTTGTTCTCAATTTCCCAACCCAGTATGTCTCCAACGTAACCATTGAGTTCCAGAACACCTTCGTTCTTACCGGTGCAAATGTCTCTTCCACCGGAAATCACACCTGCCAGGGTTTTCTCGAATACGATGTGTCTAAAAACCGGGGTAAAAGCTGTTGGGCAGGTTCCACTTGTAACACCAACCCGGTAAAACTTCGTGGTTCCGGAATTATCAAGTATCAAAGAGTCTTCTCCAGAGCTTAGGTCGATCCATGGTCCGAATTCAGAGTTTGCAGACTGCCAGGTTTCGATCTTGCCCATTTCGCCTTTAAGCCTCAGTATTGAACGTCCAACGTTCTGACATGCTTCTGCATCGCCAGTGATCGTTCCGGCAATGGACACAGGCGATACGGTGATCTCCATTTCCGCTGTTGTATCACTTTCACAGAAGTTGTTTTTGACAATAGCTCTATAGCGAACCGCCTCTGTAATGTTGGTAAAGTTTAAACTCTGCCCCTGGTTTACTGCATGTTTCCATGTTCCGCCAGGTTTCTTTTCCTCCCACGATAGAATTTCTCCCTGGTGGTCTTCCAATCGGATTACACCGGAGTTATTCCCCATACAAACGTCGGACTGTGCAACTTTAAGAAGACCCGCTTTTGATGGAGCCGATAACTCGACTGTGGCCAACTGCGATTCTTCTTGCGGACAAACACCGTTTTTAACTACCGCTCTAAACCACGTTGTGGTTGAAAGGTTTGTATACGTATAAACGGGCTGATCAGAAACGACTCTGTTCCAGTTAGCTCCGTTATTTTCTGACAACTCCCAGTACAGAACGTCTCCCTGCTGGTTCTTAATCTCCACGTTACCCGAGTTTAACTCATCGCACAGTTGGCGATTCCCATACATATCTCCGGCGTCCGAGTATTTCGAAACCTCAACTGCTCCGATGGCCGACGTATCGGAAGCACACGATCCGTTTTTGACAACTGCCCGAACGTACAACGTATTGGAGATGTTTTGCACCTCATAGCTCAAGGTATTATTAGCTACATCTGTCCATGGGTCAGACAATGAGTTTGTTTTTTGCCAGTTTACCACATCACCCGTTGCCTTGCTAATTTTGATTATTCCAAAATTGGTTCCTTCACATACCTTAAGGTTCTGAACAATGCTGCCGGCATCACTCAGGGCACTAACCTCCACCTTCTTTGGCGTTGAATACTTCGCAGCACAGGTTCCGCTCTTAACCTTGGTCCGGTAATATAGAACCGAGGTAATATTTTTCTGATTCAGTGCAGTTGAGCTTTGACCCACCGACGTCCAGGGTGCGTACCCATTTGCCGAAGTCTCCCAGTCAACTACGTTACCAACAGTTGCGTTGGTTGTAAGATCAAACGAATTGCCTCCAACACATACTTCGTCTACACCGGATATATAACCGCCATCCGAGGCTGGGTTAACCAATACTTCACCTATGGTCGATGTATCTGGCTTGCAACTTCCGTTGGCTACAATAGCCCGGTAGTAAGTTGTATCGGAAAGATTGTACCAGGTGAGTTGTTTGGTAGAATTTGTTATGTCGGTCCAGCCCGTTGTACGAGTGGAATATTGCCACTTGCTAACACTACCGTTAACATTGGTCAAGGTAAGCGTTCCGGAGTTTCCGGTTTCACACACTTCTTTGCCTCCTGTAATGATGCCTGCATTGGATCGCGATAATACCGTTATGGAAGCAGTGGAAGACACCTCTGCCCCACATGAACCATTCTTTACAAGTGCGCGGTAGTCAACACTTGTTCCAAGATTAGAATAAGCAAGGCTGTCATTTGTATTGGTGATCGAACTCCATACTGATGTTCCATTGGCCTTTACCTCCCATCGAACTACTTCACCCCGCTGACCGTTAAGCACTAACCAACCACTGTTGATGTCTGGACAAACTGTTGTTCCTCCGGTGACGTTACCGCCTATAGTAACAGGATCAACTCCAATGATGGCCACCTGTGAATAAGCGATGTTACAGTTACCATTTTGCACAGCGGCACGGTAGTACGTCGTTTGGGTAAGGTTCTTATAAGCCTGAACCGTACCTTTATTGGTTATTGGTGTCCAAAGGTTACCGTTCGCACTGCTCTCCCACCTTAATACGTTACCTGTATGGTTGGAGATCGTTAAACTTCCTGAGTTGGCCGTGGCACAAACTGTATCACTTCCGGAGATTAGACCTCCATTAGATGGAGGTGTTACGGTAATTTTAACCACCGTTGAACTGTCGATGGAGCAACTCCCGTTTCCGACTATTGCCCGAAAGTACGTAGAATGGCTCAGGTTGGAATACGACTGATTGAGCCCTGTATTGGAGATACCAATCCATGGCCCTGAAGCACTGGTAGACGAATCCCATCGCACCACGTTTCCGGTGTGTCCGCTAAGAGATAAAACACCTGAGTTGGATCCTGCACAAACGGTTTGGGTTCCACTTACTGTTCCACCAACTGCTTTGGGCGAAATATTAACGTTAACCGATGTTGATTTACTGGCACAGCCGGACGGTATTTCAACCGTTAGATCGTATCGTCCTGCGTCGGTTGTACTAACCCCAGTTACCTGTGGATTTTGCAGACTCGACGTAAAGCCATTTGGACCTTTCCAGGCGTATCGCGCTCCGGCAATGGTATCTACCTTTAATTGTAAAACACCTCCAGCGCATAAAGGCGACTCATAGGTTGCGGTAATAGAGAAGTTCATGTTTTGCTCCTTCCCAACAACCACATTAGGCTCGTTAGGTGAATACTTTCGCACCCTCATGTAATCAATCTCCAACGTACCAAACGATCCATTGTTCGCCAGCATCATTTTCGTCTGACCTGTTATGGTGTAAGTTGTATTGTTTGTAGAGAGTGTATTACCGGGCAAAACTGCTTTTTGATCAAACCCGTTCCACACAAACGACCAATCGCCAGTAGCCGTTGTTGATGCCGTACTACCATATGCGCTTTGATTTAAACAAGACGCACCGCTGTAGACACTTGCCATCTGCATGTTTGTTCCATCGTGAGAAATAGCATAACCACTGCCAGATGTATTGATCTGGCCAACAAAGGCAGTACCGCCACTGGAAACCACGCCTTGAAGTTCAATTATTGCTGGCCCTTTGATGTACGATGAAGTAGTTATCCGTGCAGTGTTGCTATTTGATGTAAGCTTCAGTTTCCCTCCACTGACCGCAACCGTTCCGCTTCCACATGACGACCATGCAGAGCTCAAACTAGAACCGTTAAACTCATCAATAAATTGAAACGTTGCCTTCGCATCACTTTTTGGCAAAGCCGTACTGTTTCCATAAAACATATACAAGGTATCCTTGCTGTAGTTTCTGAGTGAATCAACGCTAACCCAAATAATGGTTGACGTTGTGTTGATGGTTCCATCCTTGATCCAGTAATTCAGTTGATTCCCCTGACCATCGAGAAAACGAATGTCTTGTCCAAGGCTTTTCATTTTCCCGGCTGAGATCAATGCTGAAGTGGGAACTTCAAGTTTCACTTCATAATTTGTCAAAGATGCATTCAGGCTATTGTCTACCTCAATGGGCAGTCTATACGTAAACCCACTGTAACATGGTTGTGCAATGGCCGAATGAGCCGACCCTAACCACACCATCACTCCAAGCACTATTGCCGTTAGTGTAAACCGTATACGATATCTCATTTGTCTGTTTTTAGTTCTCACCAAGCCCGGGTAAAATGGGCTTTAGTTAGCAAACAAACCTTGATTATTACGTACTTAAAAATTCGAATAATGTGAAAATCAATGGTTTATAGGTAAAATTCAGGCAAGCGAGCGTACTCGGATCGAAACAGGCTCTACACGGCAAATTTCAAACGACTGACTATCAGCGCATTACAAAAACACATCTCGTTAGAAATAAGTGTAAATTAAACAGAACAGCTGGAAAATAAGTGTTATTAAGATGGCAAATGGCTACGGGGTTACCTTAAGCACGGGTTGCTCCAAAACGGTTTTAAAACCTGATGTTACCACTGCATGATAAAAACCATCGGCCAGGTCAATGTTGTCAAAAGTGATCACATGAACTCCGGAACGTTTTACCTGAGTGAATACTTCTTGCCCCAAGTAGTTATACAAGTGAAGAATCGCAACGTCGTTGTCGGTCTCAGACCAATACAAGGTGAGTTGATCATTGATCGGATTGGAAATTACAATCAGTTCGTTTGCCGGTGGTTCTGGTTTATATGAGATTACTTCCTGTGCAAGCCCCGGACGTAAGTTTACCAGGTTGTACCGCATTACGCCTACCTGTTGTTCAGTAAACATATTGGAACACTCTGCGCTGCCATAATCCATGTAGTTCTCTACCTGATCGGGAAACGTATCTCCTGGACAGGTATTGGCTCCAATTGGACAGCCACGACTGGCAGCTCTGCTGTTTGGGGTATCGTCAATAAAATCGTCGACACCACAGCCATTAAATCTCGAATCACCCCAGGTATGGCGTAACCCAAGAAAATGTCCAACTTCGTGTATAGCTGTTTTTTCATTGGTAAAGTTGGTAGGATCAAGCTGGGCCGGATTGTTGGTTCCAACAGTTTCGTAGTGCAACACTACTCCCTGTCGGTTCGCATCTCGAAACGAGTTGTTGTCCCAGAAATCTGCTCCTGTAGGGGGGAATGCATACCCAAACAAGGCGTTCATGTCTCCAATATTAAGGTTACATACCCAAATGTTCAGGTACTTCTCCGTATTCCAGGCGTCGGTACCGCCTGTAGCCCGGCGCTTAACATAGTCGGTTAAGGTTGCCGTACCACTGGCATTAAATGAATTCAATACCGTTTGTCTCCGGGTTATACCATTTGTGGGGTTGCCCAATGGGTCGACATTGGCAAGTTTAAACTCTATCCGCGCATTGCCAGCAACCGGTTTGAAAATATCACGGGTATTGACAGTATCCGCATTTTGTCGATTATAGGCCTCGTTTAGAATTCTTACCTGATCAATAATATGCTCATCAGCAACATTCTGCTCTTCCGTTTTATACACCACATGAAACACCACATTAATTACATACGTGGTGTCCAGGGGTTCTAATTTCCCATGTTGATGGATGTGTTTTTTAGATGCCTTAACCGCCTCATGATATTGGTTATCAATATGCTTGCGGATTCCAGGATTTCGAGACTCTAAAAAGTCGATATACGACCCGGTCCCACAGGGTTCAGTTTCCTGTGAAAATCCAGGAATAACCGACCACAGAAGTACGAATAAACAGAACAATTTCCTCACCGCGTCCAAAGATAAGTGAGAAATCAGTCTGTACAAAGTCATTAATTTCCAGTAAACTTTGGTTTTCTTTTTTCGTTAAACGCAGCTACACCTTCCTTGTAATCGTCTGAATTGCCGGCAATTTCCTGGCAACATGCTTCGTATTCAAGCATTTCGTCGAGATTAGAATGAAACGACTTGTTCAGCATATTTTTCATTAATGCAATTGCTTTGGTTGGCGCCTTTTCATAATAAGCGGCAACTTCTTCCACCGTCTGATCGAGTTCATCGGCAGCTACCACTTTGTTTACCATACCCCATTCCAATGCCTGCTGGGCCTTAACCTTAGACCCCATGGTAGACATTTCAAATGCCCGGGCGCTACCGACCAAGCGCGGTAAAAAATAACTGGAACCGGAATCAAGAACCAGGCCTACGTTTACGAACACCTCAATAAAGCTGGCATATTCCGAAGCTACCACGTAGTCGCAAGCCAGGGCCAATGAACAACCAGCGCCTGCTGCCACTCCATTGATCTTACCGATAATGGGCTTCGGCATGTTTCGCATAGCCTTAATAATGGGGTTATACCTCTTGTCGAGCGAATCGCGCAACGAACGGTTTTTTGCACCGGCAATGGCTTTCAGATCCTGACCTGAACAAAATGCCTTTCCCGCACCGGTCAGTACCAAAGCTCGCACATTTTTATCCCGTTTTGCCTTCTTTAAAACGTCTTGCATTTCATAGCTCTGTGTGTCGTCAAACGCGTTAAACACATCAGGCCGATTCAGGGTTATGTGTGCCACTCCCCCTTTTACTTCGTACTTTATACAACTATAGTCTTCCATTCAAAATCAAATAAACCGCAATATTGCAAATTAAACCAAGAAAAAAACCCCAATACACCTCACTGTGATTATGGGCGTTTAGACGCAAACGTGCGGTGGCTACTATACCAGTTACCAATAATGTTGTGAGCACCCAAAAAACAAAGGACTCTCCATTTGTTTGGGCCAGAACAAACATCAAAACAAGCATTCCTGCCCAACCAAAAACGTGAAAACTCACCTTTTTATACCGACTTACAACAGCCAGAACCACACTGCTCAAAGCCAGAGCTACCACGAAAAGTTTGAGAATTGAGTGAACAAAAAAACCATCAAACCTCCAGGCCACAAATGCATAAATAACAAATAAGGAAAACGCAGCCCTGCTCCGTTCTTCCATTGAAATAGCCGATAGCTCTTTAATGTTATACTTTTTTAGGAGAAACATTACTCCCATGAGTGGCATTACCGACAAAACCAGGGCAAACATAAAAACGAGCATAACCTTTGGCTGTGCATTGAGTTTAGCCGCTACAATAAGGTGAAAATTGGCTATCGCCAGAACACCAAGAATGGGAACAAAAATTGGGTGAAAAACCAGAGAGATCAGGTTTGCGAAGCTCTTGTTCACAGTAGTTCTTTTCGCAATCTGGCCACGGGTATGTTTAACTGCTCACGGTACTTAGCAACCGTTCGTCGTGCAATGTTATAGCCCTTTTCCTTTAGCAATTCCTGTAGTTTCCCATCGGTTAATGGTTTTTGCTTATTCTCATTGTCGATGGCTTCACTTAGGATTTTCTTCACCTCTTTATTGGAAACCTCAGAACCACTGCTGGTCACAATTCCTTCCGAGAAAAAGTGCTTTAACACGAATATACCAAAGTCGGTTTCTACATATTTACTGCTGGCAACCCTTGAAATGGTGGACACATCAAGGTGAACTCGCTCAGCAATATCCTTTAGGATCATGGGTTTCAACATGGTTTCATCACCGGTAAGAAAGTAGTCTTTCTGCAACTCCACGATACATTGCATGGTAACCAAAAGTGTGTTCTGGCGTTGTTTAACCGAATCCACAAACCACTTCGCGCTATCGAGCTTCTGCTTGATAAACTGCACCGCATCCTTTACACTTTTATCCGGTTTCTTGGCCTGCTCATATCCTTTCAGGGTCTCAAGGTAACTGGGAGATACTTTAAGTACAGGCGTGTTTCTGTTGTTAAGTTCAACCACGAGTTCTCCATACGACTCTTTTACGATAAAGTCAGGGATGATGTAATCGGTTTGTTTACCCGTGGAAGCGCTGCCTGCAGGTTTTGGATTTAGTTTGGAAATATACGTTATGGCTTCCTTCAGGAAATCCTCAGTAACATCGAGCTTTCTCAGTAGTTGGGCATAGTGCTTTTTCGAGAAATCCTCCATGTGATTCTCGATAATATCAGCGGCCAACTTATTAATCGCTGTATTCTTTGTTCTGGCTTTGTTTCGAATCTGAAGCAACAGGCATTCCTGAAGTGACCGAGCCCCAATTCCAGGAGGTTCGAGGGCTTGTATCTGGATGAGTACACGTTCAAGTTCTTCCTCCGTAGTACGCACATTTGCGGAAAACAACAGATCGTTCACGATGCTTCGCAGAGGCCGTCTCAAGTATCCATCATCCTCAATCGTACCAATGATCTGATTGGCCAGCATGACTTCATGCGGAGTATTCAGACTTTGAGAAACACTATCTATTAAACGTTCGCGGAAAGAAATAGAAGCGTTGATTGGAATAAACTCCTTTTCTTCGTCATCTCCACCATATTGGTCGTTCAAACGAATCCCTCCGTCGTCATCGCTGAGGTAGTCAGAAACGTCCAGTGAATCGTCCTTTGAGGGCTCAAAACTCTCCAACTCATCAAAGTCACTTCCGTAATCAAAATCATCGGCTTCTGACTGCGACACCTCCGGTTCATCTTTACCGCTTTCCAGAGCCGGATTATCGATAAGTTCTTCCTCAACTTTTTGTTCAAAGTTGAGTGTATTTAGCTCCAACAACTTGATAAACTGAATCTGCTGAGGAGACAGTTTCTGAAGAAGTTTTTGACTTAACGATTGTTTGAGCATATTTACCTTTACTTAGGGCTTTGGCAATGCTGCTTAAGCCTTATTTTTGTCCAAAATTAGAGAATTGAAACGATTTCGATGAAAACATACATCAAAGATTTATCTACATTTCAAGATTCGATCGTAAGCTTGAGTGGTTGGTTGCAAAACAAGCGGGAAAGCAAGGGGTTAATTTTCATGAATCTGCGCGATGGCTCAGGGTTCTGTCAATGTATTATTGACCTGAATACCCTGGGTGAAGATAAATTCAATGAGGTGTCATCTCTTGGATTGGAAAGCAGCCTGACGGTTACCGGAAAAGTGGTAGCCGACCCAAGGCAAATTGGTGGTTATGAGATTCAGGTTGAGTCGGTTGAGGTTATCCAGGCCTGCAACGACTACCCCATTGCCAATAAAGAACATGGAATCGACTTTTTGGCCGATCAACGTCACTTGTGGTTAAGAAGCAAAAGACAATGGGCCATCATGCGTGTTCGAAATCAGATCATCTATGCCATTCATACCTTCTTCCAAAAGGAAGGTTTTGTGCAGATGGATGCGCCCATTTTTACTGGGAACGCCTGTGAAGGAACCACGGACCTATTTGAAACCGACTTCTACG
>JAEPQQ010000105.1 GCA_017640445.1 Bacteroidia bacterium | reverse complement strand
GTAGTTGCATAATCTCGGATTTTGAGAGTAAGGGGCGCAGGCGTTTTTGTTTGGTCTTTGGATCTTCATACTCAAATTGTCCAAGTTCCTGTTCTAGGGAGGTGGCAGTTTTGAGTGAGGCTGAGAGAAATAACTTTGTTCTCAGGTTTGATAAAATTGCCTCTGCCTTTTCTCTACCATAGTTGGCGGTGAGTTGGTTTTCAGCGTCTTGCGTTACAACCATCATATTCCCAGCATATTTTCTACAGTTAGCACATATGAGATCTATCGTATTGAGTCTGAGTAGTGGAAATTCATCTAAATGGAAGAATATTGGGTAGGAATCATCCTCGCCTGGTAATCGCTCAAAGAAGGCTTCAAAGAATTGCTGAAAGAATATGTTGGAAATGTGGGCGTAATAGTCCGCTGAAGTGGTTGCCGAGTGTACAAAGAGAGCCGTCTTTTTGCGCCTGAGTTTCATAAAGTCCTCCATGGTGTCTCGGGCTGTTACCGCAGCAAGGTTTTCGTCCAAAAGAAACATCGAAACGGCGGTTTTTGCTGAGGCCAATATCCCAGGCAAGGTTGATTCACCAGATGCCAAAAGGCTCTCGTATTGTTCAAAGAGACCTGGGTCTTGATCTGATAGGATGGCCATCAGTTTGTTAAGTTCCTGTCGTGATGCCGTGGAGGAGATCACATCAAGAAAGACAGCAACTTGATGGAGGTGACGATACTCAACGGGGAGTAGACATACTATCCGCATAACGATAACCAAAGCGTTGATGGCTGAACTTGACCAAAAATCTTTCTCCCCCTTTTTCGTTGCAAAGCTCATAAGTTGGGATGCCAGCTTCGTTTTTTGGCTGAGGGTTTGTGCCCTTGTTAACGGATTAAAGCATTGAGAATTTTGCGGATCGCACCAATTCACCTGTAAGATGTGAACACCTTGCTCGGCTAATGCCCCGGAAGTCTTTTCGAATAATTCACCTGAGGGGTCAAAGATTACCTGTGAACCATTAACGGTTAGAATGGAGCGGATACAAGCCACCGTCGATTTACCACTGCCAGTATTTCCATTAACCAAGACGCCTTGAGCAGAAAGTGAAAAGTCTATGCTTTTGCCCGTTAAGTTAAAACCGCGATGTAGTCTGGATAGAATACTTGACTCGCGATCAAAGGATGCCTTATGGCTGTGATCTTTTTCGGATATGAGGTCAACGAGGCTGTTAAGCCCATTTTCGGTGATTTCCATAAGTTGGTTAGCCAAATGCACCAGCAATGGCCAGAGTTTATGTGCTATTCTTTTTATCATTAGTTTAGTTTTTTCAATTGTGATTGTGTTTCAATTTTTACTGGTCATCCGGTGTGAATGGGAAGGAGTGTCTCTCTGGGTGGATATGAATCGTTTTAGGCCATATAGTGAGGCAAACAATGACTAGGATGAGTAGACTCAGAATAAAAAGAGCCAGATATCTCCAATCGACCTGTACCAGATGTTGATCTACGGTCTGGTCACAGTTCCTGTGACTACCCTCTGATGTGATAATTCCCTGTTGAACCACTCCGCTAGATTCACTAACGCTTCCTCCTCGGGAGTGCGCCTGTTTACCTACACTGATATTGGCAATACCATGGTAGAAAAACATCAAGGCAAATACTAAAACCAGAATGAAGGGCAGGCTACCCATCAAGTTTTCTCTGATGTTTTGTTTATTCTTCATAGTCCGTAGGGTTATTTAGCTAGTTTCTCTCCAATTTTTCCGGTCATCTCAGCAACAGCGTCTGAGACAATACCTATTGTCTTTGCACAGAGGTGAATAACAAGAACCAAGAGCCGTATGATAGCAATAAAGAGGGCTTTCATCGTGGGTTGATTTCGTTAAAGGATGAGCAGATATTAACTTCAATTCCCTTGCTTGCCAGATACTTTTCTAACAGATGTACAAGCTTGTCATATACCTGGTCGGTATGCACATCCGTTGAGGTGAAAACGAAACTGATGCTGAGCTTTTTTCCTGTGGGGATTGCAGGTATTGGATAGTTGCGCTCCAACGAAGCTAACATGCTGTCTGGCTGAGATAATTTAAGCAGGTCATGGAACTTGTAAGCGTTCCAGTCTCTGCTTGTATTGTGCAAATCACCAAGCACGATGATATGGGATTGATCGAAGGATTGATTTATGTGGTAGGTGATTTCCTCGTGGATGCGTTCAAAAACCAGGGACCCTTCTTGTTCATAAGGTTTTGCACCTTTTGCCTCCTGGACAAGCTGGCTGACCTCCTGTACGAATGCCAGCCTTTCTCGCTTGCGATCATAGGGGTTGTACTCCAGCTTATCGCTTACCGGAGCAAGTTCCGCTTGGTAGCTTGGACTATGCCTGTAGGCAGTAATGGTGGTGAGACGAAACTGACATCCTGCTTTGTGGTCGTTTGGTAGCACGACGGTTGCAAGTGCAGCAGTGTCTTGCGGTAAATCAACTGCAAAGGAGTCTGTCTGGTCCAGGATGATAGCAAGTGATGTGCTTTCAGGTAAAGAGGTTTTACAAGCATTATAGGATAATGCGATGCAGAGAAAAATGGGAATTGTGAGCTTTTTCATTATTGATATATTTTGAGTTGTTATTTGATTTCAAGATTGGTGTAGTAGGATTTGAGAGTTTCAGGGCTGTCGTTGAGGCAAGAGGGTCTTTGGATTCGGTTTTTGGCATTCGCTTCTACGTATGCACTGACAGCTTCCAGATAGTAGGATTGAACCAATTCCTCGCAGGACTGGGCAAAGGCAATGATGTTTGTTCTCAGTACCCTGTGACGATTGAGAGTCTCGGTGTTCTGATCAATCTCTGCTTCAATGGATGCAAGACGATTACGTTTCCTAGCAATTCCTTTGAGACGTCGGTATTCTTCAAAGGCGGATTGTGTTTTAGCAAAGAGTGGACTGAGCAAGTAACGCGAGATCAGAAAAATACCCAGGAAGAAGATGAGGTTCACGCAGATGAATACCCAAATAGGGAGTTCAACATTCACCTCGGTGAAATAGGCTTGTCTCAGACGAGCCAAAAGAAAAAAGACACCGGTAAGAATGAAGAGAATCAGGGTTATAGCTCCGCGACGTTGCCATTTATTTTCGAGGCTCTGGATCCACTGACCTCCAAAATGGGCAATGAGACTGATGCCACCTGAGAGTCCTGCAGCAAGAAAGATGTTCGTTAACAATCCACCTCCAATCAATTGAAGACTTTTTGAGATAAATACAAGTTCTGCAAAGGCGATGACCACAGAGAGAATAATGGCAAATCCGAGTTGGATGCACAGCCCCACCGGTATTCTTGCCTCCAGGTCTAGAGTAGAATTAACCTGTCTTTGCAGTCGTGATTTTTCCAATTCAAGGTTGCGGTTCTTTTCTTTTACCTCGTCAATAGCATACTCCTGATGCTTTTTGTGGATGCTTGCCTGAATACGATTGTTGACCTCGCTCATCAGGGCTTGGTAGCGTCCTTTAATGTTGGTGATAAAAGGAATGAGGCGTTTGTCATTCATCGCCGGTTTTTCCTTCCATGCCGCTACCTTGCCAGATTCGGCAGCTTCGAACCTGGCATTTCGATGTTCTGACTCAATGTGTTTCATGAGTTGTTCGTCCGTGAAGTGAACTTCCATTGAGTCCAGATAGAATTGATTTTTTTCGTTCATTGTCTTGTGTTTACATGGTTTAAAAAGAAGGCACCGCTAAAACCATCCGAGTAATGGTAAACTTGGCACCGAAATGGCGTACCGAGAGGGGGTGACGCTGAGTTTGGTTTGGTTAGTCTGTCAGGAGGTTACAACCACCATGTTTTACTATTTGCGATTTGTTCTTTTGGATCTATTGAGAAAACCTCTGATTTTCTTGTCCTGGATTCGTTGAAATTCTTGAAGTACTGCCTTCCGCACCTCTTCAAGGTTCAGGGATTCCATAAGAACCTGATCGGTTATGTCGTGTTCTGCTCTGAAGTGACCGGACTGGGTCTGATAAATCGTAAAGTCTTCGAGCCACGCTACGATCTTAGGTGGCTTAGATATTGATTGGGGCTTTTTACCCCTGTTAAATTTTCTCATTCCGTCGAGTTTTAAATTGTTACTTCAAAAAACTCGAGCTATCGAAAGCTTGACCAATTAACCTAATTCCTATAGAATTGGAATACGTTCGATGAGTGTAAAGGACTTATCGGGTCAACCATGCTTCGAGAGTCAGCTCGAGGCCCTCTGGTGAAGAAAGGCCCGATTCGTATTAATACTTTCGGACTTTTCTTTTACCGTCATTGGTAATTGCAAAGGACAGGAGCCAATTCGTCAAATGAAATGATTTGTTAAGTTGCTTTCTCTTGAGAATTCTCAAATTTGTTAAAAGCCTTCAATACAAGATAAGGGATGAAAAAGAGCATGTTCGTAAAGCGAAGAAGCGTAAAACTTGCCTTCCTTATCTAGGAACTGAATGAGTGTCGCCTTTATATCCAAATGCTCTGTTAAAAACTTGAGTTGACTTGTACGTACAATTTCAAGATAAGTCGTATTGTAAAACAAGTCTGGATTGAGTTCATGGATAACGGAACTCAATTTGTTTGTCACCAAAAATTCTCTTATGGCTTTTTTGGTAACGCTCGTGAGCAGATATACCTGAATATTGTCGTGCTTATCCAAAGTGACAATTGAGCCATAACGTCCATTTCTATGACCAAATTCTAGGTTCATTGTAATGCACAATATGTTTTTGTGACTTAGGTAGACAGAGTCACGACGGATTTTGATTTTCACAGTATTAAACCATTCTGTCTTGTTGGATTGAGATACAAATGACTCATGATTAACATTGGCCAATGTAACGGAATGATCTGTATGATATCCGTGGATGGTTAAACTTGAAGCTGTGACACTCATCCTTTCTGACTCTAACAATTGTATACCTTCCCCAATGGTTTTTTTAATCGCGTCAAAATCACTGCTGAAAAAATGTCCACTTAGAGCAGCCAGGAAATCTTTAGGGTAATCAACCCGAGCCTCTTTGAAGCTCAGGGCCTTGAAAAGATCGTCTTTCTTTTCGGGTTTTAATGTGTTGAGTACGACATAAGGAGGGAAGTTCGAACGACTATAAACATCCTGGATGACTTTTATCACGTCAATGGCGTTTCCTGAATACCACCTTGACTTAGGTTTGTCGGGATTGTTGTTTTTCCAGACTAGGTCAAAGTCGAGAAAAATAATATCTGGTTGTCGTTCTCTAAGTTGATTTAGAGTTTCCTCAAAAGTCATTAAAGAAGTGGGTTTGTCGCTAACAACTTCAAGGGAATATGGAAAATCCTTAGTCGGTACTAAACTTGAAAAAATAGCCTGATACTCGTCGAACGTGTCCTCGTGATCTTCAATGATATAGACCTTATACTTTGCCATCATTTTATCGTTTAAGTATGTTGAATTTTGTCAAATATCCTTGTTGATACGGACGGGATTTAAATCTTCTAATCATGGGGAGAAAAAAATTCCAGCTACCGGCTATTCTCTTTACGAATTTTTGGCCGGTCGTAATTGAGAACACATTCTGTGAAACCTCAGTTTCTGAATTATCCGAAACTTCAACGCGCAGTGTCAACAGTTTTGTGGTTACCAGAACCTTGACCTTAGCGGATGGAACTCGGTGGATTAAACCATGTTTAAAACTGTTATAGACCAAGTTTACAATGCTAAAGGTTGGCACATTTGACAAGTATTCACCCTGCTTACTAGGGCCCTTGATTGACTTTGAAGGTGCTATGGTTGTACCATTATTTGAAAACTCAATGTCCACAAATTTCTTAATGAGTTCAAGTTCCTTTTTAATGGTGTTTCTCTTTTTGCCGGATTGTATATAAAATTCTTCAAGGAATGCACCCATTTTTTCGAGCCTCAGTAAGTGATCTTGAATAGGTTCGGATGATGAGCCAGATTCTCGTAACTTCCTTCTTATTGAAAATGATATTTTTTTAGGTACGTTCTTGCCAAAATGGGCAAGTTGGTTATTGGTATGCGCGAGGACATTGAGCTTGTTTCGTTGATTAAGAGAAAAACCAGTAAGTAGGATGAGAATTACTACTGTGACAATAAGACCCCTCTTTTGATTACTGAGTTGTGTGCGTTGTTGTTCAAGGCGTATTCTGTGTGGTACTGATTCCGCCAGTACCATGTTTTTAGAGTACTGAATGTAAACGGCATTGAGATTATAATCTCGATACCCTGCAAACTCACCTAAATAATAGTTAGCATAATATAGATCATAATACAATTTCATTTTGAGAGTTGCATCCCTTCTTGCGGCAAGATACATAGTCAGTTTTACAGACATTTTATTAACAAACTCTACATTTTGTGCTGTTGAAAATTTATCAAGATATTTCTCGATCCGCGATTCTAGATGTTCAGGATATAAGTCAAAAATACCATAACCGCATCCTTCTATTAACAGATACTGGGTTACAAAATCGCCTGGGATCTCTTCATTTGATACATGGATTCGTGCGGCTTCCTCCCCTTTTAAATTAAGGATACAAGCTGTTAACAATATTCTTGATTTGAGAAAGTCCATAGTGCCAAAAAGTTCAGGTATATATGGACATTTTGAATATGTGTTCAAAATGAGATTTTGACATCCCAGATAATCCTCCAAGAGAAATAGAAATTCACTTATTTGAATCTGTAAATGATAAGAATAGTAAATACTGTCGTGATTGCCGAATTTACTCTCGATCAAAAGTTGTTTTTGAGCTAAGAGACTGGATGCTACTTCAAGACTATAATTCATGACACCGATCGTTTTCTTTTCCCAACGCCTTTTGTGTTCTATTGCATACAATATGTTGTTATGCAGTGCATAGATGTCGATCATGATTTGGTTGGATATCTGATTATTTCGGCAATAAAGTAGAAGTTCTCGTATTTCATCTAGTACGTCAATTTGGCTAGGTAAAGTCTCAAAGACGGCATATTGGTGCAGTAGAATTAAATATTTAATTCGAGCGAGTCTTTCATGGTTTTTCTGGGTTAGTTTGTTTTCCAAATGTTGGGACATAATACCTTCGGCATATCTGTAACATGCATTTATATGTATGTTGAATTGATAAATAATAACTAGAGGCGAAATCACTTCAGCACAAAAAAGGAGTAAATCAATCTTTTCGTCATCACTGATTGTGTATGACCTGACAATCTTTTCCCTTACGAATTCTGACAGCATTGTTGCCTTGTTGAGCTCTGATTCGCGTACAAAGTCATTCAACATTGTAAGCAATATTGTGATTGCGTTTCGTTCGCTCTTATTGTTGGTTATCCAATAGACCAAGGCAGGCAAATTGGATGGCGTGAGTGGATCATCGAATTGCGATGCAATTTCGTTGGTCAATTCGTCAGCATTTAGTTTTCGGGTAATGAATTCATTTGCAATTATTGTGTCCAGGTGTGACCTTGATTGTCCAAAAACACTGGTTAAAAGTTTAGCACTAGGGTGTTTATTCTCTAATCCGACCGCTGAACACCCACGGTCAATGTGGCATACATCATTTAACCAAAGTTCATATAAACCCTGATTTGGGTAACTTTTTATTGATTGGGGTGCTAGTTCATGAACCAAATGGTTCAAGATTTGCATGTCAGGTACCTGATAAAACTGGTGCCCAAACTTTTCAATTAAGTTCTCGAGTACTGCTTTATTTGCAATTTGAGGGTTATCCCTTAGCCACTTAATCAAGTTTCTTTTTTCTTCTGGAGACATAGTATTGTAGTGCAACCCATCAATGCTAATATATACGCTGAGGTAATGATCTCTCCATGAATTTGGATCCCAAGTATATTGTGCTTGGACTTGCAGATAAAGCCCAAGACCAATCCCAATCAAAACAAGTGCACGTTTCATTTTAGCTGCCAATTAGTTGTTTTATCCGCGATCAATTCTACTCCCTAGCCCCCTCCAAAGAAGTTTGGTAGGTGTTGCAGAGTGTATATCTCACAATGGTTAAAGGTTTCGGAATCTGTTTTACTTGTGTTAACAGATCCTCTTTTTCTACAAGATTATTGACAACAAATTATGATGGCAAGGAGTCCAGGCTGTCAGGGGATGATATAAGGGGCTTTCAAGGATAATTCTGGGTTGGATAAATTTCTTTGTAACTGTTCCATCCTTCGATGAACTTGTCACGATATTTCTCTGTAACGTTTATCCTTGTTTCGAGAAGGTCAACTTTCGTCTTCATAACTTTAGCCACGAAGGAGTAGTTAATTACTATCCCGTGTTGCGGTCTTCCAAATAATATTTTAGGTAGAACAGGAATAAATGACTTGAGAGTTGTCTTTTTTTCTACGAGTCTTTCACCGTTAATAGTTATGATAATGAGGTCATTACGTAGAGTCTCAACACGAAGAATGCTTGAAAACTCAATCCTCTTGCCACTTTTAAGGATAATGCTTGATTCTGATGAAAAATATTCCTCTACAAACCTTTTCTTAGAACGATAACGCAACCAAAGCAAATACAAGGCTACTACCAGCAGGGTCACTACCAAAATAAAAAGGTTATGAATTCTTTGAAGTGATTGCCTCCTATCACGTTCTCTTTTCAGTTCATTGTTTTTGAAAGCAACCTGATGACTACGTTCGTAACTGTATATCTGAGCGATTTTGCGTTTGTCATCAAGACTGTCCCGTAAACGTTTATGAAGTAAGGAAGCACTGTAGGCGAGATCAGGATGCTTCATTTTTAGGTGAATCTCTTCGAGTAATTCAAGAGCCTTGACCCGTTCGCGTGGTTTCGCCAACTGCTTTGCTTGAGAGTCAGCGACCTGTGCTCGCTCTAATGCCAGCTTAGCATCCAAAGGTATAAGTGCTTGAGATTCGATGATATTTTGAGTAATAAGTCCAGGAAGGTGTCCTTGTTGTTCGTAGAGTAAACGAGATTGTCTGAGGAACATTAAGGCTGAGTCTGATTCGCCGTTTAAGAGGGCAACTCGTGCAAGATTTTGATTTGCCCGGGCCATTTTAATGGTGTCTTTGGCTAAAGTGGAGAGTGAAAGATATTGTCGGAAGAAGCTTTTTGCCGAGTCCAGTTGATTATCCATTTGGAAATAGGTATTCCCAAGATTGTTCAGTGAAGGGATATATGCCCAACCCTCTTGATCACGGAGTAACTGTAGAGCCTTCCTATGATAGTGAATTGAAAGTGGATAATCCTCTATTTCTCGATAGATATTGCCCAGCAAAGTAGCAATGGATGTGATTTGAAGTTGATTCTCTGGACGTTGATCAAAATAGATACTGGCATCCTTGAGATAGACACTGGCTCTCTCAAACAAACCAATCTTTTTATAACACAAGCCAATATTGAGACTAGTATTAGCAACGTTTAAGGAATCAGCAATATCAGTAAAGTGATTGTGAGCTACCAGATAATCAACGAGTGCCTTAGGGTAATCAAATCGATTATAATAAATACCTGCTCTGGCATTATGCATAATGCCCATCTGACCAGGTGTTCCGGACAAATTCTCAAGAGTGTTAAATACCGTAAGTGCTGAATCTATGTCACCGGAATTACGGTGAAAAAAGGCGGAGTCGAGCTTTGTTTGATACTGACCAACGGCGTTGTTCAATGATTTACGTTTGCTACATGAAGCGCTGAACGCAATAACAACCAGAAGAACCATTGTTCGCATATCGGCAAAAATCGTAAAAAAAGAAACCCGACCTTGTTTGAGGTCGGGTTATCGTGCAAAAGCGAATGCTTATGGAAGACTATCCCTAAGAATCGTTAGAGGCGGGTTTACCTGAACAATCCGATGCACTACACGTACCGATCCGTCAAAGACTTCCCAGTCATATGTACCAGCTTGGCTCACTTGGGTAGTGGCCCCACCTGTAATGTCGGTGATTGCAGAATCCGCTTCAAGAGCGTTAGAGATTCGAACCTTATAGTTCACGATACCGCCATTCTGACCAACTGTAGACGATACTATGTCAATCGGTTTGGGGTCATCGTCCTCATCAGGAGGTATAAAAAGACTACTGTCCTGACCAACATCGGTTTTAGGACAGGAGTCCTTGACAAGGATAGGCTCTGAATCAGAGCAAGAGAAAAGTGCTGTAAATACAGCGATTGATAAAAAAAGAAGGATAAAATTTTTCATTTTGAAAGATTTTAAATGAGACATAAAATTCTTTCAAAATCGATGTGCCGAGAAGCACACTTGACAAGTATAACTAACTCATATAGTGTCAATTACATCTTTACGCGCAAACGTCAATTGCACGTGAAGTCAGTCAAGACTTACAAAGTACGATTTTGAAGTCTAGGCGGGTCACCTTTGAAATAATAAGGTGGCTTTTTTACAAGCCTAAGACCCCCATCATGGACCCTTCAAAGATTAGCGCATCTCAAGGATTAGCAATCTGATAATCAGTGTCTTATCTCATTAAATAAGCAATGAGAGATACCCAAATTAATCTATTGAGATTTCTCAAATCGTGAACCGGGTACACTGATAGCAACTTGATGTTATTCACTTTAGACGATGTAAACCTCATAACCATTACTACAGATCGGTGTTTATGCGAGGCATTGTATAAATTTGGTTTAAGAACTATTTAAAACCAATTGTTATGAGAAAGAAAATTGAGTTGTATAAGGCATATACTCAAGGTCAAGAAAAACTGACCTATTATCTTATTGCACTAGCCGTTGCGGCAATTGGGTTCTCTGTGACCCGAAGTGCCGAGTTAATGTTGAGTATAGAGCAAATTTCTCTTGGAATTGGGGTACAGTTCTGGGCAGTTAGTATTTTTTGTGGAATAAGGTCAATACAATACAGGTTGAGTCACCAGCAAGCCAACCTTGATTTGTTGAGGGTGGAAGATGGAACTCATCCAGAAATTGTAGAAAATCCTCATCATCAAGGACCAGCGGGAGAAGGAATTTTGGATGCAATGGAAGAACAAGCTGTGAATGGAAACCTATGCTCTGCATGGCAACTGCGCCTGTTTTATCTAGGTATTTTGGCCTATCTCGTTTGGCACGTGATCCAAATGTATTACAACACATAGATTATTTGATAAAAGTCCTGGAACACCACAGAAAAGACTGAACTATTGATGTGCATGGGCAACGGGAATAAATAGTTCGGTTTCGCTAGTTAGGTGTAAACACGGATTTGACCCATATCATAGGTTACTTCATTTCTTCAAAAAACTTTTTGGGTGAAATTTCCATTGCATCCAACACCTTAAACAAGGACTCGAGGGTAAAATTCTGTCCATTTTCCATACGCCAGTATTGTACCCGATTGATACCATGTTCCCAGGCAAAGGCTTCATACGAACTAAAACCTTTTTCAATACGAATCTCACGTAGCTTTTTGCCTGCCTGAATTATCCGAGGGTCACGTTCGGTGTTTTTTGATGGCGATTTCTTGCTCATAGATGAATGAAACAAGTATCTGGTAATAACCTATTTTTATGAACCTATTATAATAAACCTAGCAAATGATACTATTTGGATGTTTTTCTTTTACTTTGAGTCTCAAATATTTTAGAACATGAAACATTTATTACGCATCTTGATTTGCTCGTTGCTTGTATGGACAAGTACATTATCCAATGCTCAAACCGAGCAAGACACCTCACTCATTCCATGTTATGGGAATGTCCAACGAGCCATTCTAGCAACGGAAACTGCTATGTTTTTTAACCTCTCGGGTATAAACCTCAATAAGTATGACTGGAAAAATCCTACCTTAAACTGTCACATCAATTCAGTAGTTGACCATTCCAAGAAGTTTATCTCAAACAAAGCCCTTGGTTACACCTCTGTTAGTCTTGGTCTTTCTGGGTTGGGTACAGGTATTTTGCTCAACAATATCTCGGGTGATGGAACCGCACTCATGGTGATTGGTGACTATTATCAGAAGAATAATTTGTATTAACATCCTCCCTGAATCGAAAAAGGCGATGACTCCATAAGAGCATCACCTTACTTTTTGTATTGAATTAAAGAACTAGGTAAGCCACAATTCTTTGGAGGCTTCGAATCCGACCCAATCTCCGTGTTCATCAAAACCGCGAATGGCCAGTTCATAACGAATTAGCTTATCAAGTGGAACCTTAGCCTTGAGGATAAACCGAAGAAATTCACTATTCATCACGGCAAGCATACCGGTGATTTCCTCCCAATGTTTGAGTGGGTCATCATCCGTTCGGATAGCCTCAACCTCGTGATACGACATGATACTGTAATCCCCGTCACTCGGGTTTAGAATCGTAAATTCATGCTCGAGCGCATCACCAAGACTCATTACGACAAAGTCGTTCTCAGGGCCGTTTACTGCTGCAAAGGCTTCCTGTCGTTTTCGATGAGTAAAGTTCAGCCAGAAAGCCAAATACAAGGCTTTCTGTTTTGAAGAGAAGTGTATCCATTTCATATATCCGGTTTGAGGCTTGTATTGTAACACTTCAAGTATGGACTGGGAATGGAACTTGTCTGGAATGTAAAAGGTCATATGTCTGCTAGGTTTTGTTGTTCCCGCGCTTTGATTTGACTTTGGTCTTTAGTGACTCAGTAACTGGAGTAGCCTCTATCGGCTCCTTGCTCCACTTATCAGCAAAGAATGCGAGAATGTACATTTCATCTCCGATGAGTTCAAGGAGTTCTTCATTTTCCAAATCCCGAAGATTAAGATCGTTTGGTAATTTAGGACCAAGCTTTCTAATCAGAATGCTTATCAACTCTTTTCGATTAAGGTGCTTGAGTAAACTAGGAACAATGGTCATTTCATGGTTCGCCGTACGCGCAGTACCTCGTTTTCGTAAAAAAGAGGCAAAGTGTTTCATTAAATGTTGTGCGTTTTTCATAAAGATTTTATTAAAATTTTAGAATTATTTGATGCGGTTCCGAGTGAACCACGTTGAGTTTGACCACCTCCTTAAAAGGGAGATGCCCCATTAGGTTGGATGAAATTGACAGCACATATCAGGCAATTGGGTAGTTAGCCGTTAAGACCTCGACCTTACGTGGTTTGGTCTTGCCACTAGTCGACTTTGAAGCAGCCAGAACCTTGTCAAAGGCAATGGTATACCAACCATTTTTCTCGATGTATTCATCGAGAATCTCAGAGGGGAAAGAAGAAAGTAGAAACTTGCCCTTGAGTTTTGAAAGCTGATCTA
>JAEPQQ010000104.1 GCA_017640445.1 Bacteroidia bacterium | reverse complement strand
AATTTCCTTTGGGATAGACGATTTGGCAATCCTTAATTTGCCGTTTTTCAGCATTTGTTCCTGGCTTATTAACGACTTCGAATGTGCATAGTCGCAGGCCTCAAATAATTCTGCGAGCTCTGCGTCGGTAAGGTCTTCCCGGTCCAGGTTGTTTTCGATTAACGACATCACCTCTGAGTCGGTGTGTTCTGAAGTCTCATTGTGATCATGATCATGATCATGATCGTGTTCAAGCTGAGGCGGTGGAACCGTATCCTGCACTTCAGCTGTATTAGACTGACATCCTTTTACTGATAGAAATACTGTCAGTCCAAGGCTAAGCACCAAAGCTACTAACAGTGCTTTATTGTTCTTCATGTATCTGTGTTAAGTCAGATTCGACTAAAGAAGTTTTTTCACTTCTTCACTTTTCTTAATCTTATCGACGAATGACTTGGCTGGCTTGAATTTTGGAATAAAGTGCTCAGGTATGGTAATCTGAGTATTCTGAGAAATGTTACGAGCCACTTTTTCCGCTCGTTTTTTTAGTGTAAAGCTACCAAAACCCCTAAAGTACACATTGTCCCCACTTGAAAGAGAACCTTTTACGACCTTAAAAAAGGTTTCGACCGTTTCCTGAACGTCATTTCTTTCAATTCCGGTTCGTTCTGCGATTTCGTTAATTACTTCTGCTTTAGTCATTTTTTAGTGCTTTTTATCCAATCTTTGCCAGATTAATGTCTTGCAATTATAGCTAATAATTTGATACGAAAAGCTAGTATTCAATCTTTTACAGATTTTTTTATATGAAAATATCGTTTTCAAAGCTTCTTCAAAAGTGGTTCGATCAGGCCAAAAGGGAACTCCCTTGGCGAGACACCAACGACGCCTACAGAATCTGGCTCAGTGAGGTCATTTTGCAACAAACCCGAGTATCTCAGGGACTCCCCTATTACCTCCGGTTTCTGTCAAACTACCCCACGATCCAGGCATTTGCCGCTGCATCTGAGGAAGAAATACTTCAGCTTTGGCAAGGCCTTGGTTACTACTCAAGAGGTCGGAATATGCTCAAGTGTGCAAAGAGATTGGTTGACGAGTTCGACGGGGAATTTCCCAAAGATTGGAAAGCGATGCGATCGCTACCGGGAATTGGCGATTATACGGCTTCAGCCATTCTGTCATTTGCCTATGATTTGCCCCATGCAGTAGTGGATGGTAATGTTTATCGTGTACTTGCCCGCGTTTACGGCATCGACATGGTCATCAACACTCCTGCCGCCACAAGGCACTTTAAGCAACTTGCTCAAGAACTTCTCGACACCTCCAATCCAGCCAATCACAATCAGGCTATCATGGAATTTGGCGCGTTACAGTGCACACCTACCAATCCGAATTGTGCGATATGTCCACTGCAACAATCCTGCATTGCGCTTCGCACAAACACCATTGACAAGCTTCCGGTTAAAAAGCGCCCAAAGCCCAGGCGAAAGCGTTATTTTAATTACCTTGTTCTTCAGCGAAACAACGATATTTTTATTCGTCAACGCAAGGGAAAAGGTATTTGGGAAAATCTGTATGAATTCCCACTTATTGAGTCGGAAAAACCTTTGAATACCAACAACTTATCAAAACAGTTTAAACAGCACTTTGGTCCAATAAACGCTTCGTTTACACCGGATTATGAATCAAAACACGTCTTGTCTCACCAGGAAATTTATGCGGTTTTTTGGTTGGTTGATGATGCTACCTTCCGATTTACGGGAAATTCAGATATTTTTGAAGTAGGTTTCGAGGAGTTGGAGTTGAAATATGCCTTACCGGTTTTGATCTCCAGGTTTTTGGAACACCATAGGAAGAATACGTAAATATGTCAATAAACAAAGTCATTCTGATTGGAAATCTTGGCTCTGACCCAGAGGTAAAATACCTGGATGGTGATCGTGCTGTGGCCAATTTCTCACTTGCCACGAATGAAACTTACACCGATCGGCAGGGAAACAGGATTACACAAACGGAATGGCACCGAGTTGAGATGTGGGATTCGTTGGCCAAGGTGGCTGAAAAGTATCTTACCAAGGGCCGACAGGTCTACATTGAAGGGAAAATACGAACGGACAAATGGACGGACAAAGAAGGAGTTGACAAATACACCACCCGCATCCGGGCAAATGTTTTGCAAATGTTAGGAAACCGAGAAGACCGTCAGCAAGACGCTCCTCCACCTGCAAATCCTTCGAACTCGAATGTTTCTGCCGATACGAGCAACACAACCTCGGCAGAACCCAGTGAACTTGACGATCTTCCGTTTTAATAACTAAACCTTGGAAGGAGAACCGGAACAACAGCTATTCAATATGATCGCCCTCTTCGATATAGCATCGGCGGGCATGTATATCCAGTCCATTCTACTGGCTCTGGTCGTCATTTTTCTTGTTTTTCTCTCTGGCCTTATCTCCGGCTCGGAAAACGCCTTTTTTAGCTTAACACCGTCCGATTTGAATGATCTGGAGGAGAAGAATACGAGGGGTTCGAAATTGGCTTTAAACCTTCTAACAAAGCCGGATCGACCTAAGGCATCCCGCAACTTGCTTGCAACCATTCTGATTCTGAACAATTTCATCAACATCTCGATTATTGTTCTTTCCACGGCGTTGTTAGGCGATTTCTGGCAAAGCCTTGAACTTTCGGGGTGGATGACCTTCGCATTGGAGGTTGGTTTGATCACCTTTATGCTGGTGCTTTTTGGGGAAATTATTCCCAAAATATACGCCACTCAAAACAACCAACGACTGGTTATCTTCACGTCCTCCTTGTTATTCTACTCACAGAAGTTGTTGAGGCCCTTCGTGTGGATGTTGACCCAAAGCACGGTTCTTATCGACAAACGCATCAATCGCACGCAAGACAATGTATCTCTGGAGGAACTGAACCAGGCCATTGAGATTGCGTCTGAAGACGATAACATTGAGGAAAAAAACATACTAAAAGGCCTGGTAAACTACGGAAACATAAGCGTAAAGCAGATTATGAAACCGCGTATCGATGTTTCGGCCGTTGACGTTGCTACGGAACAACAAGAACTGATCAACCTGATTAAGGAATGGGGATATTCCCGAGTTCCTGTGTTTGAAGATAACTTTGACAAAATTGTAGGTGTTCTTTACATCAAGGACCTGCTTCCGGTGCTCACAAACAAATCAGAGAAGAACTGGCAGAGTTTCATGCGTGATCCTTTTTTCGTGCCAGAGAATAAGAAGATTGACGATTTGCTGGAAGAGTTTCAGGAAAAACGTATTCACCTTGCTATTGTGGTAGATGAATACGGCGGTTCTGAAGGCATCGTAACCATGGAAGATATTCTGGAGGAAATTTTCGGAGATCTCAAAGATGAATTTGATGAAGACGAATTGGTTTACTCCAAGCTCGACGAAACTACCTACATTTTTGAAGGGAAGGTGCTACTCACCGACATGTCGAAAATATTTGAGTTAAGTGCCGATTATTTTGAAGAAGTAAAAGGCGAAGCAGATACCCTTGGTGGTATGTTAATGGAGATCAATCAGGATATCCCGAAACGCGGGGAAGTGCTGGAATTTGAAGATTTTGAATTCACCGTAGAAAGTGCTGACAAACGACGTGTTAAACGGGTGAAAGTCATGTACAAACAGACGGAAATCGAAGAATAGTCGTTTACTACTTTATGCGCTTTAACGTAATCATTTCTATAGCCTTACTCATCACCGTATTCAGCGGATGTGGATCGTCTTACACGCCCAAACCCCATGGTTATCCGAAAATAGAATTTCCAGAAAAATCGTATGTCCGGTTTAACGACAACTGCGCCTACTCTTTTGAAATTCCCACCTACGCTGTGGTTCGGAAAGACACCCATATGTCGGCCGAACCCTGCTGGTATGATATTACCTTCCCGCAGTTCCACGTAACGGTTTATTTGAGTTACAAGGGTATTCGAAGCCAGGCTCATTTAGACACCCTCTCCGAAGAGGCATACAAGTTGGCAATGAAGAATAACATAAAGGCCGATGTTATTGACGAGCAGGAAATATTCAACCCCAAAACAGGGAACAGTGGAATGATCTATGAATTGTTTGGTCCCTCTGCAACTCCGTATAACTTTTATGTTACGGACGATAGCTTACACTATGTGCGAGGATCATTTTATTTCGACCAGCACACCAAAACCGACTCTGTGGCTCCCGTTTATGAATTTCTTAAAGAAGATTTGAAACAGATGATAAATACGCTTACCTGGAAATAAAGGCAGGCTTATCGAACCCGGAGGGTTTTTCCGATTCGAAGCGTAGAGTTTCGGCTTATACCATTTAACCGACATAATCGATCTACAGACGTTCCGTAGCGTCGGCTAATTCTCCAAAGCGAGTCTCCTGAACGAACCCGGTAATACATCTGACCACCAGGTGTGTAACCCGATTTTGTCTTTGCCGTATACTTGAAGTCCTTAAGTGTTAGCTGAACACTATCGTCTTTCAACTCATTTTCCTTGAAGGAAATTACCTTATTAGGATCAATTTGAGTACCGCGGTATAACACTTCAAAGTGCAAATGCGATCCTGTTGACCGGCCAGTGTTTCCACCTAAACCAATCACTTCACCCGCCGAAACCGTTTGGTTCGGTACCACAATTCGCTTAGACAAATGGCCATAAAGCGTTTCTAAGCCATTGTAATGACGAATAACAACATAGTTACCAAAACCTCCGTAGTTGTACTTAGCAATACGCACAACGCCATCAAACGCCGCATAAACCGAATCCCCGGTATGCAGGTCAATATCGATTCCCTTATGCATGCGGTATCTTCTCCAACCGAAGTTACTTGTAATAGGGCCTGCGCACGGGTGGTGGTAGGCGCATTCTTCTTCAACCAGGCCTAACACTACGTTTAATCCCGTATCGCTAGGACGTACACCAGGCCGATCGAGGTTGAGCGAGTCCCAACTGCAATCGTACAAGTCGGCACAAGGTATCAACGCGGTGTCGAACCGAAGGAAGTCGACCATCTTAACAACGGTGGCCGTGGTATCGGTAGAATCGGCCATAACAGCCTCCATTTCTTTTGTAGAATCGTACTCCATTGGCTGGGCATTACCCATAAACCAACACCCTACTATCAACAAACCGACTATATACCTCATGTTATTCCAAATATGCACTGATCTCTTCTTTATCAACCGCTAATTGCTGCTTTAGCGCGTTTAATGATTCAAATTTACGTTCATCTCTCCAACGTTTAACGAACAAAATTTCTATTTCTTGTCCATAAATATCTTCACTAAAGCCAAAAAGGTGTACTTCTATGGCCAGTTTTCCAAGTTTGAACGTAGGTCGTGTACCCGCATTAAGCATGCCGTTATAGTCGTTCTGCCCAATTCGCACGTGCACGGCGTAAACACCTTGTCTCGGGATGAGCTTAAACGGGTCGCTTACTTTAATATTGGCCGTTGGGTAGCCCAATTCAGTCCCTTTTTTCTCTCCATCCACAACAATTCCCTTAACTCCGAAGGCATGCCCCAGAAAGGTATTGGCCTGCTCGATATCACCATTGAGCAGCGATTTCCGGATTAATGACGAACTGACAATGCAGTCTTCAATATCTTGTTCAGGTATCTGTTCCACCTCGTAGCTGAACTTCGATGCATTTGCTTCAATGTCTTTGATCGACCCCTCCCTGTTCTTGCCAAATCGGTGATCGTATCCGATGATAATGGTGTTGATTCCGATTTTTTCAACAAGAATATCGCTGATAAAATTGTACGCAGATAATCGACTGAGGCTTTTGGTAAAGGGTAAGATGATGAGGTAATCGATACCAAACTCTTCTAAAAGCTCAGCCTTCTCCTCTATGGTGGTGATCAGTTTTAACTCGTTGTCTTCTGGATAAAGTACCAGCCTCGGGTGAGGATAGAACGTTAGCAATACAGACTTCCCTTGAACCTCCCTGGCTCGATCTACCACACGCTTGAGAATCTTTTGGTGCCCCAGATGCACTCCATCGAACGTACCTTGGGTTAAGACGATGGGTTTGGTTTCCTTAAAATCTTCTAGATTTTTTACAATCTGCATCCCCTTCTTCTGAAAAAATGCGAATATACATTAGGCTTGTTTTAATGCCTTGATCATGGCTTCAAATTGCTCTACGGTATGGGCGTCATCCACCGATATCTCTCCAATCTTGGTTCTTCTCAAAGCGGTAAGGTGGGCTCCACACCCCAACTCCTTACCAAGGTCTCTGGCCAGGCTTCTTATATAAGTTCCTTTTCCACACCGAATCCTAAAATCCACTTCAGGGAGTTCCACCCGGGTAAGTTCAAACTCTTCAACCAGCACCGTTTTTGCCTTGATTTCAACCTCTTCCCCTCTTCTGGCCTTCTCATAGGCTCGTTCGCCTTTTAACTTAACAGCTGAAAAGATGGGAGGTTTTTGTTGAATTTCTCCAATAAAAACCTTTTTGGCCTGTTCAATTGCTTCGGTGGTGATATGGTCTATCGGTTTGTGATCCGTTTCTTCGGTTTCCAGGTCGTATGAAGGTGTGATCGCCCCCAGTTTAAATGTACCGGTATACTCCTTCATTTGCCCTTGATGCTCAGCAATTTGTTTCGTGTGTTTGCCGGTACAAATGATGAGTAAACCCGTTGCTAAGGGATCCAGGGTTCCGGCATGGCCCACTTTTTTAGCCTTTGTCAGATACCGTAGTTTTTTAACCACCTGGAACGATGTCCAGGTTAGCGGTTTGTCTATTGCAATTGTTCTGCCTTCGTTAAAATCGATCATAGTTTCGTTGGTGCAAATAACGATTAATCGCACATAGTTTGTTGTATAACGCGTGAGAATAGTTCTATCTTTGAGCAGTATAAAATTTATGTCGGAGCACACTTCAGAGCGTAAGGCAAACCACATTGATCTGGCGTACCAATCTCAGGTGCGTAATCTGGATAATCGCTTTAGTTACGAGCCTGTACTTTCGGCTCATCCAAACTCGGATTTTATTCCGTTTGAGTTTCTGGGTAAAACTATGAAACACCCGCTTTGGGTATCGAGTATGACAGGCGGAACAGCGAAGGCCGGTGTTATTAACGAACGACTGGCCCGGGCAGCGGGAAAATATGGACTTGGAATGGGGCTTGGTTCGTGTCGCATTATCCTAAATGAAGACACGTATCTGACTGATTTTCAACTTCGTAAACATATAGGTGCTGAACACCCTTTCTACGCAAACCTGGGCATTGCTCAGCTCGAAGAGTTGTTGGAAGGTAAGAACATCAACCTCGTTAACGAATTGATCAAAAGAACCGAAACGGATGGACTTATCATTCACGTCAATCCATTTCAAGAATGGTTGCAACCAGAAGGAGATCGTTTTACATTTTCTCCGCTCGAGACCATTAAAAGAACCATCGATGCAATTGACCACTCCATTGTAGTAAAGGAAGTGGGTCAAGGTATGGGCAAGGCCAGTTTAAAGGCGCTATTGGAACTTCCTATTGACGGTATTGAATTTGGTGCCCACGGTGGTACAAACTTCTCTGCATTGGAACTTTTTCGTGCCGACGAGTCAACACGCGACCACTATGAGTCGCTAAGTTTCATTGGGCATAACGCCGGAGAAATGGTTGATTTTTGCAACACACTTGTTCAAGAGGATAAAGGATACAACGACAAGCACATTATTATCTCGGGAGGAATACGGGGCTTTCTGGATGGGTATTATCACCGCGAACGACTCCAGATGCACTCAGTTTATGCCCAGGCATCAGCCCTACTCAAGCATGCGGAAGTGGGCTATGATCAATTAGACGAATACATCGAACGGCAAATGCAAGGTTATCAACTTGCTCAGCAATATTTAACGATAAGAGAATCTTAATGACGGTAAAAGGTATAAAGGGCTTTAGCAAGCTTAGTAAAGAGGGGAAGACCGAGTGGTTGATCGAGAATTACTTCGACGAACCGGAAAAGGCACTGCAAACGTTAAAAGGCTATTGGCATTCTGATGCTTCCATCCAGAAGCTTCACGATGAGTTTATTGAGAATACGCTCACCAACTATTACATGCCGTTTGGAGTTGCACCTAATTTTCTCATAAATGGTAAGATGTACTGCCTTCCAATGGCCATTGAGGAAAGTTCGGTAGTGGCCGCCATGGCAAAAGCCGGTAACTTCTGGCTGGAACGAGGTGGGTTTAAAGCGGAGGTTATCTCCACCAAGAAAATTGGCCATGTACACTTTGTTTGGAGAGGTAAAGATTCCAGCAATCTAAGACGTTTCTTTGATTCAATACGTCAGAAATTTATTGACGAAACCAACGATATTACCAAGAACATGCGTGCCCGAGGTGGTGGTATTCTGGACGTCGAGTTGGTTGACCGTTCGGATTTGGAACCCAATTATTACCAAATCAAAGGAAGTTTCGAGACCTGTGATTCAATGGGTGCGAATTTCATCAATACCATATTGGAAAAATGGTCGTCCATTCTTGAAAAATATATCTCAACCACCACATTGCTATCGGAAGAAGATCGACAGATCGAAGTGATTATGTGCATCTTGAGTAACTATACGCCGGAATGTATTGTTCGGGCAGAGGTTAGTTGCCCGGTTGATATGCTTACGGAAGGCACAGACATGAGTGCCGAAGACTTCTGCGAGAACTTTGTGCGAGCCGTACACGTTGCTGAAATAGAACCTTACCGTGCCGTTACGCACAATAAAGGTATTATGAATGGTGTAGATTCATTGATCATTGCAACGGGGAACGATTTTAGAGCGATTGAGGCCTGTGTACATGCTTATGCCTCACGTTCGGGAACGTATAAGAGTCTTTCGCACGTAGAGATTAAAGACGGCATGTTCCGCTTTTATATTGAGTTACCGCTGTCGTTGGGAACGGTTGGAGGCATTACCTCGCTTCATCCAATGGTTAAGTTTTCCAGCGAACTGTTAGGAAACCCGAGTGCTCGTGAATTAATGCAAATTGTTGCGGTTGCCGGCCTGGCACAGAATTTCTCTGCATTGCGGTCTCTTACCACTACGGGTATCCAGAAAGGGCATATGAAGATGCACCTACTGAATATTCTCAATCAATTTGAGGCCACACAGGAGGAGAAGGTTGCAATTATTGACAGCTTCAAGGATCGAATTCCGAGCTACCAATTGGCACTCGAAGAATTCTGCAAACTCAGAGGGATAACGGTAGACGAGTTCGTTAAGAAGCAATAGTCTGGAAGACTTCTTCTTTCAAGCGTTTTTCTGTTTCCCCAGATTTCTCAATCAGTTCTTTAGCCTGGCTGTTCAAACGGTTGGCTACTTCTCTGTCTGAAAGATCTTTCGCGTTCACCATTACGTTCATTCCAGCTCCCTGAATGGCAGTGTGCACGCACAAAGCTCCTACACCGGCGTCAGTAATAGAGCTCTTATTACCGTGCTTGATCATGTATTCGATGCACTCATACGCTTCAAACGCGGTTTCCATCACCTTTAGTGGTACCTCTGTCGCATAGATGGATGCGGCAAGTATAGCTGCTTTTCGGGCTGCTTTCTCCTCGTCTGAGTCCTTAGGCATTCGTATAGCGTCGATAATACCGTTAAACGACCGGGTATCTTCATCTACATAAAATAGAAGTCGTTGTTTGATATCCTGTGCTTTAACGGCCCATTCGGAGAACTCTGAAACACGTTCTTCCCAACCGCGCTTGTTTGCTCCCAGGTTGGCCACCATAGCAGATAGGGATGCACCCAGGCTGCCAACGTATGCTGAAATGCTACCGCCACCTGGTGCCATGCTTTCGGATGCCGTTTCATTGGCAAGTTCTACACATGTCATATCGACCAAACGGGTGTCTTCTGCATTTTTCAATGCATATTCTACAATTTTCTTGTCTGGATCAAATGGTCCTAATTCATCAAGTCCAAGCGATTTCACGGCAATGTGGATGATTTCCCGCTCACTCACTCCAATTGATCGCCCTTGTTTCTTCAGGTAGTGAATTCCAGCGTCGAGCATGGCTTTTAACGGTACTAGTCCAACAAGTTCGCTACCGGTTACACGTATTCCCCTGTCTATTGCACTCTTTTCCACTTCGTCGAAGAAGGTGTGAACCGGGGTTACATGGAAGTTTGTGAGGTTGGCTGAAATCTGGGCCACCTCATATTCGTCGATATACCAACCTACTGCCTTAACCTCTTTACACGTACCGGGTATCCGAATGGTCTCGCCATTTTCATCTTTGGCTATTTCTCCTGTATACGGATTCCCAATTCGTTTAACCCTTCCTGCTTCCCGAACGTCAAAGGCGATTCGGTTTGCGATACGGGTAGATTTGGTGTTCAGGTTTACGTTGTATGCAATCAAGAAATCCCGTGCTCCTATTACCGTTGCCCCAGAAAAGGCATTCATCTCTGCAGGTCCGTAGTCGGGTCTCCACTCCTCTTCCTTAATTTTGGCAAAAAAGCCTTCGTATTCGCCGGAGCGAATCACGGAAAGGTCTTTACGGTATTCCTGCTTTTGAGAAGCTCCATACAGATAGACCGGAATGGTTGTGTTCTCCCCTACTTTCTGAGCCAATTGGATAGCATATTCGGCTGTTTCCTCAAGGGAAACGTTGGCCACCGGAATGAACGGACAAACGTCTGTTGCTCCCATACGAGCGTGCTCCCCGCTGTGTTTGGACATGTCGATCAATTGAGAGGCTTTCACAATGCCCTGGTAAGCGCCTTCGATTACTGCTTGAGGTTCACCTACAAAGGTTACAACGGTTCTGTTTGTTGCTTTACCCGGGTCAACGTCAAGAAGCGTTACACCGTCAACGGCTTCAATGGCATCTGTTATTTGTTTTATAACTCCAAGGTCACGTCCCTCACTAAAATTGGGCACACATTCAATTAGCTTTTTCATTGTCTCAAAATAGAGTGCGAAAATAGCCAAGCATGTTGTTTTTATATAAAAAAATCCCGCCGGATTTAGGCGGGATTTAGATACTAAAAAAGTGTGCTAGTATTCCCAAAGGTCGTGTTCAAATACAAAGAGATCATTTTTGATCTCCTCGGCATTTAGTAACGTCGCCATTGGGTTGTCTTCATTTTTAGGATAATATTTCAAATCGTAATCCCACACATTGGATTCTTTCACAATGTAGCTGGCGAACATTCTCATTTCAAACCAATCGTCGAACGAGATTCTTGCTGCGTTGTTATATGGATTAAACAGCTCTCTTCGTGCCAAAACAGGCCTCAACTCATCCATTTTTATCCAAAACAGTGACGCCTCTCCTATTGGAATTCCACTTGTGCGTAATTCAAAAATTGGAGCAATAGCGATGATGCGTGGTCGAAAGTCGGAATACTTGTAATCAAACAGCCAGTCTTCCATGATCCGGTACTTCTTAATGTCGGCCGGTTCAAACGGCACAGGCACTGGTGTATAGGTGATTCCTCCTAACGAATCAATTACAGGTACATCGATGGTGTCACTTCCCCTCGCCAGGGCTTCAAACCTCGAATAACTTCCTCCATTCTCCAACGAATCGGAGGTGTAGGCGGTTACGTTCCCGTCTCTGCAGTCGGGGTCGGTAACGGCACAATAAATGATGTCGTAAAAGGCATTTTTTGGCCAATGCATGGGCAGGTTTTGTTTCTCACGAGTATCGATAATTCGATCAATACGCTTGTGGTACTTGGTGTTCGACTCGCTGCTGTAGCGATGCGGGACAGGCTTTCTCTGTTTTACAGCTGGCCTGTTATAGGACCAGGGTTCTAGATCAGATTGGCCGAAGGTGTTAGTGGGTAAACTAAAAATTAAAGTGGTTAGGAGTACGATGTATTTTTTCATATCCTAAGTCCTTTAGATTATACAACGTTCCAATTGTCACAATATTGTAACCCACCGGTTTGAACAAAAAAAATCCCGCACAACTATGTTGCGCGGGATCGAATATTGTTTGATCGGGATTAGTATTCCCAGAGATCGTGTTCAAAGATGAACAGGTCATTTTTGATCGCTTCACTTTTTAGCAAAGCAGCAAAAGGGTTATCCTCGTTCTCTTCGTAGTATTTAATGTCGTAATCCCATACATTCGATTCTTTCACAATGTAGCTTGAGAACATTCGCATCTCAAACCAGTCGTCGAACGACAAACGCGCAGCGTCGTTGTATGGATTAAAAATCTCATGATTTACAAGAATTGGTCGGAACTCGTCCATCTTTACCCAGAACAAAGCAGCCTCTCCTACAGAAACACCACTAGCCTTTTGTTCAAAGATTGGCGCAATAGCAATGATACGTGCTCGGAAGTCAGAATAGTTGTAATCAAAAATCCAGTCTTCCATGATCCGATACTTTTTCAAATCAGAAGGCTCAAATTCTACGATCATTACCGTGTCCTTGTAGTCACCCGGATACAATGGGTCAGGAATCTGAGTAACGAACTCGTATCCACCTCTTTCTTTCAAGTCATCTTCTGAATACACACCACCATTCTCAAGAGAGTCAGATGTATACGCAACTACAGTTCCACCTTTATTGTCTGGTTTTGTAGCCGCATTATAGATAATGTCGTAAAAAGGGTTTTTTGGCCAGTGCATCGGCAGGTTTTGCTTTTCCCGAACGTCGATAATTCGGTGAATTCGCTTGTGATATTTCACATTCGCCTCACGAGTATAACGATGCGGAATGACCTTTCGTTCATTCACTGCTTTCTTGTCGTAAGTCCAGTCTTCTTGCTCGCTTTGCGCTGATGCACAAAGGGTTAGGCCGAGAATAAAACTGCTAACAAATAAGATTCTTTTGATCATAAACTCGATTTTTTTGTATCCTATAAACGCAAAGATACCTTTTTTATTATATAATCTCAACCAAGATTGGATCAAGTTTCTCGAGCCCGGAAGGCCCTTGTGCCCGAATCCGATCTATAATGATTCGATCACCCGGTTTTACGTTTTTCAGCGCGCGTTTTATGTCGTTTGATATATGATCCCCGTTTACCCGCTTAATTATTGGGTCCTGCTTTCTCTTGGTTATGGTAAATGTGTAACCAACAACCTTGTAATCGAGCCCTTCAAAAACAAAGTTCCTACCCAGATTGGCCACAATTCGATTCGGGAGACTAACTGCGGGGGCTGGGACGAGGCTACCCGTCTCAATTGCACCAAAATAGGCCTTGGGTCTTGGCAGTTTCTTGATTCGATATTCCTGCGATCCCACTTGTCGGGTGCTTCCATCTGCCATCCTGGCTGTGGCAGTTATTATTGCTTTTCCTGTACCTCTTTCTGTGCATTTAGCGGTATAGTTGCTCCCCACCCGTCGAATGCTTCCTCCTGTCATGGTTACGGTTACGTCTCTGGGGTTTACGCCCGGCACGCCAACAGATATATCGTTATCCACGCCAATGTATAACACATTCATTTTAGTTGCTGAAATGGTAGCGCCACCATTAAACACCTGGTAGTTGCCATTAAAATCGTGGATCT
>JAEPQQ010000103.1 GCA_017640445.1 Bacteroidia bacterium | reverse complement strand
AGGCGACTTAATAAAAAAGCCTTCCTGACGTACTCAGGAAGGCTTTTTTTATATTGTTTAACTCAGTTTAAACACAGACAAAGCAATCCCGACCACCGCGTGGTTTACGGCAGTACATCCAATGCTTATATGTGTTCTGTTGAGACATGTTTATTTTCTGACCACAAAGGTAATCTCTTTTCCCAAAGGAAGAACGACCCTGGCACTTTTTAACAAACTGGTAACGTGCCGAAATAAACCCATCCAAAAAAGTGGTATATTGAGAGAATGATACAACTAGGCACACCGGCAATAGAATTTGGTCTTGATGGCATGGACTGGCTCATTATCATTGGGGCCTCTGTTCTGATTATTGGCACACGGGTTTTCCTTCGATGGAGGGAGAATAAAAAACGCAAACAGCAAGAAGCTGAAATCGAAGAAGTGCAAACAGAAGAACACGAATCCTAATGGAAATTTCGCAAACCAAACAACCAGATCAAACGTTCTATATTAACACAAGATGATGAATCGAATCGTCACTTGCAGGTTCAACTCAAAAAGGGCATTTGGATGAATATTCCAAGAATAGACCTCCCCAGAGTAGTGGTTCTGGGTGCAGGGTTTGCAGGACTACAGGTTGCAAAACGGATAGACCCAACTCAGTACCAATTGGTGCTCATTGACAAAAACAACTTTCACACATTTCAACCCCTTATATATCAGGTGGCATCGTCGGGCCTCGAACCTGATTCGGTTGCCTATCCCATACGCAAAACGTTAAGAGGAAAGAAGAACACCTTTTACAGAATGGCACAGGTAAACAACATCAATCTGGATACCTCAACCATTCATACCGATATTGGTGATTTAAGCTATGATAAGCTTGTAATCGCAACAGGCGCAAATAACAATTTCTTTAATAACAAGGAAATTGAGGAGAATGCGCTTCCTATGAAATCGCTTACCGATGCACTTGATCTTCGGAGCAAGATACTGGGAAACTTCGAACAGGCCCTAAATACAAAAGACCTCAATCGGCGTGATGAGTTAATGAATTTTGTAATTGTTGGAGGAGGCCCTACAGGTGTTGAACTTGCAGGTGCTTTAGCCGAACTGAAAAACAAAATATTACCCAAAGACTTTCCTGATCTTGATTTCAGACAAATGAAGATTCATTTGATTGAGGCAGGACCGAAACTGCTTGCGGGAATGAGCGAGAAATCGTCTGTTAAGGCCTTTGAATACTTGCGAAAAATCGATGTACATGTTTGGCTCAATACGTTTGTAGAAACGTATCAGAATGGCGAAGTTAAGACAAGTGATGAAGGCAGCTTCCGAACGGAAACGTTGATTTGGGCAGCGGGTGTTAAAGGAAATGTGCCGGATGGCTTAGATGCAACGTACTTTGGACGAAACAACCGCCTGATTACCGACCAGTTTTGTGCCATGAACGGCTTTTCCAATGTATACGTTTTGGGAGATGCGGGTTTGATTCAATCGGAACTATACCCCGAAGGTCTTCCAATGCTTGCTTCCGTGGCAATGCAGCAAGGGAAGTATCTGGCTCAGTCGTTTAACAGAGAAGCAAGAGGTAAGGAAGTGTTTCCTTTCATTTATGTCGACAAAGGAACCATGGCAACTATTGGTAGAAATAAAGCCGTGGCCGAGATTAGCAAACTAAAACTCAAGGGAGTTTTTGCATGGGCGGTATGGATGTTGGTTCACCTTATGTTGTTGGTTGGTTTCAGAAACAGAGTAGTGGTTTTGGTAAACTGGGCCTGGAACTACGTGAACTACAACAACGGTTTACGGTTGATTGTGAGACCGTACAAAAAGACTGGAACACGCAAAGAAGCTAGTGCTTTACAAATCGACTAACGCGTCTGCTGTTTCCATCCGATAGGATCAGGAAGTACTCACCGGGCAAAAGCTCCGATACGTTGTACTCAACTTCTGCTTCAGGCGTTTTGAGTGTAAGCTCTTTACTTAAAACAGTACGACCTGTTATGTCAATTATTCGGCTGTTGAAAATGCCTTTCTCAATGCCATGAACTTCAAGATAGAGTGATTTGCTCACAGGGTTCGGTCGCACTTCTACCTTTACAGAACTCTTAGTTAAATTAAAAATCCCTACATCCGGAACTTTGGAGTAATCCGCCAGTTCTACCTCCCATAAACCACGACCAAACGTTGCCGCAACCAGCATACCATCTGTGGTGTCAACTTCAAGTTCTGAAACTATTACATTGGGCAAACCGGTGCTGAAAGGTGTCCAGGCGGTAGTGTCTTTTTTGAGGTAGTATACGCCCAGATCCGTTCCCACATAGATATAACCACTGGCGTCGTTTTGGTGGGTTACGCAGTGAACCGGAAAGTTTGGAAGATCAAATGTGATGTTTTTCCAGGTTGTTCCACCATCTACTGTATGAAAAATCTTATTGGTTTTGTCAAATCCCGAAAAGGTAATCCAGGCTTCTTTTGGATCAGATTGGTTCATTTCCAAATAAGAAGGGTATAAATCATCTGGCAGGTCACTCCCCACATCTTTCCACGTTTTGCCTCCATCCGAACTGGCCCAGATGGCGTTAGAGATGTTGTCGCTGGCATAACCACGTTTGCCCAGATAGATTTGCCGGCCATTCGATTTTTCTACGGCCAGAGCCGTGGTAGGTCGTGCATAATCTCTACCTTGAATAAGAGGGAAATCCGACATCTTATCGCTGATAAAACCTCCGTTGGCGGTATATAGATTTGTATACCCAATGTATAACCTGTTGTTCGCAGCAACAAAGGGAGTCGTCCATTCTCCAAATTCATCTTGCGGAGGCTGAATGGTGCCGTCGAAATCAAAGCTTCCATTGTTTGTGAAGAAGGCCCAGATGGTTCCATTCTGAGCAGAGGTGTACCGATAGAAATTTTTATCGTCAAATACCGATTCCATTCCATCGCCGCCAGTGACATTAAAGAAGGCCGTATCCGCGGTGTAAACTGTTGAATTGTCCTGGGCTCCGGCCATAAGTTCACTGCCATTTTCCTGATTAACACTCAATCGGTAAAACGACGTGACGTTTAACCCCTGCGTATATTCGGTCCAACTGGTGCTTGGATTACGATCGTCTTTAAGCGTTGAGATGTTGTCGGCAACCACGTTAAAACTTCTTGACAAACCTCCATCGTGGCAGGCAAATATGGTATTGTTGGTTGGGTGTTGAACAATCTCATGCACATCGGCATGTAAGCTCAATCGCTGGTATTTAAGTGCCCAATAGGTCACCGGTTTGAAGTTCAAACCACCATCGGTTGTTTGCCATATGTTGACACCGCCAGTAAGTACCTTGTTTTTGTCATTTCGGTCAACGCAAATGGCTAAATCGTAACGCCCCTGTCCACCTGGGCTGTTGTCGAGCTGCCAGTTCAAAATGTTATATGCATAGGTAGATGATTCAGCCCTAGTAGAAAAATTCAAGCCACCGTCGGTTGATCTATAAAAGCCATAAAAGCCCCCTGCTATATCGCATGCCAGAGCGTATACATAGGAGTTGTCAGAAGGAGCAACTGCTAATTCAACCCGCTGCACCTTGCCTGTTCGAGGCAAAGGGGTTTTTGCCTCTTTCCATGAAGTTCCAAAGTCTGTTGATTTAAGAATGGAAACTTCACCGTATTGATAGGCGTGAACGTAACCGGTTGATGCGAAGAGAACACTATCCTGATTCGGGTCTTGTTCAAGATCCCAAAAGAGCTTTGAACTGGTCTGACTCCAGGTTTCACCGGCGTTCTTTGAAACGTACGCTCCCGTTTGACCAACAGCGATAACGGTTTTGGAATCCGCCGGATGAATCAAAATCTTTGCAATTAAAGACCCCTCAAAATCGGTTTGTTTGAACGATAGACCGGTGGGCTTCCAGTGTTGACCACCATCGGTGGTTTTATATACACCCATGCCGTAATGACTGTTTCGTTTGTTTTCATTGGCTTGAAGATTGTGCCCAAGGTAAGCAAAGTCACCAAGAGCGAGATACATGATGTTGGCGTCAGTAGGGTCAACGGCAACATACGATGTTCGCAGAATGGGCAGATCACCGTTTAAGGAAGTCCAACTCGCACCAGCATTTGTGGTTTTCCAAAGACCTCCCTGCGCCACACATATAAACCAGGTATTGGTGTCAGTTGGGTGAAACTGCACACTGTTTACCCTACCAATGCCGGCAAGATACTCTTTCCCAAATGGCCCCAGTGGTGTCCAGTGCTTTTCGGCCTTGCCATGTCGTTGTATCTGACCAACTTCCTGATGAGCCTGGTAATACATGGAGCCAAAGTTTTGATTGGTTTTGGAAAGCCTTCGATCCTGAAAGTCCTGATTTCTGAGAATATAATTTGGTGTTGAACTTTGATCAGGTACCTGGCCAATGGCCGATAAACACGCAGTCAACCCAAACAAAAGCAAACCAGAGTAACGTAAACACTTCATAATCGATTTCTTACAGACTGAACGAATGTACTGCTCTGATTATGGAATTAGGTCATGCCAGTTTAAGTTTTTAGGGGTGATGAAGGGTGTGAGTTGAAGATACTTTGTTAAAAAAACGAAGTTTTATTGAACGTTTTTTCGATTCGTGGATATAACAGGTAAATTCAGCAGATATGAAACAAGTTATAAGCATCCTTGCACTTCTGATCTTTCTTACGGTACAGGCGTTTTCAAGTTCGGGAGATCGGCAAAAAGTATTCTCCATAATAAAACAAAAGCAAGCCCCTGAGTGGTATCTCGAGCAAGCGGGTTTATGGGAAACATACCTCGAAACGCATCCAAACGACGCAGATGCCTGGTTGAATTTCTATACCGCAAAACGAATGCTTAAACTGTTGGGGAAGGATGTGAATCAGGACGATTTGAACGACGTTGTAGAGCGGATCAAAAAGAGGATCCCGAATACCTTCGAATACCACTACATCGCACACTGGAATGGAGGTGCACCGGACTCTGAGGAACATAAGAAACACCTTGCCAGGGCCATCGAATTAGGCCCGAACAGGGTAGAAATATTAGATGCACTAGTGACGCAGTACGAAGTTGAAAGAGACATACCCAGGTTAGTGGAAACCGCTAATAGATGGTACGATTCAAACGATATCTCTCCAGGGTTGTATGCGTGGAACTATAACGTACTTCAAAGTACGGACCGGGATGCGATTCTCATAACTTCGGGCGATAACGATACATATCCTGCGTTGGTGTTACAGTACGCTAAAGGCATCCGAACCGACGTTGCGGTAATAAACAATACGTTGATATCAATCAAATCATACCGGGAGCGATATTTTCGGGAGCTGGGTATTCCTCCTATGTCTGTTGACCATACTAGTTTTCATGATTGGAAAAAGTTTCACGTAGCCATCGTTGATCATATCCGAAAGAACACTACCCGCCCCTTATATTTTGCAGTTTCAGCACGACCATTTTTGTTTGAGGAGTATAAGTCAGACGTTTATAACGTGGGCATGGCGTATAAATGGAGCGAACAGAAGTTTGATAACATAGCTGTGTTAAAGAGAAACTTTGAAAAGAAGTACCTGACCGATTATCTCAAGTTGGATTGTTACAACGATATCAGTCAGGGAGTGGTAGACCAGATGAACACCAACTACCTGGTTTCTTTGCTTACGTTGTATAATCATTATGAGGAGAGTGAAGACGATCGCCTGATGGATGTAGGATACATTATAAACCGAATTGCAGATCGGAATCAATTGCAGGACCAGGTTTCGGCAGTGTTGAAGGGAAAGCCTGATTATACTGTGTCGTTAGTGGTAGACGACCCCCGAACACTGGAAAAGGACTTTGTTAAGGTTAACGATACGCTGTATGCAGGGAAAACCGAGGTAACCAATGCCATGTACGAGTTGTTTCTTACCGATATGCTTAAACAAAAACGATTTGACGATCTGGATGAAGCACGTTCAAACGCGGTAGATTGGAGAGCGTATTTGCCCTTAGAGAAAAAGGCATTGAGCGATGAAGAGATATTTCCACATGGAAAACCTACGTCTGACCATTTTCCGGTTGTTAATATTTCCCATCATGCAGCAGAACTCTACTGTCAATGGCTAACCGCTGTGTATAACGGACTGGACCACAAACGTAAGAAACACGTCAAAGTGGAATTCAGACTACCTACAGAACAGGAATGGGAGTTCCTTGCACAAGGAGGAGATACCGGTCGTGTTTACCCATGGGGAGGCCCGTATGTGCGAAATTCAAAAGGATGTTTTATTGCCAACCTTAAAACCGCAAGCAGCCAGGGCAATAACCTCGATTGCGCATCCAACAACGTGAGTGACGCAGATGGCGGATATTTCCCGGTTCGGGCTGATTCATACTTTCCAAATGCCTATGGTTTGTTTAACATGACGGGCAATGTAGCAGAGATGGTAAGCGAGACGTCCTTGTGTAAAGGAGGCGGGTGGAATACGAAACCATCAAAAGCCAAAATAAAGAGTAAGAACGAAATGACCGGGCCCAGCCCCGAGATTGGTTTTCGAGTAATAATGGTCATCCAATAACCAGATCTTGTTTCAGGATTACTCCAGGTATTCGGACGAGAAGCTAATGTATCGGTTTCAACGAGGCTCGGCAAAGGCCTTTGAAGAACTGTACAACCGCTATAGCCATGTGCTATTGCGGTTTTCTTGTCGTTTGTTGGGCTCTGAACCTTCGGCACAAGATGTTTTACACGATGTTTTTAGAAAACTGGTAGAGCGTCCTGAAGTGTTCGATACCTCCAGAAGTTTCAAATCGTGGGTATTTACGGTAACCGCGAACGAATGTAAAAAGGTGCTGCGAAAAGCCGCCCTGGACCCAAAGAGCAAAGAAAGTGAACCGATTACAGAAGACCAGGTGGCATACCTTGAACCACTGGATCGTGTGCGCTTCTCCAACGCATTAAAGAATGAACTACAAAAGATGAGCTTCGAACATCGAACAGCATTTATACTGCGATATCAGGAATCTCTTACTATAAGCGAAATAAGCAAGGTGCTTGACTGCCCGGAAGGAACGGTTAAGTCAAGAATATTTTATGCAACCAAACAATTAGCCGATAAACTGGCGCTGTTTAACCCTGTAAAAATCGATTAATATGGAACAAAAACAGAATGCGATACTGTCACTTCTCGAGTCAAAAGATGTAGACGAGCTGACGGCAATGGAAATGGCCCTTGTTACTCAGGAGATGACGTTAGAGGCGTATAACGCTCAGCGGGCCATGATTAAGGCAAGCAGAACCATTTTAACAAGTGACGAGCCAGAATTGAAACCCAATCCCGCTATACGGGAAGGTTTACGAAGGGAGTTGGATAAACGAAAAACGAGTCAAAACAAATCGCTGGTTTGGCTAAATCACAGAATCCCAACCTATCAGGCAGTTGCAGCAACCTTGGTGTTGGTTTGTTGCACATACTTGTTGCTGAGGGCTAATCCCAGAATTGTTTACGTTGAGAAGGAAGTCGTTAAAAGTCAACGAGTTGTAGATACTTTGACCGTGCTTGAAACCAGGTATGATACGGTAATCACTCAAGTTAAAATTGGAACCACACCACCCAAACAAGAAACTACATCACCAACAATTGCTGTGGGCATGGTGGAGATCGACGACATACCCACAAAAGGTATTCCTGCCGTTTCAGAAATCGAAAACTCCTTTGGAAACACAACCATAAATGCAGAAGATGTAGAGCAATTTAGAGTGAGTATGTAGTAGTATTTGTTAGTTAATAGTGTCTAGTTCAGAATACCAAGTTCTAGTGATGCAATTGGCCATTGTATTTGCGAACTTTACAAAAGGTAAACGTTAGTACTATAAAAAAATGACAAGTGAGTTTAAAATAGTTGCGGATTGGCTTTCTGGAACAGGTGTATCTAACGAATTTAGGAGTACCAAGAACCGACAAGAATTTGAGGAGGGAGATTTAGACACCATAGTCCTTCACTATACAGCTGGCGGCGAAGCGAGAACTTCAGCATCGTTTCTGGCTTCCGACCATACCAAGGTATCTGCTCATCTGATTATTGGCAGGGATGGAGGTATTTTTCAACTTATACCCTTCAACATGAAAGCATGGCACGCCGGCAAAAGCGAACATCAGGGTAGAGTGGGAATGAATCGGTACAGCTTGGGCATTACCATGGATAATGCTGGAATATTGGAACAAATCGATCAATATTACCGTTCGTGGTTTGGAGGAAGGTATACAGCGGATAAGGTGGTTTACGAGAAACACCACAATCACAATCATTTAAGTTATTGGCACAAGTACACCGATGTTCAGATCAGTACATGTGAAACCGTTTGTAAGTTGCTGGTTGATCACTATAACCTTAAGTTTATTTTGGGACACGACGAGGTAGCACCTGAGCGTAAAACCGACCCGGGGCCGGCATTTCCGATCGCTGCTATACGGCAGCGTATCTTTGGCAAAGAGAAAAACCCCATCCCCGCACCAATTGCCCGATCAAAGGCAAGGTTGAAGAGTGTATCGTAACCAATCAAGCGTACAAAATCAGATCGAATCAGAAGAACGGCTGTAGCTGTTAAACACACATTGGGATGATGCTTTGATTCGGTATTGTCTACTTTATTCAGCGGCTATAGGCGAAACGTCGATGCTGCTTTTTGCAGATTTTTAAGACATAGCGTAGATTCGGATACCCCATAACTCGATATAGCCTCGAGTTGAAATCGCATATTATGTCAAACCCTAGCTCGATCGAAGATCTAAAAAAGGAAAAGGAGGAATTACTCAACCGCGTTGCCGACTTGATGCGGGAGAACAACGACCTACGGAATAAGATAGCCAACCAGCCTACCGCTCCTGAGAACCCAGGCGACATGTGGCACTATCCACATAGTTTGATCGACTCGGTGCCTCTGGTGATTTATCAGGTAAAACTGAATGACAACCGAGATGTAATTCACCTCAACCATCATATTGAGACCATAACCGGCCATCCAAGATCCAGCTTTGTTGGTTCCAAACGTCTCCGGTATTCCGACCTAATTCACGAAGCAGATCGTGAACGTGTGCGAGAAATCTATAATTCTGTTTCGGTAGAAAACAGAAGCTTTGAGGTGGAATACCGACTCATTAACAAAAACGGTCGGGAAATTTGGATTGATGAACAAGGCAAGGTAAACGTGGCAGAAGACGGAGAAGTTTACCTCAATGGATTTATACTGGATATAACTGAGCGTAAAGCACTAAGTGAGAAACTAATTCTAAGTAAAAACAGGTTCCAAAATCTGTTAACCTTTGCTCCGTATCCGGTTGCCGTTACCAATGGTGACTTTGTGATTGAGCACATAAATGAACAATTTGAAGCCTTGCTTGGATACCAGGTTGGGGAAGTTTTAAACCGACCCATCAAAGAGTTCATCAATACGGAGGGCGCAAAGAGTCCGTATAATCCTGTGGAACTGTTTCACGATAATAAAAAGAGATACCGAATTGAGACCACAGCAAGTACCAAAGACGGAAACGAAATACCGGTAGAGATAGGGCTTTCGAATGTTGACTCACAAGGCGATTTTCTTACAACCTTTACCATTATCGACCTGACACACAGGAGAAAGATTGAACACAATATTCAGGTAAATGAGGAACGGCTCAATATTGCGATGAAGGCGGGTAACGTGGGTATTTGGGATTGGAATGTAAAGGCAAACGAACTGGTTTGGGACCCGTCTATGTTCCGGTTATACGGCATTAATAGTGCGGATTTTGAAGGAGCATATGACGCCTGGGAAAAAACACTGCACCCAGACGACAAGGAAAGGGCGAGTAAAGCGGTAGAGGAAGCCATGCTGGGTATCAAGGAGTTTGACATACAGTTCAGAGTGATAACCGGAAACAAGGAGGTTAAATACGTCCATGCAATGGGAAACGTGATTCGCGATAAACATGGACGAGCAGAACGTATGGTTGGAGTTAACTATGACATAACAAAGGAAAAACTGGCATACGAGCAACTGAGACTCAATGAGCGAAGCCTGAACTCGTTTTTCGAAATGGCACCAATTGGAATTGCCCGTAACGACATGGACGGTAATTTTATTGAAATCAATGAAGAATTTGTACGATTTACGGGCTACTCCAAAGAAGAACTCAATAAGTTGTCGTACTGGGATCTTACACCCAAAGAATATGAAGGTCAGGAGGAAATCCAATTGGAATCGCTAAGAACCATTGGTGCTTATGGCCCTTATGAGAAAGAGTACATCCATAAACAGGGGTACAGATATCCGGTTTTGCTTAATGGGCGAATCATACAGGATGCCCGCGGGGAGGATTTCATTTGGTCATTGGTGCAAGACATGAGCCAGGTGAAGGAGGTTGATAATCTACTTAGAAAGGGTGAGGAGCGTCTGAAGCTGGCACTCCGCGCCGGCCGACTGGGTATTTTTGATCTTAACCTCGAGAATGGCTCTATGGTTTGGGATGAAGGTCAGTTCGAAATTTTTGAAATGGACCCGGAGGATTTTACTGAGCATATTAGTCAATGGGAGAACCTGCTTCACCCGGATAACAAGGAGGAGATTTTACGCCAATATGAAGAGATACTTGAAGGTGCGGAATACTTCGATCTGGAGTTCAAAATTTTGACACCAACGGGTAAAACCAAATACATTCATGCCCTGGGACACTTACACTTCGACGAGTCCGGAAAGCCCAACCGAATTGTTGGAACTAATACCGATATCACCATACGGGTTGAGGCCGCCAAACTACGAGATGTTTTTACAGAAGAGTTGGAGGAAAAGGTAATGGAGAGGACGAATGAATTAAAATCTACCCAGCTTGAGTTGCAGAATCAGGTGGACACCTTGAATCAGGCGGCTTTGGTTGCGATTCTGGATATCGACGGAAAAATAAAATACGTCAACGATCTCTTTTGTTTAACCACAGGGTTTGCAGAAGGCGAGGTGTTGGAGGGCGATTTTAGAGTGGTGCTGCCTGATCCTGAATCCCCATCGGTTATGGAAGCTTATGAACGAGCCGAAATGGGGAAAATGTGGTTTGGCGAGTTGGTGCTTATATCGAAACTCGATCATCGGGAGGAAGTAGTGGTGCAAACAACTGTTGTTCCCTTTCAAAATGTGGACGGTAAAGTTGAAAAGTACGTGATCGCGTTTATTGATATCACACCCATCAAAGAGTTGCAGTTAAAACTGGGGGAAGCCCTTGAACAAGAAAAGAAGCTGAATCATCTTAAATCTCAGTTCGTCTCTATGGCATCGCATCAGTTCAGAACGCCTCTTGCCGTGATTCAGAGTAATTCAGAATTGTTCTCCATGCTTACGAAGGATCTGAATCCCAGCATAAACTCCATCGTAATCAAAGCGGACAAGCGAATTCAAAAGGAGGTTAAACGCATGACAAACATGATGAACGACGTTCTTATCCTTGGTAAAATATCTTCGGAAGACCTCGTGGTTAAGTATGATGTTGTTAATGTAGAAGAACTTTGTCGCTCCATCATACAAACCTATTACAAGCTTGATACGAAGGGCAGAGAGATTGAGTTGGTCATAGAGGGGAACGCCAAAGAGGTAAACCTGGCGGAAGGATACATACGGCATGCCATCGACAATCTGGTTTCCAATGCAACAAAGTATTCGAGCGAAACGAGTCCCAGGATAAAGCTTGACTACGGCAAAGATTCATTGCAAATATTTGTGGAAGACGATGGTATCGGTATTCCTCCTGATGAAATGGACAGGGTGTTTGAACCATTTCACAGGGCAAGCAACATAGGAGAAATACTTGGCACGGGTTTGGGTCTTGTAATTGCCAAGGAATATGTGGAAATGAACAACGGTACTATATCGGTAGAGAGTACACTTGGGAAAGGAACAACGTTTACTATAACACTGCCTTACGACAACACAAATGTCGAAAGTCCTACTCTGATAACCGATCAATAACGTTTACCACCTTGTCCAGGTTCTGACAGTTTTGCTCGAGGTAACTAAGGAGATTTTTAATGTCTTCTGACTTCTCACCATTGTCGCATCGCGTACTGGCAATCAGGCGGGCAATGCTCAAAATTTTTGAAACGGGTTCTCTTATGTCGTTCGAAATGGCGAAAAGTAATTCTTCAATCTTTGCCTCTTTGATTTTGTTTTGATACTGGAGAGCCTGGATTCTGGATTCGAAGCCTTCTACAATTTCTTGCTTTTTTCGGATGCGTGTCTTTACAACGTGTAACACCTCGTCTACGGAGAACGGTTTGAGCAGATAGTCGTCGGCGCCAAGGTTCATACCCTTTCGCTGAGCTTGCCTTTCTGCCTTGGCGGTTAGAAAAACCAAAGGGATGAGTCGTGTTGTTTGATTGGCTTTGAGATAGGTGAGAAATTCAAAACCATCCATCTCCGGCATCATAATATCACAGAGAACAAGGTCCGGCATTTCCCTGGACGCCATTTCAAGCCCCATCTTGCCACTTTTTGCTTGCAACACGCTGTACCCGCTAACCGTTAGTATATCAGCTATACTTTCCCGAATACCAGCTTCATCATCTATGATCAATACCTTATTACCCACAGCTTTTTTCTGTAAAGATAAGGAAACTGAACCTGAACAAATGGCACGTCTTATCCACGTGGTTGAGCATGGTGGTTTTTGATCCAGGTCGGGGAAAAGTTGTAATTTTAACTGCGAAATTTCGCGAAGCGCTGTTATGAAAAAAACCAAGATTGTAGTCGTTGAGGACGAACCGGAAGTCCGTCAAACGTTGGTAGATATTCTTGAGGTAAAGAAATACAAAGTGGACACTGCGTCGAACGGACAGGAAGGGATAAACGTGATAAAGCGGGTTTTACCTGATCTGGTTATTTGCGATGTAATGATGCCCATAAAAGATGGTTTTGAACTGGTGAAAGAAATCAAAATGGACGAAAAAACCGAGTTGATACCAGTACTGTTCCTTACGGCTAATGTATCAACAACTGCCAAATTAAAAGGCCTTGAATTTGGTGCAGACGACTACATCACCAAACCCTTTCTTATGGAAGAATTGCTGCTTAAGGTGCACAATGCAATTCATATGCGAAAACGTCTGCTACAGGTGATGTATTCAACACCCGAAAAGGTAGTGACCGAATCAGCCGATGAACGTTTCCTAAAAAAGCTCAAACTTACCATTGAGAACAAAATATCGGACCCCAATCTTGGTATGCCCGATGTGGCAGAAGGGTTGAACATAAGCACTTCTTCGTTGCAAAAGAGGTTAAAGGCCCTTACCCAGAAGTCCGTAAGCCAGTTCATTCGTGAGTACCGGCTAAAACGGTCGCTCGACTTAATCTATGTAGGGTATGGAAACCTATCACAAATCTCAGAAAAGGTGGGTTTTAGGAGTTTGAGTTACTTCACTAAATCGTTCAAGGATTTTTATGGCCACCCTCCAAGTCAGGTAGAATCGTAGCCGGCTTGAAACAATACGTATTAATTTTACAAAATCAGGTACAAAAGGGTTAAGCAAGGTCATTCGTTACCATCTTGCATGTGAGTTTTTCAGGGTACACCTGCTTCTCTCACTACTGCTACGATATGACCGGATATACCTCCACTATGA
>JAEPQQ010000102.1 GCA_017640445.1 Bacteroidia bacterium | reverse complement strand
ATACCTTCTATGCAAACGATGCCGGAAGTGCGGGTGGAGCATTATACAATTTCGGTAACTTCGGAACCTGTGAGCCCATCGTTAAGAATTCAATATTCTACCAGAATTCGATGTTGGGTAACGCCAATCATAAGTTCTCGGAGGTTTACAACTACAATGCAACCCCAACCATTAGCTATTCATCTATGCAACGGGCAAGCACCACGTATTCAACCGCTTCAAGTAATTACATAGGAGGAGGTAATTCTTTGTTTCAGATGAACCCTGGTTTTAGCGATACAGCAGACCTTGATGGTAGCGATAATGTATGGCGAACCGGAGATGATGGTCTGAAACTAAGAGACAGCAGTGCGTTATTGAATAAAGGTGATTCGAGTGTAGTCCTGGACTTCGACATTCTGAATGCCTCCCGCGATGCCATTGATTTGGGTGCTTACGAGTTTGTTGCCTGTGGTTTACAATCTCCTTTGGCTACCTCTGTAAAGGTACATACGGCAAGCCAGGCTTCGGTGGATAATGGCTATGTGTGTTATTGTAATTCCGATAACGAGATACTACTGGCCCTGGATACGGTTGGAAGTGGTGTAGTGGTTTCTCCTTCGCAGGTAAAACTCTACATCGGAAACCCATCAACGTTGAGCTACAACTCGGCAGGTGGTATGATATCGAATACTTCCGGTGGTGTGGTACTTGAACGTAGATGGGATGTAGACCCAACGGTTCAGCCATCTTCGGAAGTAGGAGTGCGGTACTTCTATACAAACAGTGAATACAACGACATTGTGACGGCGATGGCGAACCTCACAAACCCAACCGTGATTAGTTCTCCAAGCCAGTTGCAGTTTTATAAGGTGAAAGGTGGTTCTTCTGCTACCTTCCCAAATCCACATGACTCAGGGGTGTATGGAATCGTTTTGGTAAACGGACTTATTGCCGACACCACTGTTTGGGTTGCTGGTATACATGGGGTTCAGGACCATTATGCCGACTATTTGGTTTCCAGCTTCTCTGGTGGTGGAGGAGGTGGAGGAGGTGGCTCTGCACCACTTCCGGTAGAACTTATCCATTTCGATGCAACGCCTGATGTTAACCATACGGCCCAACTCAATTGGATAACGGCTTCAGAGTATAACAATTCACATTTTGACATATTGAGAAGTTATGATGGCGTAAACTTTAATACCGTGGGACGTGTTTCTGGAAATGGAACATCAAACCGACTTCAGGAATATGGTTTTACAGACAACTCCATCGCTTCGGATCAATACATGGTTTATTATCGATTGAGACAGGTGGACTACGACGGCACAGAGGCCTTTAGTGAGATTCGAAAAGTCAACTTTGATGCTGGTTTAACCAACACTGTTAAGGTGTATCCGAACCCAACCAGACGAAATGTTACGGTGGCATTTGACGAAACCGACGACGCATTTGACCATACCATTAAACTTCTTGACAACGTGGGTAGACTGGTTCGACAATTCGAGGTAGATCAGCGTATTACCGAACTTGAAATCAACGATCTCCCAAGTGGTTTGTATTTTATGTCAATTGATACCGGAGAAACCATAAAGCTCATAAAGAGCTGGTAGTCAGTTAGTAATAAGAGTTTAGGTGGATGCTGGAAGGCGTTCACCTAAATTCTACGTTTCTCAGTAATGTCGATTATTGATCATGCCTTTCTCGGCTTTAACCAAGAATCGAATTACCTTTGCCGCCCATGTTAAATCATCTATCTCATCCCATTTTTGACATTGTGCGCGCTTCTGCAGAAAAGCTGGGTCAGCCGGCCTATGTAGTAGGAGGTTTTGTTCGTGATGCTTTACTGGAGAGAGATTGTAAGGATATTGACTTTGTAACAGTAGGAAGTGGTATTGAACTGGCTCAAGAAGTAGCTGGTCGGTTGGAAGATGCGTCTGAAGTAAATTACTTCAAGAACTTTGGAACTGCTCAAATCCGTCAGGGAAACTGGGAGTTTGAATTTGTAGGTGCCAGAAAGGAATCGTATCAACGTAATAGCAGGAAACCAATCGTTGAGGAGGGCAGTCTGCAAGACGACCAAAACAGGCGTGATTTTACGATTAACGCATTGGCAATTAGCCTAAACGATGTGACGTATGGCGAATTGGTAGATCCTTTTAACGGGGTTCAGGACCTGAACGATGGCATTCTTCGAACACCTCTCGACCCAAATATTACGTTTTCCGATGATCCGTTGCGAATGCTTCGGGCAATTCGTTTTGCCACTCAATTGGGCTTTCGAATCGAAGAAAACACCTACAAGGGGATAACGACCATGTCCGACAGATTGTCCATCATTTCTCAGGAACGGATTATCGATGAAGTCAATAAAATGGTGTTGTCGAAACAACCTTCAATCGGCTTTAAACTCATGTTCAACACCCGTTTGCTACACCAATTCTTCCCTGAAATGGTTGCGCTCCAAGGTGTTGAAGAACGGAATGGTCAACGGCATAAAGACAATTTTTATCATACTTTGCAGGTTCTTGATAATGTAGCTCAATACAGCAATGACCTGTGGTTGCGCTGGTCGGCCATCATGCATGACATTGCCAAACCCAATACCAAGGATTTCAATGAAACAGAGGGATGGACATTCCATGGACATGAATTCGTTGGTTCTAAGATGACCAAGCGCATCTTTAGAAGGCTGAAGCTTCCGCTTAACGAAAAAATGCGGTATGTAGCCAAGATGGTTCTTTTGCACCTGAGACCCATTGCACTCACAAAGGAAATTGTCACGGATAGCGCTGTTCGTCGACTGATCTTTGATGCAGGAGAAGACATAGACGACTTAATGTTGCTCAGCAAATGTGATATAACCTCAAAGAATGAGCGAAAAGTTGAACGTTTTCTTAAAAATCTGAAAAACGTTGAGCAGAAAATACGGGATGTCGAGGAGCGTGATCGTATCCGTAATTTTCAACCACCTGTTTCGGGCGATGAGATTATCAAACTGTTCGACATTAAGCCTTCTCGTGAGGTTGGAATCATCAAAAACGCCTTGAAAGATGCCGTTTTGGATGGAGAGATAAAGAATAATAGGGAAGAGGCTATTAATTTTGTATTAACTAAAGGAAAAGAACTCGGGCTATCAGCTGCGGGTTCTATTAAGAATTAAATGATCGTTTACAAGTTTAAAGTGGTATTTGAAGACGTTGACGATGTGGAGCGAATGATTGAGGTTCGCGCCAATCAAACGTTTAGAGACCTGTACGCAAGCATAATTGAGAGCATAAAGTTCAAACCTGATACTCAGGCCTCCTTCTTCATGTCGGGAGATAATTGGAGAAAAGGCCGTGAGATTACGAATATCGGTACCGAAGGTGTTATCGATATGGCGGATGCGCGATTGAATGCATTCGTGAATGATCCGTATCAGAAGATTTTGCTTATCACAAACGATGAATTGGAGTGGCATCTACGCATTTCTTTGTTCAAAATAGAAAAAGCAAATGCAGCATTGGTGTATCCACGCTGTGTTAAAACATTGGGGGAGCCGCCTAAGCAAACCAAGGTAAGCGCAGTTGGAAAACCTACCAACGAATTTGAAGAGTTGGTTGATGAAATCGTAAGTGAAAAAGAAGAGCCGGATGTGAGTGGAATGGGATTCGACGATGAAATGGACGGGTCTTCTGCAACTTCCGAAGGATTCGAGGACTAGGTTTCCATGGCAGGTTCTGACAAATGGCTGGTTGTTGTCGGAGGTCCAACGGCTTCCGGTAAGACCTCACTTGGGATAGACCTGGCGCAACATTTCAGTACGGAGATTATTTCGGCCGACTCCAGGCAGTTTTACAACGAGCTTTCCATCGGTGTGGCGAAACCAACATCAAAAGAATTGGCCGCAGTACCACATCACTTTATTGGACATATTTCGGTTGAAATGCCTTATTCCGCGGGAGAATATGCCAGAGATGCTTTGAAAAAACTGGAAGATCTATTCATGAACCACAACGTTGTGGTGATGGTAGGTGGAAGCGGCCTGTTCATAAACGCAGTTATTCAAGGCTTTCACGAAGACGCTACCGATGGTGGGCAGCTTCGTAAGGAACTTCAGAAATTTTATGAGAGCAGTGGGATAGAGGCGCTACAGGAACGTTTGAAAAAAGTGGATCCTGCATATGCCAGGCTGGTTGATCTTCAGAACCCACATCGTGTAATGCGATCAATAGAGCGGGTTGAGTTAACGGGTAAAACACACGAAGAACGAACGTCTGATGCACAAGCAAGTAGAAGTTTTAATGTAATTGAGATCGCCATAGATCATCCAAGGGAAATACTCTACAACCGAATTAACAATCGCGTAGACATTATGATGGACCAGGGGTTGTTGGCTGAAGTAAAGTCACTGAACAACTTTCAAAACTTAAACGCTTTAAAATCAGTCGGGTATACCGAGCTTTTCGGTTACCTAAACAGTGAAATAGGCTTACCGGAGGCAATTGAAAAAATCAAACAGAACTCAAGAAGATACGCCAAACGCCAGATGACCTGGTTTCGGAACAAGACCAACACCACCTGGTTTGAACCAGACCGCATACAGCAGGTTATTCCGTTTTTGGAGAGAGAGATGAAGGCGTAACGCTCGTTACAATCGATTTTGTCAACAATCGCGGTACTTATCGTGAAGGCCCTTACCTTCCAGAATCATTGGCCGAATCTTATCAATCCGACTCCATTTGGTTTTTTCTTGTTTCGCCTCTGTAATGTAGTTGGCGTATTCTTTCTGCTTACCTTTTGTCAAAGCATTATACGCGTCTAACAGGTTGGCTTCCTCATCCAATACCTGTTTTAACTGATCAGGTACGTCAAACGAAGTATCTCGAGATGGCTTAAGCTTAACTCCATTTCGCTCATTTTCAATAGCTTCCAATACATATTCTCGAATCTGATCCAGATTTACCGAATCTCCTTTTTGAAACTTGATTTGGCGCATTGCCTTGGTTTTCTCTTGAGCGTTGGTCAATAACTTGTACGGATCTTTAAGGAATACACCGTTAAAGAACCAAATGCCATAGTGGTTCTTAAAGGCCGTCATACCAGCAACATTCTTTCCGTTTACCGTATACACTGGGCCTCCCCATTTAACAGTTTCGTCCATGCCTGTAGAAATAAAAACTTCCCGTAGGGCTTTTAGCTCATCCGTCCATTTTTCAGCCTTGGCGATATAGGCATCTACCTTCTCGTTCATAGCTCAAATGTACAAATCCTTATCAGGAAGTGAAATACCTTCTGGTTAACTCTTCAAGATACCCGGGCGTGTCGAGCATTCGGTTTCCGTACCAGCTAAATAATTCGCCATCTACGAGTATAGTTGTTGCGTTTGGTAGGAAATCCAATATCTCATTACGATGTTTCTCCTTGAAAGGGAACGGCTCACTGGAAAGGAGAACAACATCCGGGTTGAGGTCAATCATGTCTTCGCGACTTAATTCCGGATATCTGGGCTGGTTGGCGAGTACATTTTCTACTCCCCAGTGCTGCAAAACGTCGTGAACAAATGTTTGTGAACCAACACCAAAATATGGGTCTCGCCAGATGAGATACAAAACACGCTGCATTCGGCCTTTGGTAGCTATTAAACGATTAAAAGCACTTTGAATGCCCAGCTTTAACTGAATGCTTTCGTTCGACTTACCAAGCAGAGCACCCACTCGGGTGATCATGTCAAGCCCGTCTTGAATCGTATTTATGTCGCTCATCCAAACCGGAAACTCGGCGCTCAAAGCTTCAATCTGGCTACGTTCGTTTTCTTCCTTATTACCAATAATGAGATCAGGCTTTAAAGCCCTGATCTTGTCAAGGTTCAACTTTTTGGTACCACCAATTTTGGTGGCTTCGGAAAATGCTTGTCCGGGATGAATGCAAAAAATAGTTTGACCAATGGGTGGAGTGCCTAAATAATACAGTAACTCCGTTTGAGATGGCACTAGTGAAACCACTCGTTCAGGCGTTCTGTTAAGGGTAACACAATTACCCATTTGGTCATAAAACTGGCGCTCCATGAGCGGATTATTTCGCTAACGCCGAGATCACATCGTACTTTGTAATGATGTGATAAACACCCGCCAGGTCTTTTACCAGTACCGCTGGATTTTCTTTACTGATAGCCTTGGAGATAGCTTCAACCTCTTCATAATAAGAGACTTCAGGAAAACTAGCCTGCATAATGTCCTTCACTTCACGCTCAGCAACTGCGTTGTCGTTGAGCATTAACTTGAAGATGTGATTGTCATTAAGCGATCCAACAAACTCCCCCGACTCGTTTACCACAGGTAATTGAGAGATACCGTATTTCTCCATTTTGTCAAAGGCGGTTTTTGCCAGATCATTGGCCTGCACTGTAACCAGAGGTAGGTGTTGGTGACTCGAAATCAGGTCAAGTGCTGTCTTAGGCTTTGTATCAAGGAAACCACGGTCGCGCATCCAGTCGTCGTTAAACGCCTTACCCATATAACGTGTAGCGTGGTCGTGAAACAACACAACTACCACATCGTCAGGCTTTAAATGGTCTTTTAACTGAACCACGCCTTTGATTGCACTACCCGCCGAGTTTCCGACCAAAATGCCTTCTTCGCGCGCCAGTTTTCTTTGATAAACGAGCCCATCTTTATCCGAAACCTTTTCAAATCGGTCAATAACGTCGAAGTTGACACATTTTGGTAAAATATCTTCACCGATTCCTTCGGTTATATAGGGATAGATCTCCTTCTCGTCAAACTCACCTGTTTCGTGGTATTTCTTGAATACAGAGCCATAGGTGTCTACTCCCCATATCTTGATATCCGGGTTCTTTTCTTTCAGGTATTTTCCAACTCCACTAATGGTTCCTCCGGTACCCACACCTACAACAAAATGAGTGATTTTACCTTCTGTTTGTTCCCATATTTCGGGACCAGTCGTTTGGTAATGGGCTTTTACATTGCTTGGATTGTCGTATTGGTTAACGTACCACGCACCTGGAATTTCTTCACCTAAACGCTTTGAAACGGAGTAATACGATCGACTGTCGGTAGGTTCAACATCGGTAGGGCAAACAATAACTTCGGCCCCAACTGCTTTCAGAATATCAACCTTTTCTTTACTCTGCTTATCGGTGGTAACAAAAACACATTTGTAACCCTTAATCAAACCGGCTATGGCAAGTCCCATTCCGGTATTCCCACTGGTACCTTCAACAATGGTACCTCCTGGCTTTAGTCGGCCATCTGCTTCCGCATCTACGATCATTTGAAGTGCCATTCTATCCTTAACTGAATTGCCAGGATTGGTGGTCTCAATTTTGGCGAGAATCGTTCCTGGAACGTCTTCTACGATCTTGTTTAGTTTAACCAACGGCGTGTTTCCGATGGTCTCCAATACGTTGTTGTAATACATTGCCGCAAAGATAGATGGAAAGGCTTAGCAAAAATCATCATGGCGAGAAGGAAATCCACAATTCATAGGATTTAACCCTAACATAATTAGCTAGAAAATAAAGCCCCATTGCAATCCATTATCTCGTCACAAATAGAATACCTTCGCGCCATGTTTGTCTCGGGCTTCACTTTCGTACGTAACGCCGTAAAACTGGATTATCCGGTTAAGGAAGCAATTCTATCGGTTCTGCCACTTGTAGACGAAATGGTGGTAGCTGTAGGTAAATCGGAAGACGCGACACTTGATTTGATTCGATCTATACATCCCGATAAAATTCGAATCGTAGAAACTGTATGGGACGACTCACTCCGTGAAGGAGGGCAAGTGTTGGCCATAGAAACCGACAAAGCGAAAGCAGCAGTAAATTCAAAGGCAGACTGGCTAATCTATATACAGGCAGATGAGTGTTTGCACGAAGAAGATTACGATGAGATTCGAACAAACATGGAACGCTTTAAAGATGACGAAGGTGTAGATGGTTTGTTGTTTACCTACACGCATTTCTATGGAAGTTTTGACTTTGTGGGAGATAGCCGCACATGGTATCGTAATGAAATTCGTGTGATCAAAAATGACAGTTCCATTTCAAGCTGGAAGGATGCTCAGGGCTTCCGAAAAGCGGGTACGAAGTTGCGCGTAAAACAAATCAATGCCCGCGTGTATCACTATGGGTGGGTTCGCCATCCACGATACATGATGGCCAAGGCCGTTGAAGCAAACAAACTGTGGCACTCCGATGAATGGATATCGGAGCGATTCGACCCCAAGAAAGACTTTGATTATTCGAAGATCGATTCCCTGAAACGATTTGAAGGCACACACCCCAAGGTGATGTTGGCTCGAATACAGGCCATGAACTGGGAGTTTTCGCATGATCCAAGTAAGAAAAAATTTGGCTTTAAAACAGGCCTTCTATACTACCTCGAGCGGTTAACAGGCTGGAGAGTGGGAGAGAATAAGAACTACCGAATCGGCTAAATTAGCTCAGCTCAGAAAAAAACTTTGTCTAAAACCCAACCCGGGAATAATTGTTGCCGTAGTCCCTTATGAAGGACAACACAATTAATGACAATTAACCCACCTTTAAACATACACCTTGCCGATGTGCAATCAGCTGATTCACAACGAGATGTACTTGAATTGGTCAAGCGGTGCATGAACAAGGATCGGGTTGCTCAGGAAAAGCTGTATAAGCGGTACCATGGGAAGCTTATGGCACTCTGTCTGAGATACTTCAGTAATCGTGACGATGCATTGGCTGCATTAAACCAAGGCTTCCTCAAAGTCTTCAAAAACCTGAAATCGTACAATTCGGAATACGATTTTGGCGGATGGGTCTACCGAATTGTACAACGGACGGCCATAGACCTGGTTCGCGCTCAAGTCCGATATGAGCGCAGAATTCCTACAGAAGAACCCGATGCGAGCCTTGGAATTAGTCCGGAAGCGGTGAAAAAACTGTATGCGAAAGATCTGTTACAGTTGCTTCATAAACTACCGGCAACTACACGAATTGTGTTTAACCTTTTTGCCCTGGAGGGGTACTCTCATGCCGAAATAGCGGACGAATTAGGCATGTCGGCAGGTACCAGTAAATGGCACGTGAACAACGCACGTAAACTATTGAAACAATGGATAGATAAACAATGAGCGAAAACAATCACATATCACCCGACGAGGTTTTTAAAACCGGCTTGGATGGGCATGAGGCTGATTTTTTGCAAGGCGATTGGGATCAAATGCTCGATCTTCTGGAAGAAGACGCTGTGCATCCTGTGCCGTTTCAAACAAAAACCAGAAAAAGAAACACAATTTTTAACCTTAGAAACATTTTACTTATGTCAATATTTAGCATATTAACAGCGGGTATTTTATACCTCACGGCACCCACTGGTGCGCCAAATAAAGCCCTGGCTGAGGCTCGAATAAAGCCAATTAAGCTGCCATACCTGGCAACCATACCAGCCGAAACAGCATCAACATCGCCCATAGTAATTACGCCCAACCAGGGCACAACCACTACGTCGGAAACAACGTTGGAATCAGAATCAGGTATAGCTGCGTTAACCGAAAAACCATCGGAACCATTCGTAATGCTCTCATCAAACGAACAGGGTCAAACTGGAAATCCAATTCCAGCGGAACCCCAGATTACGGACCCACCAAAGAAAAACTCCAAGCCTAAGACAGGTTTACTGGAGAAAGTCGAGACGGCAGTAGACACCGCAAAGTTTTACAAAGCGGTTACCACGCGGCGATGGATTGATACAACCTATAAATGGGTAAGTGTAAAGCCTTCTAGAGACATAGAAGAGGGGTGGATCGGTTTGTACTATAGCAATCAACAAATGGAAGATGCAGCCCTATGGGACTCTATGGGGAGGCTATCGGAAAATAGTGGATTCAACATCCAGTTTATGTCGGGTAATCTGCTACCAGGTGAAAACCTGGCCATCTATGGAGGCCTCGACTGGGGCATGCAGTTCTTTGGCAGGTCAGACAAAGACGAGGTTCTCATCAATTCAGTGAATGAAGATCGAGGTGTAACCTTTATGCGAAGCCACGTGAACGATGTATTTGTATCAGGCCAGATGGAGTGGGCACAGTTTCCAATCATACCATACGTAACGGGTTCTGTTGGAACGCGAATTTTTTCAACAGGTCAAACCACAAGAGCCTTATTGGAGTCCTCTGAATATGAAAGTTCCAGCGACAACGGGTTGCTTACCAGGGCAGCACTTGCCACTAAAATTGGTGTAGGAGCTCGAATGAAAATTTCACCCCATGTACACCTTGACTTCAGATATGAGATGATCCAGTCGAGGGACTTAAATGTAGTGGATTATTCAGCAACTTCATTTAACGGACTTGACTACGATCTGGGCATTACAAAAACCAACCTAAACTCGAGCCAGTTCCGATTTGGTATTGTATTCGATGTTCATGACGAAGAGGAAAAAGTAGTAGACAAACCCGGATATTGGAAAGAGGAGACTCAGGAATTGTTCATGGATCCAAATGACTCAAATAAGATTTATGTACCATGTCCTTGCAAGCCCTGCGACGAAAACAAAAGAAGACAATCGGATAGAAGACAAGGTCAGTTCGATTGGAACATTTTTGACGATAACGACGGACCCGACATCAGCCCAGGCGGGGGATGGGGAGGAGGCAAGGGAGGCTTTCCCGGTGTAAAATCGCCTCCTATCAAACACTAATAAATAAGTAAAAGAGCGTTGAATTAACTCAACGCTCTTTTTCATTTTAGGGTAAGACTCGTACCAATTATAATTTGTTGAGCTTTGCATTCGTTATATTTGCATTGAATTGAAACGCATAATCGCCATATTGATTCTTTTTAGTCTGATGTTTGCTAGCACAGGCTTTGAGTTTTGTATCGACTATTGTTGTGATCAAATTGAGTCGATTCATATCGGTGAGGCAGAAGACTCTTGCCATTTAGGCGGTTGTTCGAACAATATGCCGGAAGACTGCTGTTCCTCTGAAGAGGTTGAATTTGAGCAGTATCTGATGGATTTTACCCTTGCTGGCGGCGCTTCTTTAGTGCAGCTTGACGAGGTGATTGCATTCAATTCGTTTCAGATTTTGATATACGATCCAGGCTTCGTTATTGACCAGCCTGCGGTTGCTGAGGATGACGTCCCGATTCCCAGGATCGAAATTCGCGATCTCACCCAGGTTAACCTCTGTTAGACACTCACTTTTTTCGTTGATATAACCAACCGCCAATTGCGGATTGGTCGTCTATGTTTTAGTCGATAAAATGATAAAAAGTGAAAAATACATATAAGATAATACTGAGTTTGTTGACCCTGTTGATGAGCCTATCCCTTAGTGCTCAGGTAATTACGGGACATGTCTACGAGCTCGATAAAAAGAAAAAAGTCCCCCTGGAAGGGGCAATGATTCGGGAACTCGGTTTCCCGAATGGTAGTTTAACCGATTCGTCTGGCAAGTTTTCCATAAACGTTAATTTAATTCCAGCCGAATTGGAAGTTAGCTTTGTGTCCTTTGACAAGGATACGATTCACGTGGAAGATTCGAAGACCACGTATGAGGTTGTCTTGAGGCCTGCTGCAGGTTCGCTTGGTAAAACCGAGATAAACCGACGCAGAAAGACCTATGGTGTACGGTCAATCGATCCGAAAACCACGATTAATCTGAATGAACGTGAGTTTCAGAAAGCAGCGTGTTGTAATCTCTCAGAGAGTTTCGAAAACGCACCGGCCATCGACGTTTCATTCACCGATGCCGTAACAGGTACTAAGCAAATCAAAATGCTGGGCCTGGATGGTGTTTATACGTCTATTACCAGAGAGTTTATGCCTTCCGTTAGAGGGCTCAACTCGTTTTATGGCTTGAGCTTTATCCCCGCGGCCTGGGTAAATGGTATACAGATTACGAAAGGCGCCGGGAGTGTGGTTAACGGTTTTGAGAGTATGACCGGACAGATCAATATCGAAATGAAGAAACCCTTTGGTGAGGAAGACTTCATGCTCGATCAGTTTGTTTCGGAGTCTGGTCGTTCTGAAACCGATTTGATGATTCGAAAGGATATTAATTTGCATCTGGCAACTTCTTTATTTGGAAGGTTTTCAACGCGTCCACTAGAAATGGATAGAAACAACGATGGTTTTATGGATATGCCCACCGGAAACCAATTTCAAGTTATGAACCGTTGGCAGTTCTATACAGACAAAGGGTATGAAGGTCAGCTAAATGCAAGTTATAACAACGATAGTAGAAAAGCGGGCCAGATAGGGGATAGCCCTAACTATGGAGTGAACATAGAGAACGAACAGTTCGACGTTTGGGGTAAATTGGGTAAGGCCAATAAAAAGAAACCCTATCAAAGTTTTGGTTCGCAATATGCGTTTAATACAATTTCCAGTCAAACCGTTTACGGAAACGATTCAAACCAAAAGGTCTTGAAAACAAAAGGGCGCACTGCTTATGCCAATGTGATGCATCAATCCATTATCGGAAACACGAACCACGGCTATAAAGCAGGAGTTAGCCTTTTGTCCGACTGGGTGGAAGAATCCTACGATACCTTCCAGTTCGATCGGATTGAACACACCTTGGGATCGTTTGTGGAATATACCTGGAAACCGGACACCACCTGGATTGTAGTGGTTGGAGCCCGTGGTGATTATAGCTCTATCTTTGGATTCTTTCCAACTGCAAGGATCCATGCAAAAAAGGTGTTAAACAAAGGGAATACAACGGTGCGGTTGTCGGCTGGTAACGGCAGAAGAACGGCAAACTATTTTGCCCAGAATCAGAATATCCTGATTGCCTCGCGAGAAATGATTGTCAATACACGCAACGGAGAAACACCAGGTCTTCTTCAGGAACGATCAAATAATGCAGGTATCAGCGTTCATCATAAGTTTAAACTTACGTATATGCCTTCGGAGCTGCAGGTTGATTTCTTCCGAACTGCGTTTTTGGATGAGTTGCTCGTAAATAGGGAAACTTCCGGACAAACCATTTTGCAGCCTTTAGAGAACAGTACCATTGCCAATAGCGCTCAGGTTCAGCTCGATGTTCAACCAATGCGTCGAACGGAAATACGCCTTGCGTATCGTATGTTTGATGTTTCATCGGTGTACAATGGTGAACGTATGCAAAAACCGCTTATAGCGCAACATCGCGGTTTTGTAAACCTAACCCAGCGCAATCGAAAAAAATGGCAGCTTAGCACTACCGTGCAACTTTACGGAAAACAACGTTTGCCCGGGTTTGAAAAGGTTGGAAGTGAAATGAAGACGGAGTATAGCCCCGTTTTTATGTTGTTGAACGCACAATTGAGTAAAAAGACGAAAAAGTCAATTGAATACTACCTTGGGGTAGAAAACCTGTTTAACAGGAGGCAAAATAATCCCATAAATGGTGCAGAGAACCCGTATGGCGCGGATTTTGATGCAGCAATGGTGTGGGGACCAATTTTTGGACGCATGATTTACGGTGGATTCCGATATCGCATAACGAAATAAAAAACAAGATGAAAAAAGCATTAATTCTAGCAGTAACACTGTTTGTTGGCCTTGGAGCAAGTGCCAAAAGTGTAGTAACCGAGTTCAAGGTTAAGGGCCAATGTGGCGATTGTAAAGAGCGAATTGAAAAGGCACTTGATGTACAAGGCATTAGCTTCGCAATTTGGGATAAGGAAACAAAGATGTTAACCGTTCGATATAACAATAAGCGGTTTTCGGAAGATGATATCCATAAAATGATCAGTGATATTGGCTATGCCACAAGCAAAATGGCTGCAAACAAAGAGGCAGAGAGTAAACTGCCCAAATGTTGTCAACCTGGTAGTGTTTGTGAGCACGAAGAATAAACCCCGGAATACGAATTAATTCGGGATAGGGTGTCTGATGTTCAGGCACCCTTTTTTGTTGTTAAGGGTGCAGTTTCTCAACAGCTGCAGAGCACA
>JAEPQQ010000101.1 GCA_017640445.1 Bacteroidia bacterium | reverse complement strand
TCCATTTACAAAGGCAACAAGTTTATGATCAAGCTTGTAGAGGACCATGGATATAGATTCGGCTTCAATGGTATGGAGGCTGACGATGAGGTGAATGATAAAGGCAATAGCTATGCCTTTAAGTATAGAATTCATGATCCTAGATTAGGTCGGTTTTTAAGCCGTGATCCGTTATCTGCAGACTATCCATGGAATAGTTCGTATGCCTTTGCGGAAAACAGTGTAGTTGCAGGTATTGATCTTGAAGGAAGTGAGTTTACTTTGGCGACGCTTCCTGGACATGCTTCAAGCCCGCAACTAGGCCCAGGAACAGTCGATGGAGATTGGACGGGATCTCTAGAGATGACCCAACAGGAATTAAATAACCTTATTGGACCAGATAATGTAACTGGATTCTATGTCCAGGACATGTTCTTTTATGCACAAATTGGTAGAACTAAAACAGGTAAGTTGTATTTTGCTGGATACCGTAGCGAAGAGTGTGATTGTGATTTTAATAGTAAAGAGGCATTTATCAGTATCAAAACGGGTTTAGGGGACATTCCTTACGAACCCATTGTGGTCCCAGATGTTGATCCTAAGCCTTGGCCAACAATCAATATAGAAGACAACGGTATGTTAAGTGATGCGAAATTTGTTGCCGAGACCGTTGAGATGACAATTGGAGGGGGGCAGCTACTTATGGCATCCAAGAAAGCCATAGTTGGGCTGAGACGAGGGGCCTCCCAACTTTTTAGAAAGCAGACAAATTCTCAAAAAAGGGCAATAAGGGGATTAAAAGAACAATTGAAAATACACAAAAAGAAATTGAAGGAATACAAGAAAAATCCTGATAAATTTGACAACAAAGATTTCTTAAAAAATGCACCTGACGATGCGACCCGCGAAAAGATAATCAACGGTAGAATTGAGAGTTTAGAAAACCAGATAAAGACCTTTGAGAAAGACATTAGGGATATCAAAAGCGGAGTTAAAGAGGTCTTGGAAAAGGGAGCAGACGGTTAATATATAACGTAATGACAATAAATACTACTGAGTTATTTAAGGTTATCGAATTACTCAAAATAAAAATAAGAGAGAACTTTGGAGATGAAATTAATATTGAATCAGAAGATTTATATTGGGAAATTGCCGAAAGTGAGTTGTTTAATCCATATAACGAACCTTGTAAACTGTCCTTAGGCAGCATAAGTGATGATTGGGAGCAATTATCTAGACTTCTCAACCCTGAAGACACACCTTTGTCCTATGATTTAATACGTTTGTCCATTGTGCTAATGGTAATAAGGAAACATAGTGCTGGCAGTTGGTAGATCATTGGGTAGTGCATCAAAATGTCGATGGTAATCGCATAGAGGTTAATTTGCAAGATAGCGTGTCACTCCAACGACAATAAAGGTCTTCAGATGTAACACGCGATCTTGGTGGGGATAATCCCCACGCCCCATATTGAAAGAATTCATTCGTATCGAATGAACTCTTTCTGATTTAGTATCTTTGATATCGATGTCCAAATTCAAACGATAGCTCCTAGGTTCCTTAAATCGAACATTTGTTTGGAATATTTGCATCGTAATCAACGCTTTAGATTTTTTAGAGAGGTTGATTTCGTCTGTTCGGCTTAGCGATCAATCAACCCCATTACAGTCTAGATTTGTATACTCCATCCGAGGTGCATTGCAACCAGAAGCCTAAGTCAGATCGAGACAGTATCAAAAAGCAGGTCAAGACTCGTATCAGACAAAATCAGGCCGAGGTGTGCCGAAACCAATGTTAAATTAGCCCAAACATTTGTTCCTCTCAGTGCAAATTAGTTAAATCCAATTCGGGATGTACACAACTTAATCTCAAAAGGAAGTGGAATTTTTGGGATGGAAACCGAGATGGTCTGATTCATGCTACCTGACAAGCTATTTTTTGATTAGATCAGTAACATATACGCTGTTAATCAGTATGTGATATGATCCACTGGCCAAATACTCCAGGTCTATTGATGAGTTTACATCATGGGTATGGTTATATACCACTCTTCCATTCTGATCAACCAGCTTAATATCCAATTTGCTACCATTCTGAGGTCCACGAATTTTGACCAATTTTGTAAAAGGGTTTGGGTAAACCTGATACCTTGCAATACTAGGGTTTAGGATACTTGCGGTACTAATTGGAACTAAAGAATCCGAATTGGAGGAACAACCCGATGTACTATCTCGAACCTCTAGATTAATATCATACGAACCGTTTGAATCTACTTTCCATGTATAGGAATGCCCTGTCCCTTCCTTTTGGTTATTAATCTTCCAGGTGTATGTATACGTGGGTTTTACTTCCCTGGCATCGAGTCGGATGTTTGCTCCGGAGGTATTTATGTCAAACTTGGAGCTTGGTCTTAATGAAACAACTACCTGCTTATTAATTGAATCAGATGAGCAAAACCGATTCTTGGCATATACTGTTAAATCAAATGTTCCAACGGTGTCAAAAACAAAAAAGGGACCGGTGGCGGGTCGAGCGTAATGCCAATATACTGTACTTCCTTCATCTGTGAATGCAACAACGGTATCCATTGAGCAGTAGTTGTTTTCAGTTGTGAGACTGACGAGTGGACGATACTCTTCACTTACAACAGATCGAACATTAATTCGTTCAGAACGACAACCCAAACTATCTACTTCTACATATACTGAGGTGTCAGCAACTTGATTAATGATGGTGAGCGTATCGTACTCATGAAAGTGAGTGCTGGCCGTATCACTCACAAACCAGTAATGCTTTAAATTTCTTTTGCCGTATAGATTAATAGCATTATTAGGGCAAATGGTGTCAGGACTGACCATAGGTTTCAATGGTCTCGGCTTTAGATATAAGTAAATAGAAGTGTCACTTTTACAGCCCGCAGTGCCAACACGGGCATAAATTTCATATTGGCCCGGTTTCTGGAACGAATCAATCCGCTCAAAACTAGAATAAAGAGAACTACCACTCGAATCAATCCATTCAATTTCCGTTGAATCAATGGAGTAAATCACATGCGCCTCTCCAATACACTTGGATCTTTCACCAACTAACGTAGGGAAGCGGGGAGTTTGAAGTCCAGTAAGAATGATTGGAGATTGCTTACTTTGACAACGTCCAAAGCGCCTTACCCAAAAGGTATCCGAAATGCCAACTTGGGCAACTAGAAAGGAATCTGAAATGAGTTCAATCCCAAGAGAATCATTGAAGTATTTATAGCGATATTGATTTTCATCGAAAGAAATAATTGCTGTATCACCTTTACAGTAAGAAGTGTCTATTGCCCTTGGTGAAGGAGGTAATGCATGCATTACTGGTTTTACTGATGTTGCACCAGATTTGCAATCAAATGAAGATACGGCAGTAACATAAATGTATTCATTGCTATCAAGAACCGCTTTGTATTTGACGCCCTTTTTTAGCGTATCCGACAGATTTTTGTCGCTAAACCATATTATCCGATTTACAGTATCTGCGCTGTGCATCGTCGTAGAATCAGAAAAGCAAACAGTGTCGTGATCTATGATGGGCGGAACAGGATTTGGATGTAGCACAACGTCGTATTGAATAGGGAGGTAACAAGGGGCATCCTGAATCTGCCAATTGAAGAAAAACGGATAATAAGCGCTGTCACGGTTGGTAGAAGTTGGTCCAGTGATAACTAAATCTCCATTCTTCGACTCATATGGAAATTTAACCCCAGAGTTTTCGACAAAAAGCGCGTCTGAGAGTGAAGAATGCGCGACCATTCGATAGTTCTTTCCAACAGGAATTATCTGATTAAACGAAATTGTACTTCGGCCGTTTCCATTGATCACGGCGTGCTTTTTCACCAAAACATTTCCTTCGTCATTGAGAATTGAAATCCAAAAGTCGCTTCTGTTGTTAGTGAAATCATACTCTATGGGGTAAACATCAACTGATTTAAGCAAAATGGCGCCCTTCACGTCAAAGACCAAACCATTATTGTAAGGAGGGTCATGGAACTTGCCATTCGGGTATGGAGGACTCGCACGATATATCCCAGCACTATCCTCATTTTTGGGCTCGTACTGCAGATATATGGAATCACTTTTTTGTAGATTTACTAAGGTATACGTACTGCGAGTTGCCAAAACCTTGTTGGGTGAGGTTGCTCGATACCACGTATAATTAGCAGGACCCCTTGGTCCTACTAAATTGATTATGTAACTATTGTTTAAGCAGCCTTCATAATCTGACTTAGCTGGTTCTTTCTGGATAGAAACCGCAGTTTTAGCATAGGTTGTGTCGTTTTGATGGTTTACATCAGATGCGATTTGAACAAAGGCTTTAAACCTGTTGATACTATCCATTAAGAGTTGGACACTAGAAAATGAAGCGAAACCTTGAGAAGATGAGCTTAGTTTGACATATTGCTTTGACTCCAATGTGTCCTTGGTGTTGAGGTGTATTAGAGTAACGTTGCACGAATCCAATGTTGAATCTCCATTGTTTCTGTAATATACCTCAATGTCTCTGTACTCTGTTTTACATGAGTTAGATTTAAACTGGATATCCAGGATTTCTATATCACGTTTTACTGATGTTTGTTCATCCGCACCAATATCTGGTGGACTACTTCTTTGATCATTCTGGTAATCAAATTTTACCGATGGTCTAAAGACTCCTCCATTCAACAACTTAGGTGATCTGGTACTTAGATTGGTGGATGATATGAACTCAGGATCGAGAAATATTGAATTCGAATCTGTTTTAGTTACACGGTTAAAATCGGAAAATGAGGTGCCTGACCCACGTCGGTAGATAAACAGCTTTTTACCATTCGAGTCTATCGAATAGTAATTATTTCTGTCTGATTGGATATTGACGGTTGAATCTCCCTCAAAAAATAAGAAGGCGGAACTGGTTTTTACCTCATAACAGTTGTTGAAGTGAGCAACTGATCCGTGTGTGCTTGAAGGATGTAAGGTGGTTATAGCGTTTGTCTTCCCTGAGTAAGACGACCAAGTACTCATCACCACGCTATTGTGTGAAATCTCTCCATTGGTGCCTTTAAAATGTATGGCCTTGGAACCGGTGTTAGAACCATCCTTATTGGTGAAAATTGTCACCCTATTATTAACGATGAATACAGAATCTTCAGCGGATATGGCTCTTCCAAATATGCCATAGCTATTTTTGAACATTGTAGAAATGACATGGTTACCATCTATTCTAAGATGTCCGTCACTATGAGCAGCTATCCCCTGAGAAGATAGTTTTGTTTTGCCACCATCAAGTTCGATGTAATTGGATAATACTTCACCGTTCTCTACAAATCCTAGTATTAAACCGCTCGCAGATTGGTGCTTGGTCCCGGAAACATAGACAGTATTCTCATTACACCTCAATCTATTGACGTAGCTGAGCCAAACTGCGGTAAACAAGTTTTGGAATTTGTTTCCAATAACGTTAAAGCTGTCCAATGACTTTGCAGTTGAACGTATTCCTACACCAGTCTGCATGAAAACATTTCGAATTATCCTTATGTTCGACAGGGTGTCCTTTAAACGTATCATGGCAAAAGTGTTCAAATTCATTACAGATGAATCTGAGCTAACGAAAGAGTCATTTTGAATAAGGATATTCCTGCTTTTGTTCGATATTTCAATCAATCTTTGAGAGCCATTTCCTAGTGATTCGAACCTCAAATCCTCGAGAATAATATTGGACCCGCTTATTTTCATCACTTCAGAAACCCACCATTTGGGAGATTTTAAAACTGCTTGGCGAGTCGATCCGGGTTTCGAACGAATAGTCAATATATTCTTATCACTGGAACCTTTTATTGATCTAATCTCTACTTCAGCAGAATAAGCTAGGTTCCTCGGAATCAAGTCAAAACTAACCGCTGTGCTCATTCCAACTTTAGCTATACTGTCTATTGCCTGTTGTAGTGAGCCAAAAGTTCTCTTTGTATTGGTTGAATCACTGTCAATTATATAGCTGCCGGACATCTGTCCTTTAGCGACATTGATAAACCCAATAAGAATCGCCAAAACGAAATAGGTCTTCAACATTTTTATGCGAGGAGGCATGGTCATTCGGTTGGTTGTCAATATCAAAGTTATGACAAAATCTAAAGTGAAACAACCGATGCCGACTGAATAGCTATGAAACCAAGATTGGTTCTGTCGCATCAATTGATCAATTGAGGAAATGAATAGATTCGTTGACCTAAGCTATGCCCATGTACATGGAGTTCGAAAAGCCTTGCAGCCAGATTTGGGACGAGTGATTTTTGATCCATTTTATTTTTCAATACCGCCCACGAAAGTCTGGAAACTCGTTTCCATGGCGTCAAGCACCTTGAACAGTGATTCTAGGGTGAAATTCTGTCCGTTTTCAATGCTCCAAATTGAAACGAACGAAGGAGTTTTCTACAGAAAAATTCAGGTATTGCATTAATAACTTTCCAGTTTACTTTAACAAACCGGCGAAACGAATGAGCTGAAGCTCCGCTATTTTAGCATCAAACATGGCATTCGTTAAATTAAGTTTCGTCTGCATCAAATTAAGTTGAGATTGGCGAAAGTCTAATGACGTAATCTGCCCAAGTTGAAACAACTCTTTTGATTTCGAGAAATTCTCCTGGCTTACTTCCATGTTGCCCTCCTCAGTAGCAATAACCGCCTTTTGGGTCTGATAGTCCAACCAAAAAGCAGACAATTGATTCTCCAAAGACAGTTTTATTTTTTCCTCTGTAATCGACTGTTGTTCAAGACTTAACTTGCTGTTCTGTGTTTGAACCAGGGTTCTTCCTCCGTTAAAAATATCCCAGGATAAAGTCACGCTCGAATTCAAACCGGCACTCTGTTGATTCTGGAAGAAACCAACACGCCCATTATCACTGTAATTAATGCCGTAGGAAGCCGCTGCCGAAACAGTCGGAATCCAGGCTGCTTTGCTGATGCTGAGGTCGTAAGAACTCAGCTCTTTGTTCGCAAAAGCTTGTTGAAGCTGAGCGTTGTTTGTCACCATTTGTGAACGAAGTTCCTCAATCTTTAACCCTGGCAGAAACTGAACTTCTGGATCTACAGTAAAAGAAGTGGCAATGGCCCTTCCAAGCAGCAGGTTTAGGCCTTGTTTAGCTGCAAGCAGATTACTTTCTACCTGAATGAGGTTCATGCTATCCGCATTGGCGTCGACCTGAGCGTTTAGAACGTCTAAACTTGTCTTTTGCCCGTACTTCTGCTGGGCAGTTACCCTAAGCAATCGGTCCGAGGAGATTTCCACAGCCTCCAAAAGTGTAAGACGTTGTTCCTGACTACGAGCGATGTTGAAATACGCTGTATACACTTCGATCAGGGTATTTTCAATTTGAAGACGTTTCTGAACCGACGCCAGTTCATATTGTCGCTTTAGTTTGCCGTATTGCAACTTACGCGCTCCACCATTGAAGAGGAGGTAATTGATGCCAATTGAACTTCCATAGCTTTGAATCTCTGCCCCATTTATGTTGTTTTCTACACCTTGTTGTGTGGTAAACGTGGTATTTGTGTTGGAATAGTTCGCATTACCATTTGCCGTAACACTCGGTAGAAATCCCGAATTATAGATGGAAGTGTTGTTTTTTGCAATTTCTTCAGCATTCTCAACCAGCCTAATATCAAAGTTGTTCTCCAACGCAATGGAAACGGCGTCTTCAACAGTCATTTTCTGTTGTGCAAATGCACTACCGCACAGGCAAAATATCAGTACGATGGTATATAAACTCTTATTCTTCATGTTCCGCTAATTGTTCTTTAACTGCCCGTTCAACAGACTCCCGTGAAGGTTTAGGGTCCTTCCAAAAGGCCCAGTTGTTGGTGTCGTAAAACCACTTGATGTTCACTTTTATGGTATTGATGGTTGATAGGAATATCGGTAGCAAGAGCAATGTTAAGATCGTTGCTATAATGATTCCATAAACGATGGAGATCGCCATGGGGATTAAAAACTGCGCTTGTAAACTTTTCTCGAAAAGCAATGGCGTAAGCCCTGCAACCGTAGTAATGGTGGTTAAGAAAATGGCTCTAAACCTTGATCTACAGGCCTGAATCAACGCTTCTTCAAACTTCATCCCACTTTTTAGGTTTCCGTTAAACTTACTAATTAACACAAGTCCATCGTTTACCATAATTCCAATGAGGGCTATGATGCCCAGGCCCGATAGAATGTTAATCGAAAAACCGTGTATCCAATGCCCCCAACCCACACCAATCAAACTAAATGGAACCAGAAAGATCAGTACGAACGGTTGGCTATAACTCCTGAAGGTAAAGGCTATGACCACGTAAATCAGAATCAGAATCACCCAGCCCGTCGGGTTTAGAGATCGCTGGGTCTTAATCGCTTCCCGATTCTGACCTTCGTACAGCGGCGTAACCGAAGGGTAATTCTCGAGGATTGTTGGCATAATCTTGGTTTTTACATTGTCCATGTAATCAGTGGCACTTGCCTTGGGGTCTACCAGGCCTGCCTTAACCTGAATCTCACGCATTCCCTCCAGGTGGTTGATCGATATTTCACCTCTTTTAATGAAGTAATCCGCAATCTCCGAAAAAGGGATACGTTCCCCCGTGGGCGAAACCAGTTGCATATTATCAAGATTCGTAATGGATTTTCGCTCTGATGCGACATAACGAACCCATACCTTGATTTCGTCCTCACCGCGTTGAAAACGTTGAGCCTGTGCTCCAAAAAAAGCACTCCGGACCTGCCCCATAACGTCATTGAGTGTGAAACCCAGGAGGTACGCATTCGGTTTTAGCGTTATGTTGATTTCCTTAATTCCCTGAGGGTCATTGTCGGTTATGTCCTTTACGCCCGATATTTCTGATAGCTCATGTTTTAAAGCTTCCTTGGCGGCTTTTAACTCCTTTATGTTATTGCCAAGAAGCGATACTGCAATAGGACTTCCTCCAAAAACCGCCCCGGAACCGAAGATCAAACTTTCAGCGCCAATAATTTCATCAGCTGTATCCTGAATTGCGTTAGTGAGGACAGGTGCAGAGAAGTCGCGTAGCTCACCCTGTAACAGGTTTACGGTAAGAGAGGCTTTAGATGATCCAGGACCAATGGTTTTTATAATGTTTAGTACCACAGAGTCTCTTCCTGTTTGCAACGCCCCAAACTTCTTATTTACCTTCCAGATACTCGACTCCAGGTTACTGATAAGAGAATCCGTTACCTGTTCGTTGGTCCCTTGAGGCATGTTGAGGGTAATTTGAATTCGGTCGCTCGCAATCTGGGGAAAGAACGTTGTACGGATAATCCCGCCTGCAATTCCACCAAATGTAATGATGAGCAGGCCTAAGAGAATAGAGAACCCAACCAACTTAAATCGCATGAAAAAATGGAGTACCGGACTATAAAGACGGTCGCGGAGAAAGTTCATAAACTTCTCGGCCCAGATGTTAATGGCGTATGGCTTGGTGTCAGATTTGAGCGTTTTGGAGTGACTGATGTGGGATGGCAGGATGATTAATGCCTCAATCAGCGAAACTCCCAACGTGAGGAGTACGATAACCGAAACTTCCCCAAAGAACTCGCCAACCCGGCCATCCAGAAACAAGAAGGTGCCAAAAGCCAGCATGGTGGTAAGAATTGCGGAGATGATGGGTGGAATAACCTCAATTGTACCGTCAATGGCTGCGCGAATTGGCGATTTTCCACGCTCGTAGTGAGAGTATATGTTTTCTGCAATTACAATTCCGTCATCCACCAGGATCCCGATTACGATAATCATGGCGAACAGAGACAGTACGTTAATTGTAACTCCAAACTGTCCTGCAATGGCGAACATTCCCAGAAACGAAATAGGCAAACCAAATGCTACCCACAGTGCAATTCGCGGCTTGAGAAACAGGGATAAAATCAGCAAAACCAGAATAATACCCTGGCCGGCATTCTTCATCAGCAGGTCAGTCCGCTGGGTAAGGGTAATAGATGAATCGGATGTCACGTTGAGGGTAACATCTTCCGACTCCTCGTTATAGCTTTGAATATAGTCTCTTACTTTTTCTGCACTGGAAATGAGATCCTCACTATTGGTATTCTGTACCGTAACACTCACCGACTGATTACCATTAAAGAACGAGGCATTCGGTGTTTCATTAAACCGATCCGACAAAGTGGCCACATCCTTAAGAAGAACCTTGTTCCCATTCGCATCCGACTTTACAACAAGGTTCTCCAGATCTTTGGCAAAGTAACCGCGGTTTCGCGCCCGGATTAAATATTCTTCGTCTACGGTCTTTATAGAACCTCCTGTAGTAATTAAACTGTTTCTGGATACGGCATTCGCCACTTGTTGAAAGCTCAGGTTGTAAGCCCGAAGCGTTGTTTCACTCACTGCAATTTCAATTTCCTCCTCAGAGAAACCCGACAACGATACCTGGGAAATTCCGTCTAAACGAAGCAGGTCTTTTTCAATTAGCTGGGCTTTTTGCTTTAAAACACGCAGTGGAATACCCGAACCACTTACGGCAAAACTTATGGTTTCTCGAACTGCCTCCCTTTTGGCGATTACAGGTGGTTCCATACTACTTGGGAAGCTCGGCACTTTGTCTACCGCATTTTTCACATCTGCGAGTATGATGTCTGTATCAAATCCCTTAAGGGTTTCTATGGTTATGACGGCAGCATTTTCATATGAGGTGGATGTAACTCTGTCTATACCAAGGATTCCTTTTAGGTTATCCTCGATCTTGAGTACAACACCTTCTTCCATTTCCTGAGGCGATGCTCCGGGATAAGCCAATGTTATGGTTATAGTGCGTGACTCTGATAAAGGAAAGAATGAAGAGGTAAGGCCTTTAAAGCCGAAGTATCCGAAGAAGACAAAGCCTACTACCAGTATGTTTACGGCAATTGGATACTTAATGAAATAAGAGATGACTTTCTTCATATCGCGTTATTTCCGGATCGTTACCTTCATGCCATCATAACCACCGGGAACAAGCATGGTTACAAGCTGATCACCATCTTTTAATCCCTTTATAACAACACTTTTCTCATAGGAATGCACGATGGAAACCGGCACTCGTTGAAGCACGTCTCCTTTCACCAGAAACACATGGTTTTGATCCACGATAAGATTCCTTGGTATCTCAATGATGTTGTCGACAGTCATGGCCTCCACATTTGCCTCTAAATATTCACCTTCTCTTAACTGGTTATTGCTAATGCCTACATACACTTTTACCGTTTGAGAAGCTCTGTTTACCTGTGCATTTATCCTGCTTACGGTACCCTGCAACTGCTTAGAACCGGCAACCGTTCTTAAGTTTACTTTTTTACCAGGTTGTAGAAACTCGATTAGTCCAGCATTTACATTGAGTTCTAATTCATATAGACCGGGTCTAACAAATTCTCCCAGTTTTTGTCCGGGTGATACGAGAGTTCCCGTCGTTACATCTGCACCCACCAACACCCCGGTAAAGGGAGCCGCAATGCGGTATTTAATTAGTCTGGCCTCGAGGTTCTTAATAGAATAGAAGTTGGCATATACACTTTTAACCGTCAAATAATTGGATAGTGCTTCTTCGTCTATCTCCGGAAGTTCAGGCAAATTGGAATTTGCCGAAATGGTGTTAACATAGTTTCTCCAGACCTCAAAGTGGGATGGGTAGTCAAATTGGATATCAGCCAGAAGTGAGGTAACCAGGCTTTTAAAAGCGACCCGTTGAGATTTTACGGAAGCAACGAACTCCTTGTTATTAATTTGAATCAGAGTCTGTCCTTCTTTATAGGTTGAACCCGGTTTGAACAACCCTCCCGATGTTTCGAACACACCTTGTACCTCGGAATAAAGAACAATTCGATCTTTGGCCGTGATGGAGCCGGTGCTTTGGATTTGTATGGGCAGACTTGAATTCTGGACAGCCTTGACTGTAACCGAAGGAATACGGGCACTGGTGTTTCGTTCGGGTTCGTGTTTACTTCCCGACATCTTTGAAAAGAGGAGAAACGAGAGCGCCAGAATTATAACGGAGCCCACCACAGATAGAATTGTTTTTCTCATTGTATTTTATTGACAGAATGAAGCGCCAACCTCATCCACATTACGTTGTATTTTTTTTAATATTTCGATGGTTTGAGCAATCTCATCGTCGCTCAGGTCTTGCTCAATGAGCTTGGCGAGTGCCCTGAAGTGTGGAATCGCACGCTCTATGATTGATCGCCCTTCGTCCGTAAGGTGAAGACAATTGGCCCTCTTATCGGTTTTTGAAGTTGTTTTGGTTATAAATCCTTTACGAATTAGTGTATCGATCATTCGTGTTAACGACGATTTGTTTCGCTTTACAAACCAGGCTAACTCATTCTGATTGAGACCTTCACTTTCTGCAATTTTCTTAAGAATTACAAACTGCATTCGACTGAGGTCGATGCCTTCATTGTCAAGAACGTTTTCGATTCTATTGTCTATAAGCTTCATCGTCCGGCCAATCCACGGTCCGAGGGAGTCCTTAAAATCAAATGAGTTTTTGTCGTTCACGGCACAAAGGTGAGTAACAATAGTTGCAGATGCAACTATTTTGTTGGAATTGTTACAAATTGACCTCAATATTGCTATTCGTCGAATGTGGATGCTGTGGTTTTGGGTTTATCAGTGCCTATGGTCATTAGAAAAGTGTAGTCATCTGCATTTATCTTAATACTTGTATATTTTCGGACTTTGAACATGATTATTAAGGCCACAACCTGCTATTCCTATGCACAGAGATACTTTCGGAGTACTTGAGAGCTATAACAAAATAGCCGATTGGTTTGACGCAATGCGTTCACGTCATTTAATGGAAAAGCCCTACTTGGAGTACTTAACTAACAACCTGAAACAGGGTGCAAGTATCCTCGACCTAGGCTGTGGTACAGGTGAGCCAGTACTTCGTTTTTTATCGAGTTTTGATCTTAGTATCACGGGGATTGATGGCAGCAGAGCCATGATTGACAAGGCTATTAGACGTTTTCCGGATATCACCTTTCTCCACGAGGATATGCGAGATGTAAGTATGAATCAGCACTTTGACGCGATAATCGCATGGCACAGCCTGTTTCATCTTCCACCGGCTGACCAAAGGTCGATGTTCGACATTTTTGCAAATCATTTGAAACCCAACGGTCTGTTGTTGTTCACATCTGGCACCGAGGCCGGTGAATTCTGGAGTGGTGATAATGGTGGTGAACGTTTATATCAGGCTTCTTTGTCGACAGAGGACTACCGCACGATTCTTACCGATCTTGGTTTTACTGTGTTAAAGCATGTGATAAACGATCCAGCGTGTGGCGGAGCTACCATCTGGTTGGCCCGGTTTGCACCTACGACTTAGAATCTCCAAATAAAGCTGCATCTCTTTTTGGATGCGAACATGTCATGAGAAATGACGTTCGTTACTTTCTAATGTGCGAAGGTCGAAACTACTACATTGAGTGATGTCTCAGGATCGAAAATTTTACATATTTGGTCAGATTCAAATTAAGTTAAATGACTGTAAATCAAGGGGCCACGAAATTGGTCGCATCTGTTCTCACGCTCTCCATGCTTCTCACAAGTTGTGCAAGCACAACGCTCATCGAAACGATTCCGGAGGGAGCCAATCTTTATATTAATGAAGAGTCAGTAGGTACCTCTCCCTATTTGTATACCGACACCAAAATTGTTGGTAGCATCAATATGGTTCGGGTTGAGAAGGAGGGTTATGAAACGTTGAATACTTCGTTCTCGCGAAATGAGGAAGCGGACGCTGGGGCAATAGTTGGTGGTATTTTTTTACTGGTACCATTTCTCTGGACAATGAAATATAAACCAACTCATACATACGAATTAACCCCTTTGGTAGAATCTGAAAAAAAGATTGAGGAGAGCACTCCAGAGGAAAGCCCATCGAATGACAATCCATCTAAAGCAGATAGTTTAAGAGAACTCAAAAAACTGTTAGACGAGGGCATCATCACCCAGGAAGAATTTGACTCCGAAAAGAAGAAAATCCTAGCTAAGTAGACGGGGCAATCACCTAAAAATAAAGTTGTGTTCTTTTGGGATGCAGATG
>JAEPQQ010000100.1 GCA_017640445.1 Bacteroidia bacterium | reverse complement strand
CAAAGGTCAATATTTCATCAATAAAATCAAAAGGTTTGTACCCATTGATCGCAGCTTGATGATAAATACAGGTAGCCGGTGTCATACCTGGCAAGGAGTTAATTTCAATGATAACCACATCTACATCACCGTTTTCAAAGATTCTCACAAAGGCATCGATTCGGCAGTAGCCCTCTACTTTCAGGCATTTTGCCACATCTTCCAACACACTCCTCACCTTGGTTGATACGGCAGAATTGGTTGCCGTATCAGTAGAAAAACGAGCAGGTGTAATATTTTGCCCCTCACCAGCCAAAAACTTCTCGGCAAGCGATAAAATTTCGCCTTCTGCGAGCGCTTCCGATGGCTCAAAAATTTCGTAAACCAATTGGCCATCAACGTACTTCGTTAGAAGCCCACCAGTAATTTCAAGGAAATGTTTGGCACCACCTCGTTGAATGAAATTCTCTACCAGAAAGTAATCCTTTTGAGGAAATTCTTCTTTTGGGCCAACATCAAGTTTTTGTCTAAGCTCTGGCTGAATCTCAGCCTCATCGCGGAACGTTATTTCGGCATAGGTCTCCAAATCTTCAATGGAATCGAGTTTTTCAACGGCACTACTGCAGCCTTCATCCGAAGGTTTAGCGATGTAAGGCATGTTCATCGAAGTCAGAGAATCCATTACCGCAGCTTTATCTGCGCGCCAATCTTCTTTTTTGATCAAGACTCCATCCGCTACCAAAAAGCCATTTTCCCGTAACAGGTTATTGGTTTTATACTTGTCAATTGTCATGGAAGAACTGTCTACTCCACTCCCGTTATAAGGAATGCCAAGTGTATTGAGTTTGCGTTGAACCGCACCATCTTCTCCAGGACGCCCATGTAAAGCAATAAATACGAGATCGCATAAATCTCTCAACCCTTCATAACTAATTTCCTGCGGTTGAAAAATGGCCTCAGTTCCGGCGTAGGTCGTTGTTATGTCTTTCGCCTCTTCAATTATGGAGTTGAGAATATCAGGTTGATAGAAATTCTCCAACTTCGACTTAATATCATCTGCATTATCCTTCAACATAATGTTGATGGGCATATGAAACAATCGATGTTCTTCATTGCTACCGGTCAGAAAAACAGGTACTGGAAGATATTTTCCTGACGAAGCCAGTTTTTCGTAGATGTTCCGGCCGCTTTCTACAGAAATGTGTCGTTCCGTAGAATATCCGCCCATAATAACGCCAACTCGTTTCAAATTTGACTCTCGCTGTCCCAATTGCTCGATGCTAGTATCAAGCGAATCCAATAAACCCCGCTTCGTAACAAACAACGGCACACTTGCTATTCGGTCGGCTAGCGATGTTCGAATGATGTAGGTAAGAAACTGACTCGGGTTTAAGCCAATTTCCGCTGCCTGATGAAAGAAAAACGACGACGGCATCATACCCGAAGTCGTATTGGGGTCGTTTAGTAAAATCTGACCAGCTTCGGTATAAAAACCATCAATTCGCGCATATACATTGAAACCAAACACATCAAACAGTTCGCAGCATTGCTTACGTATGCGTTCAATCTCCGCATTAGGAAGATCGATGGGTGTAATCTTTCGGGAAAGACCGGGCAGGTACTTCGATTTATAGTCGAAAAACTGGGTTGATTTGGCAATCTCAGTCGGCGGAAGCGCCAATGCCTCTCCATTGTCTTTTTTAACAACAATGCAACTAAACTCCCGACCCGAGATAAACTGTTCAATCACCACTTCCACGTCTCCGCGAATGGCTTGAAAACGCAGCGAAGCACTATGATCTAAAGCCTCTTGAATTTTGACAAGAGCCTCTTCCGGGTGATGGACAATATCTTCGTTCACGAACAAGGGAAAACCTAACGAACTTCGAATGTCGGAGAGTTCGCGAACGTATTCCACCTGATTACACGATTCCCAGTGCTCTAACGTTAGTGTTTTAATGAAAAAACTGTTGTCAACCGCCTGAGCGAACGATTCAAAATCTCCGGTTGGCATTACCGTTACTCCAATAGACGAGCCCTGGTTAGCCGACTTTACCACGAGCGGAAAGTTAACTTGGGCCATGGCTTCATCGTAAACGGCTGCCGGGTTCGATTTCCACTGGTCGTATCCGATTGTTATAAAAGCGGGACCTTCAAAGCCCGCATTTTCCATCCATTTCTTTTGGATAGCTTTGTTCATTCCCACCGCCGAGGGTAGTATTCCTGATCCTGAATACGGTATACCGTACCACTCCAACAGTCCTTGAATTGTTCCGTCCTCTCCGTGTTCGCCGTGCATTGCCAGAAAAGCAAAGTCGATTAACTCCTTGAGTTGATCGGGCTGAACTGGAGCACCAATTTTAGAGATCATGTCCAGGCGATCTGCATGCGAAAGTTTGATGCTTTCGGAATAAATCTGAAACGCATTGGGACTTTCCGGAAGATGTTCAACCGGTGGGTAAAAGTCGCGAATGGTACCACGATAAACGTATTCCCAATTCAATTCAACCATATTACCGAACTCATCCACAAAAAGTGGGACCGCTTCGAACAAGCGTTTGTCCAGATTATCATACACGGTTCTACCGCCAGCAAAGGACACTTCGCGTTCTCGCGAGCTTCCTCCGAAAAAAATTCCAACTTTTATACGTCTTTCCACCTGCTCTTTTGTAATCTTATTCTCATTTCAAACGCTGATATACAGCGAATTCTCATAGGTTGTAGCCGTTTTTCTATTATCCGTCAAACATTTTTGCGAATTTGGTTAAACTTGCACCTTCCTATGTTGGAACAATAATTGAATTCTGTACGAATAAAAACAAGAAATGAAGAATATAGTTATCGCCATCGCCCTTACACTTTGTTATGTTGGTGCAACAGCTGATACCGAAGACAGCACTGCATCAAAACAAACCCTTCCGAGTATTACCCTAAAAAACAGTGAAGGAGACAACGTCGATATTGCGAGTTATGCAACAAACGGTAAGATCACCATTATTTCGTTTTGGGCTACCTGGTGTAAGCCTTGTATAAAAGAATTGAGAAACATCAACGAAGTGTTGGACGACTGGGTTGACGACTACGGCGTGGAGCTTGTTGCTATTTCGGTTGATGACAGTCGTAACACGGCGCGGGTTAAGCCATTTGCCGACGGCCAGGGATGGGACTTTGACATTTTACTGGATCCAAACGGAGAAGTTCAACGTGCATTGAACGTAACCAATCCTCCGGTTACCTTCCTGATCGATCAGAATGGTAAGATTGTTTACACCCACACTGGTTACTTAGAAGGAGACGAATTGGACCTGGAAGACCATATTGTAGAGCTTCAAGACTAAGTCCAACACATACGAAATTCAAAACCCAGGCTTCGGTCTGGGTTTTTTGTTGGTGAATTAATTCGAGCGTAACGCAGGATTTAAGAAATCTCCTGCCAGTTTCTTTTTAAGGTATTGACCTGTATACGACTCCTTGCAGTCTACCAGGTCATCAGGCGTGCCCTCAAACACAATATTCCCGCCATTCTTGCCACCTTCCGGCCCCAGGTCGATCACCCAATCGGCAGTTTTAATTACATCGAGGTTGTGTTCGATGGTGATTACCGTATTGCCCTGATCTACCAACGCCTTAAACGATTTAAGAAGTTTCTGAATGTCGTGAAAATGCAGACCCGTAGTAGGCTCGTCAAAAATGAACAGTGTATGCGTTGAACTCGTGTTCTTACCCAGGAAGGAAGCCAGTTTGATCCGCTGCGCCTCACCACCGCTCAGTGTGTTCGACGATTGCCCTAACGACACGTATCCTAATCCTACATCTTGCAACGGCTGCAAACGCTTTCGGATCAGCGATACATTTTCAAAGAAATCGATGGCCTCATCTACCGTCATCGACAACACGTCGTAAATCGACTTACCGTTATACGTTACCTCGAGTACTTCCTGCTTAAACCGCTTGCCTTTACACACTTCACACGGCAGGTGTAAGTCGGCCATAAACTGCATTTCAATTATTTCTTCCCCCTCACCCTTGCAGTTGTCGCATCGGCCTCCGTCTACATTAAAGGAGAAAATTGAGCTTTTATATCCACGTTGTTTTGCCAACACCTGTTCCGTAAACAAATCCCGGATGGCATCAAACGCCTTCACATACGTAACCGGATTGGAACGCGAAGACTTACCAATTGGATTCTGGTCAATCATTTCAACGGCGTCTACCTGGCTCACATCGCCCCCAAGACCGTCGGACTCTCCCGGGCGCACACCGGCATACTGATCCAAGGCACGCATAATTGCAGGGTGGAAAACACCTTTCACCAAGCTGGTTTTTCCCGATCCCGACACGCCGGTCACTACCGTAAAGGCAGATAGAGGAATCTTCGTGCTTACGTTCTTCAGGTTATTGTATCGGGCGTTCTTTACTTCAATAAAGTTGTTCCACTTACGTCGATGCTCTGGAATTTCGATTTGTCGAACATTATTCAAAAAGTCGGCCGTAAGCGTTTTAGATGCCATTAGGTCGGTAAAGGTTCCGTTGAACACCACTTCTCCCCCATTGGTTCCGGCGAACGGCCCAATGTCGATGAGCTCGTCAGCGGCATTCATAAGTTCTTCATCGTGCTCTACCACCACCACGGTGTTACCTGCTCGTTGCAAGTTTTTTAACACCTTGATCAATCGCTCTGTATCCCTTGAGTGCAGGCCTATACTTGGCTCGTCAAGAATGTAGGTCGACCCAACAAGGCTGCTCCCCAACGAAGTGGCGAGATTGATCCGTTGAGACTCTCCACCGGAAAGTGAATTAGACAAACGGTTCAAACCCAGGTAACCCAATCCAACGTCGGACAAAAACTTCAATCGCGAATCGATTTCTGTAAACAAACGATCGGCGATCTGGCCATCGTGTTCCGATAGTTTAATCTGATCAAACAACCGGATGGCTTCATCCACCGTCAACAGTAAAACCTCAGCCAACGCTATTTTATCCGGCGTACCCTTTGAATGAAAAGGCATTTTTTGCGTAGAAACCAGCTTTACATAGTTGGTATCTTTCCGAAGCCGTGTACCCTTGCAATCCGGGCAAGTGGTTTTCCCACGGTACTTGGCCATCATCACCCGATATTGAATCTTGTAAGAATTCTCTTTCAGGAAGTCTACAAAATCGTTTATGCCTTTGGTAGATTCATTTCCTTGCCACAACAAGTCTTTCTCCGCCTCACTTAGGTCGATATACGGCTTATGAATTGGGAAATTATTCTCCTCGGCCATTGCAATGAAATCGCGTTTCCAAACACTTAATGTCTCGCCTCTCCAGGGCGCTACCGCTCCTTCAAACAACGATTTACCCTTATCGGGAACCACAAGATCCTCATCAATGCCAATTATGGTACCAAACCCCTGACAGGTTTTACAGGCTCCATACGGATTATTAAAGCTCAAAAAGTTGATGGTAGGACGTTCAAATTGCATACCATCAAGTTCAAAAAGATTGGAAAACTCCTTCGAAGTAGTTTCCTCATCGTTTCTAATTTGAATGGTAAGAATTCCCTTCCCCTCATAAAATGCAGTTTGCACCGAATCGTTGAGTCGCTGCATGTACTCGTCGTCGGGCTTACTTTCAGCAACAATTCGATCAATCAACAGGTATACGTCTTTACTCCGAACACGTTCCTCTTTAAAATCGCTGATCTTAACTACCTTGTCTTTATATAATAAGCGGCTGTATCCCTTTTGGGCTTCCAGGTCAAGAACCTGTTGTAATGTTTCGGCTTTTTCGAACGCAAGTTCCGTTACTATATATATATGGTTGTCTTCCTTTGCGTTTTGGATCAGGTAGTCTACCACATCCTGAACACTATGGCATTTTACTTCTTCGCCTGAAATTGGTGAATACGTTTTACCGATCCGGGTAAACAACAACTTCAGGTAATCGTAAATTTCGGTGGATGTAGCCACCGTAGACCGTGGATTTCGGGTGTTTACTTTTTGCTCAATGGCAACACACGGCGTTAACCCTTTTATGTAGTCAACCTCTGGTTTGTCTAACTTCCCCAGAAACTGGCGCGCATACGACGACAAACTTTCCACATAACGACGTTGTCCTTCGGCATAAAGCGTATCAAAAACCAACGACGATTTACCAGATCCCGAAACTCCCGTAACCACTGTAAATTGATTCCGCTTAATCTGCACATCTAAGTTCTTGAGATTGTGCATTTTAGCTCCTTTAATTTCGATTACCTTTTGCGTATTCTTAGCCATAAAATCCAATGGACAAAGTAACTTATTTGACCTGTCATTCAGGTTAATAATTCAAAAAATATTTTGTAAATCAATATTAAGCTTGTATCTTAGTAGAACATTAACGAAGAAAAGCCTATAGACATAGTACCTCTACTCTAAAATTATTTATTACAACCGACTGATTATCAGTCACGTAGCACATAAGGAGGTATTATGAAAGAGCAAATCAAAGATCGGGCTTTAATTAAGCAGTACATTCAGGGTAACGAAGCATGTTTAGAAATGCTTATTAACAAACACAAGAATAAGGTGTTTACCACCATATTCCTGATTGTTAATGATCGATATATCGCCGAGGATTTGTTTCAGGAAACCTTTATTAAAGTAATCAAGACATTTAAGTCGGGTAAATACAACGAAGAGGGTAAGTTTTTACCTTGGGTTGTACGCATTGCGCGCAACCTGGCTATTGACCATTTCCGGAAAGCTAAGCGCATGCCAACCATCACCTCTCAGGATGGCGAGGACATCTTCAGAACGTTTGAAGTTTCTGAAGACAACCGGGAACAATCGTACATTAAGAATCAGGACGAAAACACTATTCGTCAGATCATAAACATGTTGCCGCCAGAGCAAAAGCAAGTTCTTGTACTTCGTCACTACGGCGACATGAGCTTCAAAGAAATTGCTGAAGTTACTAATGTAAGCATCAACACTGCCCTGGGTAGAATGCGATACGCACTGAACAACATGCGAAAAATAATTACGGAAAAATCCATTTCCTTACAATAAAGTATACCAGGTGGCGTTCATATGATAAAGCACTTAAGCAATATTATATGGATAACACCTCTACTTTAAACAACCTTCTCAAACTAACTTACTCAGAAGCAACTGAAAACGAGCGGCTTATCCTAAAAAATAAGCTCATCAACTCCGAAGATTTAAGACGAGAATTCAAGCACATGTGCGATGTAAAGTCTCTTCTCGATCAGGAATTTTATGCGCCTAATCCTACTTCCATTCAAATTATTTTGGAAGAATCGCAGAAAAATGAGTTGGAAACCTATTTAGATTAGGTTCTCTTCTTTCAGAATTTCAGTAAGTTTTTCAACCACAAGCGGTTTACATATGAAACCTTTAACGGATTCGTATGTCTTTGACTTTTCGATGTCTTTATTGTTGATCGATGACGACAACATGTAGACGTCTATTGGTAAATTCCGTTCGTGATATACATCGAGAAAATCCCAACCATTCATTTTTGGCATATTGATATCAAGAAAGATCAGCTTAGGCTGCTCTCCTGCCGATAGTGTTTCCAGTGCCATTTCCGCCGACGTAAAGGCCTTCACGGGATGTTGATCAGATACGAGGCTAATCACCTTCGTATTGATCAGGTTCTGAATATCATCGTCGTCAATCAGAAAGATCATTGCTTATTTCTTCTTGCTTTTAACACCAAGGAAGTTCTTGAACGTTACGGTAAAGGTAGTTCCTTTTCCATATTCTGAAGAAACGTCGATCTTTCCTTTCAGTTTATCAACCGTTTCCTTCACTATATAAAGTCCGATACCGGTTCCTTTTGAATTTGAACTGGCCCGATAGAACAGTTGGAAAATAGACTCGAGGTGTTCTTGTTCTATTCCAATTCCGTTATCCTCAACCTGAACCTTGGCCATGTCTTTATCGGAACTCACCCGAATATTCAGGAAACAATCGTCTTTCTCTACGTCCATATACCGAACGGCATTGGAAACCAGGTTGTTCATAACGACCGACAAGCGGTTATTATCCGAAATGAATTTGCCTTTTTGGTCTACCTGAATATCGATCTTAAGCTTTTCTGCATTTTCTGAGAAGCGATACTGGTCAACTACTTCGTTCACAAACTCGTCGAGATTGATCTCGTCTTTTGCAATATCGAGGCGTGAGTTTCTCGAATAATCCACTATACTCTTGATGAACTCGTCGAGTTTTGCAAGACTCTTCTCCTGAAGGGCCAGGTAGTGTTGGGCCGTTTCTGATATTTCTTCAATTCGAATGAGCTTCACAAGCCCCATTACATTCGCAATTGGTGCTCTTAAGTCGTGCGCAGCACTGTATACAAATTGATCGAGCTCCTGGTTGATCTTTTTCAACTCCTCGTTCTGCTTTCTGATCTTCAGTTCAGCTGTTTTTCGCTCTGTGATATCCTCGATAATGGTTACGTTTCCATAGTGGAGTCCTGAATCGTCGTACAATGCGCTTGACGAGGTCTGTGCTATGATCTTGCGTCCATCCTTCCGCTTGTATTCCTTCTCCACGGATATGTATCGCTTCACACCAGTTCTGAAATCTTCAGTAATCTGGCGGTTAAGATCGTGATACTCGGGTAGCAACATGTCATTCTCATCTAACGTCTGCATGTCTCCCTCAGTATATCCAAAGATCTCGGTAAACGACTCGTTGATCTTCACCATTCCCTGGCCATAATTAGTATAGATAACACCCAAACTGTTGCTATCAAACATGGTTCGGTAGCGTTCTTCGCTTTCACGCAATGCCTTAACCGATTCCTTCAGGTCGGTTACGTCCTGAACACCATATAATATCTCTCCACTGCCTCCGGCCAACGTAAAATGTACATTTACATTGAGGTTTCGCAGTTCTCCGTATTTATTCTCAATAACGATCTCTCCGTCAAAGCTTTCGATGTTATCGCGTACGGCTGCAAATAGCTTTCCAGCCAGCTCCTCTCTTCCTTCCACCACGTATCGAATTGGCTCGAATTCTTCCGGTACCTGATCAATCGGCAAACCGAATATGTCCGCAATTTTCCGGTTATATCGCAATACGGTGCCCAATTGACTTTTGTGAAACTCTGCGATCTTTCTAAAATCCAGATCCGGATCTTGTCGTATTACGTCTAAAAGCTGTGGAGCCTTTATCTCAATCCAACCTATAGAGTCAGAATTAAAGAAATGCTTAAACTTTCGTTCCTGTTCAAGCATTTTATTCTCAGCCTCTACATCTTCGGTGATGTTTTGTGCATAGATGATGATTCCACCAATGTGCTTTCCATCGAGGTACCATGGACGAACATCCCATTGACACCAAGCATCTTTCCCGTCGCGATCTTTGTACTTGTCGCGCTTCATACCTTGCGCATTACCCTTCAGGGCAGCCTTGTGCACTAGTTTCCAGCGCATCGGTATATGTGGGTTCAATTCGTAGTGGTTACGACCGATGATGTCTTCACCAAACTCGGTCGGAAAGGTTTCCACCCAGTCCCGAGCTACAAAAAGATAGTTCATATTGCTATCTAACATGGCCACCGGAATGGGGCTGTCGCGTACAAACGCTCGCAATTGATCCTCTCGTTGAGATTTAATCGCCTCGTCTACATTCTCTTCATATTCTTTGCGTGTCTGTTGAATCCTCTTCTCCAGATCTTCCCGAAATGATATATCCAGTATGCTGGTTCTTACATATGTGCCATTTTGTGTGGGTAACTTAAATACGCTTATCTCACAGGGTATTAAGGTGCCATTTTTATGGCGCACTTGCCACTCAAAAATCACCCGTTTACCTGATTTGATACAACTATCGAGATACTTCGTTGCCACTTCTGCTCCTATCTCACCACTTTTCATCAACCCAGGACTTAACTCGCCTAATTTCAGGTCCAGAATTTCCTCTACCGAATACCCCAATAGCTGTTCAGCACGGTCGTTTGCCGCTACATATACCTGGTTGTCGTAATCCAACACCAACATGGCATCGGGCGCATTATCAAGCACTGAGTTAATCAGTTCCTGATCGGCAGAAGCCATTCTACTTATTTGATTGGTTTTGGTACCTGACGTTAGCAATGTAAGCTTTGCGTGAGTTGGCAAAGACACCATGCAAAACACTTCGTCGTTCAGTACAAGACGTCTGAACTCCATACTTGTAACCTCGTCATACAACACACCTTCTTTCTCACCGTCAAAAATCGACGTGGTATACTGGTCCCATACTTTGCTCACATCGTTGAACTCAAGAAGGTCTTCCTTGGTCTCGCCAAATTGGCTAATAAACGATTGATTGCAATAGACCATTTCGCCAATTGAATCCAGTAATAAGATGGGGTTTTGGTTGGAGTCAAACAGAGAACAGTATTGACTTACCGCTGTACTTCCAACAATGGTGGGTTGATAGAGGCTCATGTAAAAAACGAATAATTTTCTTTAAAAGTAGTATAGTAGTATCTCAAAGATACAACACTTATCTTGTTAAAACCAGCGTTTTTTGGCTTAAAAACAGCGGTTTACGTTCACTTAACTGGACGTAATTACACCTAGAGCAGGTGTTTCAATATTTCAAGAGCAGCTTTTGCCATCTTGTTGTGCTCGTCGATCAGAGGGTTGATCTCGGTCACTTCAAGGGCCACCAATTTCTCAGATTTGTATAGCTCTGACAGCAGGGTTTTAGCCTGATCGAGGGTTAATCCATTCGGAACACTGGTTCCGGTTCCTGCACTTACTGACGGGTCCATTGAGTCTACGTCGAACGATACATACAACATATCACACGCTCCAAGATAGGTTAACGTCTCTTCAGCCACTTCTTCCATTGACTTGTTTAAAAGTCGGGCTGGAACATAGTTTTTGATGCGATTATCATCTATGTCGCGCCATTCTGGTTCCTCGAGGTCGCGTATGGCAATAAGCACAAGATCGGTAGCCAATACCTTAGGATGGACCGCGTTTTTACCAATATGCGTAAGTCGATGCCAGGCATCTTCTACTTCCTGAGTTGGTTGATTAATAGAAGGAGATTCATAGCCCTCTCCTAAGCTAGCACCCAACGGCATACCATGTACATTGCCACTAGGCGTTGTATATGGGGTATGAAGGTCGGCGTGAGCATCAATCCAAATCACACCTAGTCTCTTGTCGGGGTATTGATCCTTAATTGCGGCAATAGACCCCAGAGCATTGCTATGGTCGCCCGAAACAATTAGTGGGAATTTATTGCTGCCTAGTTGTTCCTGAAGCTTGTTGATCAGAACAAGGTTCTGTTCTTCTATTTGGTTGATGTATTTCGCACTTGGCGTATCCGTAGCCTTGCACAATACTTCATTGCGGGAAGGTATGGTTACATGCGGATACTTCCCATATACTGCGTTCCCGTTCTGATTGTCTTCAAGGCGAAGGGAAATTGGGCCCGTTCCGGCTCCACGAGTACCAGCTCCAAGTTCGGAAGGGTTTTCTAAAATGACTACGTCTCTTTTCATCAGCTTACATTCTTGGTTACCCCCTCATCCGTTGTCGTTTTACCATAAAAGGGAGTAGAATCTGATCAATGGGTTTGGATACATCGCACTCAACAAAGTCTATTTTGTATTGTGCACATTTATTTCTCAGGTTGGTATAAAAGCGGTTAAGCTCGGCAGTATAATGTTGTTTCACCTCAGACGGGAACAACTTAACCCGCTCACCCGTTTCAATATCTTCAAAGGTGTACGGTCGGTTTTCAAAATCGAAGTTCAATTCCGACTGGTGATGCATGGTGTGAAACAAGATCACCTCATGTTTATTAAACTTTAAATGCTGCAGCGCATCGAATAAGGCCGCTTCATCTCCTGAATCAAACATGTCGCTAAAAATAACAACCATGCTTCTTCGATTAATGCGCTCGGCAATTTCGTGCAAGGTGGAAATTACATCGGTCTCCTTCTGGTCGGCATTCCGGTTATCAGCATCATGCAGCGTTTTCATCAACAATTGATGATGGCTTGCTGATGATTTGGCGGGTATATGGTCTTCTATTTGGTTGTTAAAGACAGTTAAACCAACGGCATCGCGTTGACGTTTCAACATGTTCATTACCGAGGCTGCTCCCACTACAGAGAACCGTAGTTTATTTACGCCTGTTTTCGGATAGTACATCGACGAGGAAACATCCAACAGGATTTGACAGCGTAGATTCGTTTCTTCTTCGAAACGCTTCACATAAAGACGCTCCGTACGGGCAAAAAGCTTCCAGTCGATGTTTCGGATTGACTCACCGGCGTTGTACTGTCGATGTTCTGCAAACTCCACAGAAAAGCCGTGATACGGGCTCTTATGAAGTCCTGTAATGAAACCTTCAACCACTTGTTTTGCAAGTAGCTCAAGGTTGTCTATCCGTATGATTTCCTGATTTAAATCCACAAAAAAACGATGGTTACAAAAATAACCATCGTTCTATCTTTTTATTGTCTATTCGTCGTGTAGTTATGCCAATTGGGCATCTAGTTTTCCAGAGATCGTACTCTTAGGTACTGCACCTACTAATTTGTCAACTACTTCTCCGTTCTTGAACACCAATAACGTAGGAATGCTTCGAATGCCATATTTCATCGGAGTGTCTCGGTTTTCGTCAACGTTCATCTTACCGATCTTCACCTTGCCATCGTATTCGCCAGCAAGTTCTTCTACGATAGGTCCGATCATTTTACATGGTCCACACCAAACTGCCCAAAAATCAACAAGGACAGGTACGTCTGACTGGAGTACTTCTGATTCCCAGTTTCCGTCGTTAAATTCTAATGCCATTTCTATATTGTGTTTATTTCGTTAACAAATCTTTTATGCAAAGGTATTTCTTCAACCCTAAAGGCAATATTATTGTTCAATAATTTGTGTTTATACATCTATAAAGCCCGTTTATTTGAAGCTCTCAGCCTACTCTCTAAGACTTTTACCTATTGCACTTACACTATCGTTTGCGGCGTGTAATCCTGACAAATCAGGTGAAACCAAAAAACCAAAATCGGAAACTGCAGATGCTGTAGAAAAGGATAGCGCGACACCCCCTGATTCAAGTGCTCTGTATTACGGGCAAACCATTAACAAGTTTCTCGATCAGGTAGACACGTTCCGGGTAGCGAAAAACTCTGTTTTTACCAACCTTTTTGATCGATATCAAACGGATGACTCGTTGTTGTTCAGTGCAATTGACAAAACCGACACCATTTTTCGTATCAACCGAATTATTGCAGGGCGAAGGGTGAACATGATTTACAGAGAAGAAGATGGTGTAAAGCTGGCCTCCCATTTGATTTATCACGCCAACGAAACCGAGAAATTGGTTTTGGGTTTCCGCGATTCGGCATATGCCACCTGGCACCGCTTACCCGTAGACACGGTAGAACGCACCATCTGTGCCCGGATCGAGAACACCCTGTATCACAGTATTTTGAATGCAAACGTATCGTACGAACTTGGCATCAAACTGGCCGATGTTTTCGCCTGGCAGGTTAACTTCTTCCGAATCGATAAAAACGACTTTTTTAAGGTAGTTTTCGACGAGTACAAAGCAGATGGAAAAACGGTTGAAGTGGGCGAGGTAAAAGCGGCCTTGTTTTACCACCGAGGCGATTCATTCTATGCGTTTCAATACGATCAGGAACCCGATATTGGTTACTTCGACGAGAACGGACAAAACCTAAAGAAGGCGTTCCTGAAAGCACCTCTTAAATACAGCAGAATCAGTTCACGCTTCTCCAGACGCAGGTTTCATCCGGTACAAAAGCGGTGGAAGGCCCATCTGGGGACGGACTACGCAGCCCCAACGGGAACCCCTATACGCACGGTGGGCGACGGACGTATTGTTGCAGCCAGCTACTCACGAGGTAACGGCAGGTACGTGAAAGTGAAACACAACAGCACGTATACGACTCAATATTTACACATGAGCCGGATTGCAAAAGGCATCCGAAACGGGAAGTATGTTAAACAGGGAGAAATTATCGGCTACGTTGGAAGCACCGGACTGGCAACAGGGCCTCATTTGTGTTTTCGGTTTTGGAAAAACGGTGTACAAGTTGATCCTTTTACGATAAAGGCACCACCTACCACACCGGTTTCAGAGAAAAACATGGACAGCTATCGCCGAATTACCGGCGGCAAA